>CALWZA010000012.1 GCA_944385905.1 uncultured Clostridia bacterium
CTGAGGCTGAAATCGTCAGACTGATATTTTCTCTTTATGCCGAACCGCAGACCTCGCTTGGTGATGTAATGCGCTATTTAGAAGAACACGGCATACGAAAGCGCGATGGTAAACTTTTCAACCGAAGTCGATTGCGTGATGTAGTTATAAATCCTGTGTATGTCAGAGCCGATTATCAGCTTTATGATTTTTTCAAAGCGCAAGGCACGAATATCGCCAATATTCCCGAAGATTTTATCGGTACAAACGGAGCGTATTTATATTCGGGTGATACCAAGAAACGCAAGACCGTATCACTTGAAGGTCATACGCTTGTGCTTGCTCCGCATGAAGGCTTGGTGGATTCATCAACTTGGATGAAATGCCGTTCCAAGTGCCTGAATAATCAGAGCGTTGCAAAGCCGGTTAAAGCGAAAGCAACATGGCTTGCAGGCAAAATCAAATGCGCCCATTGCGGATATGCCCTCACTGCCAAAATATACCGATGTAAAACCAAGTCTGACAACCGTTATTATCTCTGCAACAACAAGTACAATGCCGGCGGCTGTCATTTCGGCTCGCTGAACGCCGATATAGTAGATGAAATTGTATTTGAAGAAATGCAGAAAAAATTAGCGGAGTTCAAAACGCTTTCTAAACAAAAGCAGGAAGGCTGTAACCTGCAAATTGTCAAACTGAAAACCCGCATAGATGCTATCGACAAGGAAATATCCTCTCTGCTCGATAAAATCACGGCAGCCAATGAAACAGTAATGCAGTACATAAATAACCGCATTTCTGAATTGGATGCTGAAAAGAAAGAACTGTCCGCACGGATTACACAGTTCGATGATGAAAACCGCAAGGATAACATCGGAGAAATCAGCGGTTATATGGAGCATTGGGATGAGCTGTCGGTCAGCGACAAAATTACAGTTGTGGATTGCTTAATCGAGCGTATCAACGCCTCGGAAGATAGTCTTGAAATCAAGTGGAAAATCTAAAATAAAATGAGATCGCAAAAGCATTCCACTCCGATTGTTTTAGCGAAGCTCTCAGACAGACTCAGGATTATTTAAACTCTAAAAATTTTTATGCCTTTAATCCCGCTTTTGACAAGAAAAATAACAAATAAGCGGTTCTGTATTTTAATCGGAGCGGCAGAATATCTGTCGCTCCGATTGTTAATTCTACATAAAATTATTGTTTAAATTTCTACATGATATAAATAATTTAACTTTTTCTTTGATTGACAATACGTTTTTATTGGTGTATCATGTATCTATTATTTTTTATCTTTTAGGTTTTTTTAAAGTTTGAAAGGATGTTAATATGACTCTTAAAAAAATATTATCTGCTTTTATCGCTCTTTCACTTGCCGCAGGCTTGTTTGCATCGTGCGGAAGCGATAACAGCAAAGGTGATTCTTCTGCGACATCGTCCGTGACACTTGATGAGGCAACTGTTGCGACCCTTGACATCACAGAGATCACAGAGTCGGAAACCGAGCCGACCACAACCACTGAGGCGACAACCACAACGGAAGCAACCACAACTTCTGAAACTACAACTTCCGCAACCACAACCACCACTGTAACTACTACAACAATTACAACAACCACTCAGGCAACCACTACTACAAAAGCAACCACTACTACCGCCAAGGCAACCGAGGCGCCGTATATTCCGCCGACAGAGCTTAAGATTTACCACAATATAACTCTGCCGAGTCCCGCTTCGGCTGTCAGCGCAAAGACAAAGATTCCTGCCGACATTTCCGCAAATGAACTGCTTCAGGATATGAAATCGGGAATTAATCTCGGCAATACTTTTGACGCTGCAAACAAAATCGAACTCGAAACCAACTGGGGCGCTCCGAAAACAACCCAAGCCATTATTGACGGTATGAAGGAAGCCGGTTTCAATGCTGTACGCATTCCTTTTTCATGGACAGGGGTCAGCGACGCTTCTACACATAAAATTGACGACAAGGCTCTTAAGCGTCTTAAAGAAGTTGTTGACTACTGCATAAATAATGATATGTATGTCATTATCAACTCTCATCACGATAACAACGAGAACGGCTATGACCTCTCAAATGATTCTCGTCAGCAGACAAAGGAATATATCACAAACATCTGGGCTCAGATAGCTACATATTTTAAAAACTATGACAACCATGTGATTTTTGAGTCAATGAACGAGCCTCAGGGTACTGAACCCGGAGTCAACATCTGGTGGCCTGTCGGAGACGAACTGAACAAGCAGGGCTGGAAAGATATTTTAAGAAACCTTAACGAGGCAAATCAGACATTTGTTGACACTGTTAGGGCGACCGGAGGCAACAACAAAGACCGCTTTCTTCTCGTACCTGGAGTTACGGCGAGCGCATTAACCGCTTTGACAAGCCAGTTTAAGATTCCGACTGACAGCTCGCAGTATGAAAACAGAATACTGATTTCTGTTCACAACTATTCTCCCGCATACTTCTGCTTTGACTGCACAGATCCGAACTTCTCACCAACTTCAAGTGACGCCAAGAGCATTTCAAACGAATTTGAAAACCTTTACAACAAATTCACAAGCAAGGGCGTAGGCGTTATCATCGGCGAATGGGCTTCAGCAGACCAAAACAACGAATCCGAAAGAGCAGAACATGCCAAATTCGTTGTAAGCGAAGCCGCAAAACGAGGAATAGTCTGCTTCTGGTGGGATAACAACAACATGGCGGTTGGAGTTGACGGGTTCTCAATTTATGACAGAAAAAACGTAAAGTGGAGATTTACGACATTAACAAAAGCCATAACAGGAAATGCTGACATTGCTGAAATAGGCTGATTCTTCGAAAACTGACAAACCAAACAACAAACCGCCGCGGTGAAAATTTTGCCGCGGCGGTTTTTATATACGCTTTTTGATTTAAAAACAAAAACTGACGCCGTTTTAAACAGCGCCAGTTTATTTTTTAATATGGCGTTTCAAGCTCTTTTTTTCTCAGAGCCAAACTATAAACCGTAATTATCCGAGTCTCTTTTCAAGAGCTTCAAGCTCTCCCTCAAGCTCCTTAGGAAGCTTGTCTCCGAACTTAGCATAGAACTCGTGGATTCCCTTTGTTTCTTCTTTCCAAAGATCCTTATCTACAGTAAGGAGGTCAGCAATGGTTTCTGTTGTGAAGCCGTCAAGTCCTTCAATGTTGATGTCCTCAGGCTTAGGCTCGTATCCGATTGCGGTTTCAACAGCGTCAACCTTGTCCTCGCATCTGTCAATAATCCAATCGAGTACTCTCATGTTGTCGCCGAATCCGGGCCATACGAAGTTGCCTTCATCATCGGTTCTGAACCAGTTTACATTGAATATCTTAGGAGCCTTGTCGCCGAGCTTCTTGCCCATTTCGAGCCAGTGAGCCCAGTAGTCGCCCATGTGGTATCCGCAGAAAGGAAGCATAGCCATCGGGTCACGTCTTACAACGCCTACCGCTCCTGTTGCAGCGGCTGTTGTCTCGGAAGCCATGATTGATCCAACGAAAGTACCGTGCTGCCAGTTAAACGACTGGTATACAAGCGGAGCAGTCTTCGCGCGGCGTCCGCCGAAGATGATTGCAGAAATCGGAACTCCTGCCGGATTATTGAACTCTGATGAGATGCAGGGGCAATTGATTGCGGGAGCTGTGAATCTGGAGTTAGGATGAGCAAGCTTGTTTCCTGCGGCTATATACTCAGGTCCGTTTACCTTTTCGCCTTTCCACTCTGTTGCGTTTACAGGCGGGTTGTTGTCAAGCTTTTCCCACCAAACTGTCATATCATCGTTGTTGATTGCGACGTTTGTGAAGATTGTGTTCTTCCTTGTAGAAGCAAGTGCGTTATAGTTTGAATGTGCGTTTGTTCCGGGAGCTACGCCGAAAAAGCCGTTTTCAGGGTTGATAGCGTAAAGTCTTCCGTCCTCGCCCTGCTTGAGCCATGCGATATCGTCGCCGACTGTCCATACCTTATAGCCCTTCTTTGTATATCCCTCCGGCGGAATAAGCATAGCAAGGTTTGTCTTTCCGCAGGCAGACGGGAATGCCGCTGTGATATACTTAATTTCGCCGTTTGGCTTCTCAAGTCCGAGAATAAGCATATGCTCAGCCATCCAGCCCTCGTTCTTGCCCTGATATGAAGCGATTCTCAAAGCGAAGCACTTCTTTCCGAGAAGAACATTTCCGCCGTATGCGGAGTTGATTGACCAGATTGTGTTGTCCTCAGGGAAGTGAACGATATATCTGTTCTCAGGGTCAACATTTGCCTTTGAGTGAAGTCCTCTTACGAAGTCGTTTGAGGTGTCGCCGAGGTTTTTAAACGCGTCCGCGCCCATTCTCGTCATAATAGCCATATTTAGAACAACGTAGATAGAGTCGGTAAGCTCAACTCCGACCTTTGCCAAAGGAGAACCGATAGGTCCCATTGAATACGGGATTACATACATTGTTCTGCCCTTCATAACTCCGTCGTACATAGGAGTAAGCTTCGCGTACATTTCCTTAGGGTCGCACCAGTTGTTTGTAGGACCTGCGTCATCCTTGCTTCTTGAGCAGATGAACGTTCTGTCCTCAACACGGGCAACGTCGTTTGGGAGAGTTCTGTGATACAGACAGCCGGGAAGCTTTTCCTCGTTGAGCTTTATCATTTCTCCTGTTGCAATAGCCTCGGCTCTGAATTCATCAAGCTGTTTCTCGCTTCCGTCTACCCACACCACCTTATCAGGCTTTGTGAGCGCAATCATTTCTTCAACCCATTTGTTTACATTTGGGTTTTTGGTCAAACTTGACATAGTAACACTCCTTAAAAATAATATACTAACTTTAATAATTAGTCTGAAAAACACGAAAGGAAAAATAAAAACTAAATTTCCTCATATATCATTATACATTTTTCATTTCAACAAGTCAATGAAAAAAACCACGTTTTCACAAAATTTTCATCTTCAAAATTGTGCAAACTGAACAAGATAAAACGGAACCGTTGATTTACAACGATTCCGTTTAAATTTATCCTATCATTTTCATAATAACACGGGCATTTTTATCCGCCGCGATTTTTTCAAATTCCTCAAACGACATTTCGCCGTTGTCGTCTGCGCTGTCCGACATACATCTCACCGAAACAAATGCGACTCCGTTTCTGAAAGCGGTATGCGCAATTCCCGATGTTTCCATATCGACCGCCAAAGGGTCAAATTCCTTTATGATATTTGCCTTTACCGAGCTGTCTGATATAAACTGCTCTCCCGAAACAATACGTCCTGTGTGGCAAGCATATCCAAGCTCTCCGCAAGCCTTTTTCGCAAGCTCGACAAGATGTTCGTCGGATTTGAAATCCGAGCAGAACGGAGGATAGTTTTCCAAAAGTCTCGGCACAAGGTCGTGATGTCTCGCGTCGGAGGCGATGACTATATCGCACACCTTAACCTCCTTGCCCATTCCGCCGGCTACTCCCGTGTTGATAATAAAATCGGGATTGTAACGGTCGATAAGCACCTGAGTGCAGACCGCCGAGTTCACCTTTCCTATTCCGCAGCATACAAAAACGATTTTTTTGCCGTTTTTCTCTGCGACGTGAAACTCATACATCGCCGAGGTTTCTTTCAAAGCGTCGGGAAACTCCTTAGCTATTTGGGCAAGCTCCGACGGCATTGCGCCGATTATTCCGTATGTTATCATATTTTTCATTCCTTTTTGGTTTTCCATTAACTTATTCAAACCCGCTGTCAAAAAATTCGGGTATAAAGTCTTCAGCCGCCGACGATTTTTCCTGCGAAAAGCCGTCAAAACCGTATTTTTCGGCATACTTTAAAACAGAATTATACTCAAACGTAGTCAGTCTTCTGTTGATTTCGGGAAAGCTTTCAGCTTTATATTCGGGAACATACTGGCTCATAAGGCTTAAAAGTATATCGTCCTTTGAAAACTCACTGCCAAGCCTGTCTATAATCTCAAACGAATCCCTGCGGCATGACGGCATAACAAGATGCCTTACAACCGTCCCTTTTTTTATCAAGCCGTCTTCAAAAACGGGCTTTCCAGTTTGCCTGAACATTTCCTTAACAGCCGCAAATGCAAACTCAAAATAGTTTTCCGCATGGCAGTATTTTTTTGAGAGCTTTGGCAAAAAAAACTTGATATCCGGCAGATAAACGTCGATATATCCGTCCAAAAGCCTGAGCGTTTCTGCTCTTTCATATCCGCCGCTGTTGTAAACGACAGGTATACCGAGTCTGTCCTTGACTTTATCAAGCACCTTTGCAATCTGCGGCGCGAAATGAGTAGGGTTGACAAGATTTATGTTGTGCGCCCCTTTGTCTCTCAGCGAAAGAAAAATCTCTCCCAGACGTTTTTCTGAAATTTCCTGACCCTTATTTAAAGCGGATATTTCATAGTTTTGACAAAAGCAGCAGCCGAGCGAACAGCCTGTAAAAAACACTGTCCCCGAGCCTTTTGTGCCGCTTATGGGAGGCTCTTCCCAAAAATGCAGGTCGGCTCTTGCAATCTTAATTCTTTCGCTCTGGCGGCAAAATCCCTTTTGGACCCGCCTGTCAACCCCGCACATTCTGGGGCATATCTCGCAGCACTCTGTACTCATCATATTTCAGTGCTTATTATGTTCATTCCGAAAATTTCTATATAAGACGAGTTGCGGATATTATCAAACCGCATTTGGCTGATTACGGCGCTGAACATAAAAACAATAATCGCAATTACAATAATTACAAATATCATTCCGAGGCATCCGCTTGACTGGTCTTGAGGAGGTCTGCCGCTGTTTTTAGGAATCTGGCGGCGATATCTGCGGTAATCGGGAACGCTGTTTTGCGGATTTTGATATTCACTCTGCCTGCTCTCTCCGAACTCCTCGTGGCTGTGGTCTTCTTCGGACAAATCCTCGCAGGAAATTGTATCCTCCCTCGACGACAAGCACTCAGGGCAGATATCCCCGTCGTCTTTTTGAAATTTGTATCCGCAGACCTTACATTTTTTCGGCTTCATATTATCAACCCTTTCCGAACTATGAGTTTATTATTTCCCACCCGCAGTCAACAGGAACGCACACGGCGGAAAATATGTCTTTTGAAAAGTTTTCCCTGCAGGCTTTTGCTTTGGCTTTGTCATCAAACAAGCCGAAAACCGCCGAGCCCGAGCCGCTCATATTCGTTCCGAGCGCGCCGCTGTTTTTAATAATATTCTTAATATCGTCAACCGAAGGCAGAATTATCGCTTCAAAAAAAGAGTTGGACATTGCCTTTGCGGTTTCAAAAACGGACTTATTTGACAGAGCCGAAATCACCGTATCCGTTGTAAATACCGGCTTTGCCTTAAGCTTATCATACTGAGCGTAGGCGGCGGGAGTGGAAACTCCCTCATTCGGCTTTGCGATAACTATGAAACAGTCGGAGAGTCTTTCAATCGTCGTCAGTTTTTCACCGACACCCTCGCACAGGCAGGCTCCCCCGGTCAGGCAAAACGCAACGTCAGCACCAAGCGACGCACCGATTTCCGCAAGCAGCTCTTTATCAAGCGGTCTTTCATACATTTCGTTAAGCGCACCGAGCACCGCCGCGCAGTCGGCGCTCGCTCCTCCGAGCCCAGCCTGAGACGGTATATTCTTCTGAATATGAATTTTCGCTCCGCCGCCTATTTTCGCAAACTCAAAAAAGCGACTTGCCGCTTTATACGCGAGATTGCCCTCTCCGTCGGGCACAGCTTTGTCGGAAACCGAAAGCGCAATTGCACCCTCGGTTTTCTCAATCGAAATCATATCGCACAGTGAAACCGACTGCATAACCGTTCTCAGCTCGTGATACCCGTCTTCCCTTTTGCCGACTATATCAAGCGAGAGATTTATTTTCGCGAAAGCTTTAACCTCAGCTCTTTTCATCAGCGTTAAACTCATCTATAAACTCCCTGATACGGCTGAGCGCCTCTTTCAAATGCTTGAGCGAATACGCGTAAGAAACTCTTATAAATCCTTCTCCGCAGTCTCCGAAAGCGTTGCCAGGTATCACAGCGACATGCTTTTTCTGCAAAAGCTCCTCGCAAAACTCCTCGCTGGTCATTCCGAGAGATTTTATACACGGGAACACATAAAACGCTCCCTCGGGCTCAAAGCAGTCAAGTCCGAGATTGTTAAATCCGTCAACGACAAATCTTCGTCTTCTGTCATATTCCTCCACCATCATTCTGACGTCGCCCTCGCAGTTTTCCATAGCCTCAATGGCGGCGTACTGGCTTATCGTCGGCGAACACATAATTCCGTACTGATGAATTTTGAGCATATGCTTTATTATTTCTTTCGGTCCCGAAACATATCCGAGACGCCATCCCGTCATGGCATAGCTTTTTGAAAATCCGTTTACAACAAGGGTTCTTTCTCTCATTCCGGGAATTTCGGCGATTGACACGTGCTTTTGTCCGCCGTATGTAAGCTCGCAGTAAATTTCATCCGAAAGCACTATAACGTTTGTGTCTTTTAAAACCTCGGCAAGCTTTTCAAGGTCGTCGCGTCTCATTACCGCTCCCGTCGGATTATTCGGATACGGTAAAACCAGCAGCTTTGTTTTGTCGGTTATCTTTGCCAAAAGCTCGTCAGCGGTGAGCCTGAAAAGATTTTCACGCTTTGTTATAAGCGGAACCGCAACTCCTCCGCAAAGCTCGACAAGCGGAGAATAGCACACAAAGCTCGGCTCGACCACAAGCACCTCGTCGCCCGGCTCGACAATTGCCCGAATCGCAAGGTCTATCGCCTCAGAGCCTCCGACGGTAACGATTATTTCATCGGCCGGGTTGTATTCGACATGAATGGTTTTTTTAAGGTATCCTGAAATTACTTCCCTAAGCTTAGCCAGTCCGGAATTAGCGGTATAGAAAGTCTTTCCCTTTTCAAGAGCCGTTATTGCCGCACGGCGAATGGACCACGGAGTTTGAAAATCAGGCTCTCCGATTCCGAGAGTAATAACATCCTCCATTGTCGCCGCAAGGTCAAAAAAGCGTCTGATACCCGAAGGCTTCATTTCCCTTGCCTTTTTGGAGACTATTTTATTATAATCAAGCATTATTAATACATTCCTCTTTCATCGCCCGGCTCGCCGCACAAAAGTATGCCGTTCTCTTTATATTTTTGCAGGAAAAAATGGGTGGTCGTTGAAATAACCCCGTCGATAGGCGCAAGTCTCTGAGCTACAAACGAGGATATGTCTCTTATGTTTTGACCCAAAACCGTTATCGCAAGGTCATACGCCCCAGACATCAGGGCGACGCTTTCAACCTCGTCATATCCGCTTATCGTTTTGGCTATCTGGTCATATCCGAACCTAGCCTGCGGTGTAACCTTCAGTTCGATATATGCCACAACCTGGTCTTTATTTACAAGGTCATCGTTAATTATGGTGCTGTATCCCTTAATGATACCTTTTTTTTCATAATCGGCGATTTTGGCTGCGACCGCGGCCTCTGTTTCATTAAGCAATACCGCAAGCTCGGCATTGGAGATACGTGCGTTTGTTTTAAGCAGCTTTAATAGTGCGTCCATATTATGACCTTTCCTTTCCATATAAATGATGTATGTTAATATATATAAAATCATTATATCTCCGTTGTGCATATTTGTCAATCGGATTTGCCTGCTTAAAGCTGTCATATCACTGAAGTGACCTTCATAAAATAAAATACGGGACAGGTTTTCACCCATCCCGTATTTAATCATTATCGTTTACTTATGTAAGACACTCGGCGCGGTTATCTCTCGTTAAGCTTTGCAAGACAATCCTTGCAGACATGCTTGCCCTTGTACTCTACGATGTTATCGCACTCTCCGCAGAAAATGCAGGAGCTTGAGTATTTTCTGAGGATAATAAAATCGTTATCAACGAAAATCTCAAGAGGATCCTTTTCCTCAATTCCGAGAGTTTTTCTGAGCTCTTTCGGAATAACTATTCTTCCGAGCTCGTCTACTTTTCTTACGATACCTGTAGATTTCATTCAAATCTTCCTTTCCATATACAACATTTCCTGACATAAATTTATTATACGTGACAAACTAATGTCTGTCAACCTTGTATCCGACAAAATAATAAACAAACTTTTATAATTCTAATTGTAAATTTTGCACATATTTATTGCATGGTTTATAATTTTTTAAAAACTGCTGTTATAGTATTTTTATATCAATCAATGATTTTAAACCGCAAGTTAAATTTTGCCGGTGATCTTGCTCTTAGATGATGATAAGAAAGGAATAAACAGCAATGATGAAATGGATAATGGGCGGGCTTATATCTGTCTCGGTAATTGTCGGAATAATAACCGGCAACATTTCCGAAGTCTCAAACGCCGCTATTGACAGCGGAACAAAAGCCGCGCAACTTTCCCTTGCTCTGCTGGGAACGATGGGTCTTTGGGGAGGACTTATGCGGATCGCTGAAAAATCAGGCCTGACAAACGTTATTTCAAAGCTGTTCAGACCAGTCGCCAAATTTTTATTTAAAGGCATAAGTCCAGACTCTGAGGCTTTCCGCGCTATTTCAATGAACATAACCGCTAATCTTCTCGGCTTGGGAAACGCCGCTACTCCGCTGGGAATAGACGCTATGAAAAAGCTTGAAAAAGCGGACAATCCGGGCGAAACCGCCTCAAGAAACATGATTATGCTTGCGGTTTTGAATACGGCTTCAATTCAGATTTTACCGACCACTGTTGCGGCTTTAAGGCTTGCCTACGGCTCGCAGACTCCGCTTGACATTCTTCCCGCAGTGCTTCTGACTTCCCTTTGCTCGGTATGCGTCGGAATAACCCTCGTTTTCGTCTTTGACAAAAAGGGCGGCCGAACATGAGATTTTCAGACTACATAATTCCTGTTTTTATAGCAGGCATTTTAATATACGGACTTATAAAAAAAGTTGACATATTCGACGAATTTACAGTAGGTGCAAAGGAAAACCTTATTGCAGCGTTCGATATTCTTCCTGCCCTCATTGCGCTTATGACATGCGTAGGAATGCTTAACGCAAGCGGAGCCGCAGATATGCTGTGCAGTGCTGTCTCTCCGTTTCTTGAAAAAATAGGATTTCCAGCCGAATGCGCTCCTCTCGCGTTTCTTCGCCCGATTTCGGGAAGCGGAGCGCTTGCGGTTTATGAACAAATTATAAGCGAAAACGGTCCCGACAGCTTTGCGGGAAGAGTGGCAAGCGTTTTGCTCGGAGCGTCCGAAACAACCTTTTACACCATCGCCGTTTATTTCGGAGCAGTTAAAGCAAAAAAAACCCGTCACGCTCTTCCCTGCTCGCTTGCCGCGGATTTAACAGCATTTATTCTTTCCGCGCTTTTCGTCCGAGTTTTTTTCGCATAAAGCTCTTGTCGCTGCAATAGTCGCCAGCGTATCTCCGAGCTGAACATAAACAGCCGCAAGGACGGCAAGCTGTTCGCTGCTTTCCGTTTTGCAGGCAATTGCATTCGCAAGCGCAGTAACTGCCGCTGTTGTCTCACACGGAGTCACCTTATCACCCCTTAGCATAATATGCCGAAATGCATAATGCTGACTATGCGCTTACAGCGTTATAAAGTTTGAAAAAGTACTTGCATTTTCTTTGAAATATGGTATTATATTATCGTGGAGTTTAAGCTCTAACCAAACAAGGAGGTTGTAAGTTATGGCATACAAAATTTCTGACGAATGCATCCAGTGCGGCGCTTGCGAAGCTGAGTGCCCCGTTGACGCTATTTCTGCCGGCGACAGCAAATATGTTATCGACCCTGAAAAGTGCATCGACTGCGGAACATGCGCTTCCGTTTGCCCTGTAGGCGCTCCTGCTGAGGAATAATCAGCGGTTTTACGCAAACTCGGCTTTTACAGTATGAACAAATAAAAGCGGCTTTAAGCTCAGGCTTAAAGCTTGCTTTTTTATATTTTTAAAAAAATCGGTTCTGCCAAGCTAAAAAGTTCAGCGAACCGATTTTTTTATTTGTTTTTCATCAATACCGAATTACTTTGACAAAAGATTATTGACAGCACTGCAAAGCGCCTTCACCGACGATACGATAATGTCGGTGTCAATTCCGACTCCCCAAAAGACGTTTTTGTTTTCGTCTTCGATTTCAACATAAGAAACCGCCTTTGCTTTTGAAGTCCCCTCAAGCGCGTGCTCAAAGTAGTTGAAAACTGTATATTCCTTTCCGAGCCACTCTTTAACCGCGTTGCTGACGGCGTCAAGTCTTCCGTTTCCGCATCCGTGAATATTCTCAGCCTTTCCGTCCTTTACAACCGTTACGGCCGCTTCAATTCCGTTTTTCTGAACAAAGTGAGCTTCCGGAATCGCGAATACAGTTTCCTTGTTTACATACATATCGTTAAAGATATCGAAAACTTCCTTAGGAGAAAGCTCCTTATGACCGTGGTCGGATACATTTTTAACCGCATAGCCGAACTCCTCGCGCATTTTCTGCGGAAGATTAAAGCCAAACTGCGTCTCAAGGATAAATCCTATTCCGCCCTTGCCCGACTGGCTGTTTACTCTTATGACGTCAGACTCATACACTCTTCCGACGTCGGTCGGGTCAATAGGAAGATAAGGAACTGTCCAGTGCTCGGTGTTCTGTGTCTCTCTCCACTTCATTCCCTTGGCGATTGCGTCCTGATGAGAACCGGAGAACGCCGCGAACACAAGCTGTCCGCTGTAAGGCTGTCTCTCGTAAACGTGCATACGCGTCACACGCTCGTATACTTCTGTTATTTCAGGAAGCTTTGTAAAATCGAGCTCCGGGTCAACACCCTGCGAGAACATATTGAGCGCAAGGGTTACTATATCGACATTTCCCGTTCTTTCGCCGTTTCCGAAAAGCGTTCCCTCAACTCTGTCGGCGCCCGCGAGAATACCCATTTCACTGTCGGCGACCGCACAGCCTCTGTCGTTATGAGGGTGAATTGAAACAATGACGTTCTCTCTGTTTTTGAGATGCCTGCACATATATTCAACCTGATTTGCGTAAACGTGCGGCATTGAGTGTGAAACGGTTACGGGAAGATTGATTATCGTTTTGTCGTTTTCGCTCGGCTGCCATACATCGATTACAGCATTGCAGATTTCGGCGGCAAAGTCCATCTCTGTTCCCGTAAAGCTTTCGGGAGAATATTCAAATCTGAAATTTCCCTCGGTTTTTTCACGATACTCCTTGCAAAGCTTAGCGCCGAAAACCGCGAGGTCTATAATTTCCTGCTTGCTCTTTTTGAAAACCTGCTCTCTCTGCGCCGCCGACGTTGAGTTATACAGGTGAACGATTGCGTTCTTCGCTCCTCTGAGCGCCTCAAAGGTTTTCGCGATAATATGCTCTCTCGACTGTGTGAGAACCTGAATGGCAACGTCGTCGGGGATGAGGTCTTCCTCAATGAGCTTGCGGCAGAAATTATACTCTGTTTCCGAAGCTGCCGGAAAACCGATTTCTATTTCCTTAAAGCCTACCTTTACCAAGAGCTTGAAAAATTCGAGCTTTTCCTCAAGGCTCATCGGAATAATCAGCGCCTGATTTCCGTCGCGCAGGTCGACAGAACACCATATCGGCGCTTTATCAATATACGTTTTTTTCGCCCAGTCCATTGTAATTTCATCGGCAGGAGCCGGGAAAAACTGCCTTGTGTACTTTTCAAAATTTTTCATAGTCATTTTTCCTTTCTGAATTTATGGCGGAAGGCGGATAAATAAAAAATCTCTTACATGCTTTTTAAGCATATAAGAGACGAAAGTTTCCTTACGTGGTACCACTCTTATTCGGCACAAAATGCACCCTCAGCCACATCTAATAATGTGTTTCCCGTTAACGGAGGAATCCGTTCTTACCTACTCGCCGCAGCTTTCAGCAGACTACTCGGGGAAGAGCTATAATATTTCGGCAGCACCGCCTTGCACCTTTATAGCGGCTCTCTTCGCCTGCTTTGATATCTTTTTTCCCGTCAATGTATTTACAACTTAAAATATATCACTTACCCTTTGCTTTGTCAACAAGCGATGTCAAATTTAACATTTTATTAACATTCGCTGTCCGCAAGATACAAAAGCTCCGCCAAAAGCTTTGCCGACTGCTTTTTTATTGAAAACTCCGATATCATCTTATTCATTCCTTTTTCAGTCTGCGCTTTGTAAAAGTCCTTATCAAAATAAAGCCGCTTTAATATTTCCGCCGCTTTTGCTGTGTCTGGTTCTGCCCAGCTTGATCCTTTCGGATATATCCCCGTCTTGTCGTTTATATCCGTCATACTGTAACCCACCTCTGTTTCAAGTCCGGCTGTCAGCTCATGAGAGCCCGACCAGCCTGTCGATACGACCGCCGTGCCGCTTAGCATGGCTTCGGCAATACACAGTCCAAACCCCTCGCTTCTGTGAAGCGAAAGAAGCACATCGGAACCGGCAATAAGCTTTTTTACCCCTTGTTTTGTCATATTTTCCGTGATAATTTTGACCTCACCCAATCCCGTGGCAGCTTTTTTTATTGCCTTAATACATTTTTCCTGCGGATTGTTTACTTTTATAATCAACCGGACGTCCTTCTGACCTCCGAACGCCTGCTTGTATGCTAAAACAGCTCCGAAAGGATTTTTTCGGGCAGTCGTTGAATTGCTGTCAA
Source organism: uncultured Clostridia bacterium (assembly GCA_944385905.1). GTDB lineage: Bacteria > Bacillota > Clostridia > Oscillospirales > Ruminococcaceae > CALWZA01. The sequence goes on from CALWZA010000012.1 coordinate 14,618, forward strand.
ACATCACAAGGACGGTAAACGGCTTATCTTTGTGTATATACTCGTTTCGTTTACCGGGATTAAATCCGTACTGAATTTTTACCACGGGAATATTAAGGCTTTTTTCAAAACTTCTTTTGCAAAACTGAGACGGGGTTATTATTTCGCTGAACCTAAACTGCTCTTTAACCCATTTATCGGGGATTGTCACAAGCTCCCAAAGCCATATACCTATATTAATCCTAAAGTCCCAAAGTTTTTTTGAATAATACAAATCGAGTCTGCTCAAAACATCGGGGTTAAGATGAACCATATTAATCGAGTACTTAGGCTTATACGAGGTTTGAAATCCGTGCCTTACTGTTTTTTTCAATCCGAAAAGCTCTGTTACATCTATCACGCAAAAAGGAATGTCCGCTTGCTTAAGCATTTTCGCATAGAGTCTCAGGCTTTGACCAAGCCCTATGGACGAGCTCGCGAACCCAATCAGGTTCACTCCGAAAGGATAGGCTTCGCACGAGTATGCCAAAGGCTTTTGATTAAGGCGGCGTTTTGAAAGAACATATTCGGAAATACTTTTCACGGCTTTTTGGGGCAGAAATTTTTTTAAGGCGCTCTTTTTTCTCAAAACAATTGTATACAGCTCATTTGTAAGCTTATTGTTAACATACATATACAAATTTTCCTTATCTATCATAACTTATTTTTACATAATTTTAACGGCTTTGCGCATATTAAAAGCATACTTAACACATTGATTCCGGGAGAGAATATGAAATTCGCAAACGAAATAAAAGAGCTGATAAGCTATCGTGAAATGCTGCGCTCGCTTATAAAAAAAGACCTTCGCTCAAGATACCGCGGTTCGGTTTTGGGCTTCCTTTGGACTCTGCTGAATCCCCTTTTTCAGCTTCTCATCTACTCGGTAGTATTCCCGCATTTACTTAAAGTATCGGAAAAAAATTATCCGCTGTTTGTTTTTGTGGGGCTTTTGCCGTGGATTTTTTTTACCTCCGCCGTTTCGGTAGCGACGACAAGCATTGTTTCAAATTCAAATCTCATTAAAAAAATATATTTTCCCCGCCTTGTAATACCTTTTTCGGTTTCAGCCGTTTCGCTGATTAATATGCTGTTTGGATTTATTATCGCTTTTGCGGCGATAATTATAACCAAAACCCCGGTAGGACTTTCTCTGACAGCTCTGCCGGCGGTTATACTTATCCAGTTTTTATTTGTAACCGGATTGTGCTGTATTTTCTCATCACTTTACGTTTATTTCAGGGATTTTGAGCATATAGTTTCGGTTTTGCTGACAGCTTGGTTTTACCTTACTCCTGTTGTTTATTCGGAGGACCTTTTGTCCGGAAAAGTAAAACTCATCTCTTCTCTCAATCCGATGACGCGCATCATCTACTGCTATCGGCAGATACTTCTTTACAACAGTCTGCCTCAATTTTCTTCAATTGCAGTTTCGGCGGCTTACGCAATAGCCGTTTTTATTATGGGAATAAGCCTTTTTTCAAGACTTCAGAGGCGTTTTGCAGAGGAAATCTAATGAATTTTCGGATGAAAGGAGCAAACAGTAATATTTATGGACGGGTGCTGTATAAAGGCTGAAAACGTATCAAAAAAATTTACCGTTTCAAGCGGCGGTTCTACTCTTAAAGACACCATGCTTTTTCGCAAAAACAGAGCCTGTTCGTCTCACTGTGTACTTGACGGCATAAACCTTGAAATCAAAAAAGGCGAGCAGGTCGGGCTTATCGGCAAAAACGGCTGCGGAAAAAGCACTTTGCTGAAGCTGTTTTCTAAAATAATCTACCCCGACAGCGGATGTATTACCGTAAGCGGAAGAGTTTCGTCTCTTCTTGAGCTAGGCGCCGGATTTCATCCTGATTTTTCGGGCAGGGAAAACATTTACTTTAACGGGGCGGTGCTCGGACTTTCAAAATCGGAAATCTCGCAAAGGCTTGACGATATTATCTCATTTTCCGAGCTTTCTAAATTTATCGACTCACCGGTGAGAACGTATTCGTCGGGAATGTATATGCGGCTCGCTTTTTCAATTGCTGTCAGCAGCAGCGCAGAAATACTTCTTATCGACGAGATTCTCGCTGTCGGCGACGCTGCTTTTCAGGAAAAATGTCAAAGAAAAATCGAGGAGCTTAAAAACTCGGGAACAACCTTGGTTATAGTCAGCCATGACGAATCAGCGATAAAACGGCTGTGCGGCAGGGCGGTTTATCTTAAAGACGGAAAAATCGCCGCAGACGCCTCACCTGACGAAGCTTTTGAGATATATAAAAACTCTGATTAAACTTTTAGGCAAAGTTCAAACAATATCGAAAGGAATGCTGTGGAAATGAAAGCGGAAGAAAACGGCTCGTTTGCTGCCCGGCAGAACAGCCCGGTAAATATTCAGCAGATAATGGACGAAATATACAGAAGAATTGAGGCAAGAGGGTATTCGCTTGAAGAGCTGAAGGCAATTGAAAACGCGTACTCTGTCAGCGACAGCCGCCCTCTCGGAGAGCGGCTGGGGTCAAGTTTGTCACGTCTTCCCGCCATTTCGAGAGTAGAATACTGGTGGAATATGGACGACGAACTTGACGGTAAAATTAAACTGACAGTCAAAAAAATATTCAGAAAAGGAACGTACTTTTACTTTAAGCACGTTTTCGACCAGCAGAATGATTTTAACAAGACCTCCTCCGCCGCAATCAAATGCCTTGCGGAGTTTTGCAGCGGACTTGAGCTTGAAAAAAAGCGCCTTGAAAAGCGGATACTTGTGCTTGAAAAAAAGCTTTCTCAGGATGTGAAAAGCAAATGAGACTGATTCAAATTACACCCACACTTTCGCAAAACGACGCGATTTTTAACGAAGTATGCGCCGTTTCCGAAATATTTGAAAGCGAAGTAATAAAATGCGTTGTGTATGCCGAAAACATCGCCAAAAGCGCTCTTAGCTCCGGCCTTGAAATAAGAAAAATCGAAACTCTGTCAGCCTCAGACGACGACATAATTCTTTATCACCACTCGATAGGATGCAAGTCGGCTGAAATTTTTTCGAATTTATCGGCGAAACGAAAAGTGCTGTATTATCACAACATAACTCCCCCTGAGTTTTTCGATTCAAACCCTCCTCTTCAAAAGCTTTGCCGACTCGGCAGGTCTCAGCTTCCGATGCTTTGTTCAGCCGCAGACTCGATAGCAGCCTCGTCAGAATACAACTCAAATGAGCTTCGAGAGCTTACACGAAAACCCGTAACTACTGTTCCAATATATTTTAACGCCGAAAAGTTTTTGTCTGTTGCTCCTGATTTTGAAACAGTACGAAATCTCAGCGGCGGAAATTATAAAAATATTCTCTTTGTCGGGCGGATTGCTCCTAACAAATGCCAGCACAATATTATAAAAATATTCGCGCTGATAAAGCGGTATATATCAAAGAACGCAAGGCTTTTTTTAGTCGGCACCGATGTCGGAAACGAGAGCTATTTATCAAAGCTTAAGGCGATGTGCTATGCTTTTAAACTTGACGGGGTTTATTTCACAGGCAGTGTTGACATCTCCCGTCTTGCGGCTTTTTACAAATGCGCCGACGTGTTTTTGTCAATGAGCGAACACGAGGGCTTCGGAGTTCCTCTGCTTGAAGCTTCCGCTCACGGCGTTCCCATTGTCGCATTTGGGTGCGAAGGGGTAGAAAACACTCTCGCCGACAGCGGAATCATTTTGAAAACAAATGACCTTAGAGCCTTTGCAGAGGCGGTATGGCTTGCGGCTTCAAGCGAAAAAGTCAGGCGGTATTTAATAAGCAAACAGTACGAAAGGCTGAAAGCTTTTGACAAAAATGAAACTGTCGGACGTTTAAAAAACGTCTTATTCGGATTTTAATATAAAAATATTAATGTCAGCGGAGGAGAATATGAACAGAAAGCTCTGTATAATAATCCAGCGCTACGGCTTAGAGGTGCTCGGCGGTGCGGAAAGCTACGCAAGGGCGTATGCCGAAAAGCTCAGCAAAACAAACGAGGTAACGGTTTTAACCTCAACTGCGGCCGATTATACCGAATGGAAAAACTATTACAACGAGGGCGAAACTTACTTAAACGGAGTTCGGATTATAAGATTTTCGGTCAAAAAGCAGCGTGATTCAAGGCTGTTTGAACAGCTTTCCTCAAAAATTTTCGGCGAAATTTACCCAAGCATTGAGCTTTGTGAAAAATGGATTGAGGAGCAGGGACCGTACTGCCCGAATCTGCTTAAATATCTAACGGAGAACAAAGACAGCTACGACAGGTTCATTTTCATGACATACCTTTATTACCCTACAGTAATGGGAATTGAAGCTGTTAAAGAAAAAGCCGTTTTGGTTCCTTTTCTTCACAACGAGCCTCCGCTTAAGCTTCCGATTTTTGACAAAATATTTGAATCGGCACGCGGTATCATATTTAATACCCCTGAAGAAGAAAAGCTTGCGAAACGAAGATTTCACATCACCGGCAAGCCGTCAATTATCACAGGCATAGGAATAGACATTCCAAATGCAGGCAAAGCTGTATTTCCGTCTCCTGACTTTAAAATCCCCAAACGATATATCCTTTATATGGGCAGAATTGACAGCGCTAAAGGTGCAGACAGGCTTTTTGAGTATTTTCTTGACTACAAAAAACGCACAGGCTCGGATTTAAAACTTGTGTTAATCGGTCAGGAAATTATAAAAATTCCTAAAAACGAAAGCATTGTCTCTTTGGGGTTTGTAAGCGAGGAGAAAAAACACGCTCTGCTGTCAAAATGCCTTTGCTTTGTGCTTCCATCTCACTTTGAAAGCCTTTCGATTGCGATGCTTGAGGCAATGGCGTTTAAAAAACCGGTTCTCCTCTCCGCTCACTGCGACGTTCTGAAAGGTCACTGCCTAAGGAGCAACGCCGGTTTATATTTTTACTGCCGTGAGGATTTTTTTGAGGCTCTTAAAATTCTTGAAGAAAATCCGTCACTTTGTGAAGCTCTCGGTAACAACGGATATCTTTATGTGCTTAAAAATTATCAATGGAGTACAATTTTAGATAAATTTTTTGTAATGCTTGACGATAAAATGTAACGAAATTGTAATTGCTTTTTTTATGATTATGTGGTATACTACTCTAATGGTATGGCTATTAGATGTTAGCTAACTTCTTTTTATGTAAAAATTTCCAAGGAGATAACCTTTAATGGATAAATATATAATTAACGGAGGAATACCTCTTCATGGTGAGGTTGTGATAAGCGGCGCGAAAAATGCCGCTTTGGCAATAGTAGCCGCAACTATTCTTTCGGATGAACCGTGTGTGCTTGAAAACGTGCCTGAAATAAGCGATATTACAATTTGTCTTAAAATCCTTTATGAAATGGGCGCCGGAATAAGAATTATTGATAAAAACACAATAAGAATCGACACAAGAGGGGTAACTAATCCTGTTGTGCCGTATGAACTCGCGCGCTCAATCAGAGGCTCAAGCTATTTTATGGGAACCCTTTTGGGAAGATTTCATGAAATGAGCGTGCCCATGCCGGGCGGATGCGATTTGGGCGACAGACCTATCGACCAGCACCTTAAAGCGTTTACCTGCCTAGGAGCCGAATGCAATATCGACGGCGGCGTGGTTATCGCAAAAGCCAAGGCTCTGACCGGAAATCAGGTGTTTTTTGATATAAACACTGTCGGGGGAACAATTAACGCTATTTTCGCCGCTGTAAAGGCTGACGGCTTGACAATTCTTGAAAACGCCGCGAAAGAGCCCCATATCGTCGATTTGGCAAACTTTTTAAACTCGATGGGCGCCGATATCATGGGCGCCGGAACCGACGTTATTAAAATAAGAGGCGTTAAATACTTAAAGGGCGTTACTTACGCTATCATACCCGACCAGATTGAAGCCGGAACATATATGGTTGCGGCGGCGGCGACAAGAGGAAATGTTCTTATAAAAAACGTTATACCGAAGCACCTTGAGTCTATCACGACAAAGCTCAGGACAACTGGTGTTTTTGTTGAGGAATTTGACGACGCTGTAAGGGTTTCTGTTGACGGACCATTAATGAAAACAAGCCTTAAAACACAGCCTCACCCCGGATTTCCTACCGATATGCAGCCTCAGTTCACCGCATTTCTAACCCTTTGCGAGGGGACAAGCATTGTTACCGACGACATTTTCGACAACAGGTTCAGATATGTCTCTGAGCTTCGCAGAATGGGCGCGGATATAACCGTTGAAGGCACAACAGCCGTTGTTACAGGCGGAAAGCTTATTGGCGCGCCTGTCAGAGCGACTGACCTTAGAGCGGGTGCCGCATTGATTATAGCCGGAATGGCGGCAAGCGGAACTACCGTTATCGAAAACATTCACCACATTGAACGCGGATATGAAAATATGGATGAGAAGCTTCGTCTGCTCGGTGCGGATATTAAAATCTTAAAAGAACACTCGGTCAGCAAGCAGGCTTTATAATAAACTCACGCAGGGTCGATGTTTATAATCGGCCCGCTTTTCAGTTAATGAAAGGGTGTTTTATTTGACAAAAGTTTATCCTCTTTTCTCTTCAAGCAGCGGAAACTCCACTTATATCGGCGACGAAAACAGCGGTATCCTTATCGACGCCGGAGTAAGCTGTAAAAAGCTGTGCGAGGGACTTGCCCAAAACGATATTCTCCCCGAAGCTGTTAAGGGTATTTTCATAACTCACGAGCATTCGGATCACATTAAAGGATTGAAGGTTTTTACCTCTAAAAGAAAAGTGCCTGTTTTCGCAAGCTCCGCAACACTTGACTACCTCTGCGAAAACGACTGCGTAGCTTCGGGATGCAGGTTAGTGCCTGTTGACAGCTGCGACGTTGAAATAAGCGGCTCTGTAATTTCCTCGTTTTCCACTCCTCATGACGCCGCGGGAAGCGTGGGATACACTTTAAGCACATCAAGCGGCAAAAAAATCGCCGTCGCAACCGACATAGGCGAGATTACCCCTGAAATCGACAGGGCTTTGACCGGCTGCGAGCTTGTTTTGCTTGAGTCAAATTACGACGAGGTTATGCTCAAAAACGGCAAATACCCATATTCGCTGAAACAGCGCATAATGTCTAAATTCGGTCACCTTTGCAACAGCGATTCGTCGGCATTCGCGAAAAAGCTTATAGCGAAAGGAACGTCAAGAATTATTCTCGGACACCTTTCACGGGAAAATAACACTCCTACTGTTGCCGAAAACACTTTGCTGAGAACTCTCGGCTCTGAAATTGTCAGAAACAGAGACTACATACTCGAAATCGCTCCCGTTGAAACAAAAGGCTTGGCGGTCGCTATATAATGCTTAACATTAATTTAATCACAGTCGGAAAACTGAAAGAGAACTATTGGAGAGACGCTGTAGCGGAATATTCAAAGCGCCTTTCAAAGTTTTGCTCTTTAAAAATAATCGAGCTTTCGGAAAAAAGGCTTTCCGAAAATCCGGGAGAAAAAGAAATCGCCGCCGCTCTTTTTGATGAGGGAAAGTCAATCGCCCCGTTTATCGACGCAAAATCGACTTTCAGCTTTGCCATGTGCATAGAGGGAAAACAGCTTTCAAGCGAGGAGCTTGCCAGACAGCTCAGCCTGATTCCCAACAGCGGCGTCAGCACCGTTAATTTTATTATCGGAAGCTCTTTCGGGCTTGACCAAAGCATTAAAGACAAATCCGATTTTAAGCTCTCTATCACAAAAATGACCCTGCCGCATCAGCTTTGCAGGGTGGTTTTGCTCGAACAGATTTACAGAGCCTTTCAAATAAACTCAAACGGGAAATATCATAAATAAACATTTAAATTAAAAACAGCCGTTTAGGGCAAGTTCCCTAAGCGGCTGTTTTTTGATATCAAGGCGTTTGCGGTATATGTCATTTTTTCTTTGAAAGCCCCAAAAACGCCGCTCCGATAATTCCGGCGTCATTTCCGAGCTTTGCTATAACAATTTCGGTATTGCGCTTTGAGTCCCTTGTATAGACCTCTTTTGCCACAATTTCTTTCATCGGCTTTAAAAGTGCGTCGCCCTCGTTGCATACTCCGCCGCCGATACACAAAATATCAGGCTGGAAAATGTTTATCGTGTTTGTTATTCCTGCGGCGAGATACTTAATGTATTTATCCACTACTTCCTTGGCCGATTTATCCCCTGCTCTCATAGCCTCAAAAGCGAGCCTTGCCGAAACCTTTCCTCCGCTTTTTGTGTTCATGCTCCACATCAGGCTGTTTTTATCCGCCTGCATTGCTTCCAATGTCATTCTGCAAAGTCCGGTCGCCGATGAGAACACCTCAAAGCAGCCTTTTCTTCCGCATGTACACTGAGGGCCGTCAACCTCGATGACCATATGACCTATTTCAGCTCCGGCATAGTTAAAGCCTGAATATATCTTGCCGTCTATAATCACTCCTCCGCCTACTCCTGTTCCCAGAGTGATGCAGACAGCCATATTCGCTCCCTTTGCCGCTCCCGCGACATATTCGCCGTAAGCCGCCGCGTTTGCGTCGTTTTCAACATACACGGGCTTGTTTAAAATTTTGCCGATTATTTCAGCCATAGGCACATTGTTAAATCCAAGGTTGTTTGAATATTCTATAATCCCCAAATCCGAATTTGCTGTTCCCGGTGCTCCGACTCCGACAGACTCTATTTCATCCATGCTTATTCCCGCTTTTAAAACCGCTTCAGATGCCGCTTTCGCCATATCCTCGCATATTTCTTTTGCGGGTCTGGGACAGTTCGTTTTAATTTGGCCCTTTGATATTATCTCATAATTTTCGTTTACTACCCCGGCAACTATGTTTGTTCCTCCAAGGTCTATTCCTACATAATACTTCATTTTGCTTTTCCTCCTGAGCAAACCGGTTTTAATTCGGCTGATTAAATTATAATATCCTGATACCGCCGAATTAAACATTAATTTTATATAAACTGCTGTCAGCCTGTAATCTTAGCATAACCATTTTCAAACAGCTCTTAAATCATATCACAAATGCTTTATTAAGTCAACGCCGTATCATGCGCCATGAATTATGCGGTTTAAAACGGCATATACATTAATAAAAACCATTTGGGAGTGAGCTTGATGATTGAGATACCAAAAGACTGTGAACGCTCAGTTATACTCGGCGAATACATAATTGAGCACAAAGCGACTGTAAGAAGCACTGCCAAGCAGTTTGGAATAAGCAAGAGCACGGTTCACAAAGATGTCAGCCAAAGACTTGAAAAAATACGTCCTCAGCTTTATGTTCAGGTCAAGGAAATTCTTGAAATCAACAAGCAGGAAAGACATATAAGAGGCGGTCAGGCTACTAAACATAAATATGAGGAGCAAAATTTAAAATCAAAGAAGCTTAACAAAACCAAATAGCGCTTTACTATGCACGCATAGAAAACTCCGTCCTGCGGTCAGCGCAGAGCGGAGTTTTTTATTTTTATTTATTATTTTGAAGCGTCGTCAACATAAAATACTCTGACAGCATTAGGGTCTGTCGCTTCGGCCAGGGCATCGTTTTTCTTAAGTCGTGACTCGAAGAATTTTGCCGCAACCTGCGGGAACAGCGCATAGCTCAAAACATCCTCATCAGAACCGTTAAATCCGGGAACATTTTTGAGCTCCTCACGATATTTATCAAGCTCAGGCGCTATAAGGTCGGCAGGACGGCAGGTAATAACCTCAGCGTCACCGATAGCCTTCTTGCGTACTTCCTCATTTACCTTTCCCGGGAGCGCGCCGTATTCGCCTCTCAAGACACCCTTTGATTCTTTTGTGAAGACTTTATATCTTTCTCCCGAAAGAACGTTTAAAACCGCCTGTGAACCGACAATCTGGCTTGTAGGTGTTACAAGCGGAGGATATCCGAAATCGGCCCTTACTCTCGGCACTTCGGCGAGAACATCGTAATACTTATCCTCGGCACCTGCCTGCTTTAGCTGTGAAATAAGGTTTGAAAGCATTCCGCCCGGGACCTGATAAAGAAGAGTGTTTGTATCGACCGACAAAACCTTCGGGTCAAGAATGCCGTCTTTCTTAAGTCTTGCCGCAACTTTTCTGAAATGCTCGGCTGCCTTTGAAAGCTGTGTGAGGTCCAGTCCTGTATCTCTCGGAGTTCCCTTGAGAGTTGCAACTAAAGATTCGGTAGCAGGGTTTGAGGTTCCGTTTGCGAGCGGTGAAAGAGCACAGTCAACGATATCAACGCCAGCCTGAGCAGCCATGAGATAGGTCATGTCTCCCGTACCTGTTGTGTTGTGTGTATGGAGATGGATAGGAACACTGATATTTTCTTTGAGCTTTTTGACAAGCGAATAAGCGTTAAACGGAAGCAGCAGATTCGCCATATCCTTAATACATATAACATCCGCGCCCATTTTTTCAAGCTGCATAGCGAGCTTAACAAAGTACTCCTCGCTGTGAACAGGGCTGATTGTGTAAGAAATCGCAGCCTCGCACTTGCCGCCGTAGAACTTTACAAACTTCATTGCGGCTTCCATATTTCTCGGGTCGTTTAGAGCATCGAAAATTCTTACGACGTCGATACCGTTTTCGATTGATTTCTTGCAAAACTGCTCAACAACGTCGTCGGCATAATGCTTATATCCGAGGATATTCTGTCCTCTGAAAAGCATCTGGAGAGGAGTTTTGGGCATTGCCTTTTTAAGAGCGCGGAGTCTCTCCCAAGGGTCTTCGTTTAAAAATCTCATACAGGCGTCAAATGTCGCGCCTCCCCAGCATTCAAGCGACCAGTAGCCCATATTGTCGAGCAGATCACAGGCAGGAAGCATTTCCTCAAGTCTCATTCTTGTCGCAGCCTGAGACTGGTGAGCGTCACGGAGGATCGTATCTGTTATCTTAAGCGGGTTTTTAGCCTGATTAGCCATATTTTACAACATTCCTTTCTAAAGGTTTTCAGATATCGTCAAAGCCGCAGACCGTCATTCTGTCTGACAGTCCGGCGGCTTTGGACTCATCCGTTGAAATTATTTTCCGAACAAAGCAAGGAGAACTCCGGCTGCGATCGCAGAACCTATAACTCCGGCAACGTTCGGTCCCATTGCGTGCATAAGAAGGAAGTTTCCGGGGTTTTCCTTCTGACCGACGATCTGAGATACTCTCGCCGCCATCGGAACTGCTGAAACTCCGGCGGAACCTATAAGCGGATTGATCTTGTTCTTGAGGAAGAGGTTCATGAACTTAGCAAGCAGAACTCCGCCGGCTGTACCTAATCCGAATGCTACAACACCCATAGCGATAATCTTAAGTGTTCCCACACTTAGGAAGGTTGCGGCTGTTGCGGTTGCTCCGACAGAAATTCCGAGGAAAATAGTTACTATGTTCATAAGCTCGTTCTGAACTGTCTTTGAAAGTCTCTCAGTAACTCCCGATTCACGCATAAGGTTTCCGAGCATAAGGCATCCGACAAGCGGAGCCGCGGAAGGAACAAGAAGTGAGACAAAAACAGTTACAACAATCGGGAAAATGATTTTTTCAGTTTTTGAAACAGGGCGAAGCTCCTTCATTACAATCATTCGCTCCTGCTTTGTTGTAAGAGCTTTCATTATAGGCGGCTGGATTACAGGAACGAGCGCCATATAAGAATATGCCGCAACTGCGATTGGACCTAAAAGCCATGGCGCAAGCATTGTTGTTACATAAATTGCTGTAGGGCCGTCTGCTCCGCCGATAATTCCGATTGAAGAAGCCTCTGCGGCTGTGAAGCCCAAAAGTCTTGCGCCGACAAATGTGATAAATATACCGAGCTGAGCTGCGGCACCGAGCAAAAGGCTCTTCGGATTTGCGATCAGCGGACCGAAATCGGTCATAGCGCCGACGCCGAGGAATATAAGCGACGGATATAGACCAAGCTTAACTCCGAGATAAAGGTAGTCTATAAGTCCTGCGCTGATGGACTTTCCGAGATAATCCGTAAGCTGAGCTATTACAGCCTCAGACGCTCCTCCGGCGGCAACTTCGTCAATAAACGCCTGAGTTACTTCCGCTCCTCCGAAAAGCGACCACTGAACGTGTCCGTTCGCAAAAAGGCACTCGTGGTACATATTCGCTCCGGGAAGGTTTGTAAGAAGCATACCGAACGCGATAGTCATGAGCAGAAGCGGCTCAAATTTTTTCTTAATCGCGAGGAAAAGAAGCAAAAACGCAATCAGGATCATTACAAGCTGTCTCGGATCATTAAAAAACAGTGCAAATCCGGTTTGCTTTAAAAAGTTAATTAAAGTTTCCATAAGTATTAGTATCCTCAGCCGGATACTTTTCTCCTTTCTCCGAAAGTGTTAATAAAAAGAGATCAGTCTATTGTGCAGAGAAGTGTGCCTGTCTGAACAGAAGCTCCCTTTGCAACACCTACGGATGAAACCTTTCCGTCCTTAGGAGCGAGAATCTCATTTTCCATCTTCATAGCCTCAAGAATCATCAGTACCTGACCCTTCTTGACTGCGTCGCCGGCGGCAACGTTTACGCTGAGGATTGTTCCCGGCATCGGCGCGTTGATTGCTTCGCTGCCTGCGGATACTGGTGCGGAAGCTGCAGGAGCCGGAGCCGCGGCAGGAGCTGCGGGTGCTGCGGATGCGGCTGCCTTTATGTCGCCTTCCTTGATTTCCTCAATCTCAATTTCGTAATTTGTTCCGTTTACGTTTACACGATACTTTTTCATAGTGGCTTTCCTCTCATTCTTTATTAAATCTTCTTAACCGATTTGATTCTTATAGCGTTTACGCTTGTTCCGAGCTCCTCCGCAATTGCGGCGGAAACAGCTGCAATAAATTCCTGCCTGTTTGCAATCGGGCTTTCGGAAACCGCCGGTGCCTTAGTCTGAACCTCGGCTTCCTCCTCCGGCTGGGCTACAAACTTTCTGATAATAAAGCTTGTAAGCAAGCACAGAATTACAAGACATATCAATCCGACAAAAACAGTACCCATTCCCATAAGCACTACAAAAACATTGGATAAATCTTCTGCCTGAGCGGCAGTTTCTTCGGCGAGAACCGTTGAAAATACCATTATAATATTCCTCCTTTCAGTTATCGCAAAAATCAAATTAATCATACCATTATTGACCGTAAATATCAACATTAAAATCATTCAATTAACATTTCGTTAACGATTTTCGTTATTTTTGCACATTTTACATTACAAAAAATCGACTTTGTTAAGCATTTAACAGAAGACCTCATTCTTGAATTAGCTTAATTCTTGTGATAAAATGTTTATTGTCATTATATTGTATCAAAAGAAGAGATGTTTTAGGTGAAAAAAACTATTAAATACGCTTATAAACAAACCATACCCGTCGCTGTAGGTTACATTTTTATGGGTATCGCTTTCGGAGTACTTCTGAGCAGGGAGGGATACAACCCTCTTTGGGCTTTCTGTGCAAGCACTTTTATATACGCCGGTTCTATGCAGTTTGTCCTTGTATCTCTGCTTCATGACGCCGCTCCCCTGATAACCGTAGCCATAATGACCTTTCTCGTTCAGTGCAGACACATATTTTACGGCTTGGGGTTTATCGACAAGTTCAAGCGGATGGGAATAAAGTGCCCATATATGATTCACGCGATGACCGATGAAACCTATTCCCTTCTTTGCTCGGTAAAGTATCCTCCCGACATCGACGAAGACAAGTGTTCGTTTTATATATCGCTCTTTGACCACATTTACTGGATACTCGGAGGTGTTATAGGCGCTTTAATAGGAGAAATCATTCCTCTTGACTTCACGGGAATTGATTTTTCAATGACCGCTTTGTTCATTGTTATTTTCATAAACCAGTGGCGTGAGATGACAAGCCATATCCCCGCAGTTATAGGTCTTTGTTCGGCGGCGCTGTTTTTAATACTTCTCGGGCCCGATAATTTTCTGCTTCCTTCGCTTCTTTTAACAGTGGGACTGCTGTGTGTTTTAAAAAAGCGGATAAAAAACGAAATTTCTGATGCATCCGCTGAAAAGGAGGAGAACTGAAATGCCGGTCAGCGTCGGATACTCCATCGCGGTTTTCGCCGTTGTAGCGATAGTGACATATTTTACAAGGTCTCTTCCATTTGTCGTGTTCGGCGGCAAAAAAGGGGTTCCGAAAATCGTAATTTATCTCGGTCAGGTGCTTCCGTCCGCCATAATAGCGGTACTTATAGTTTATTGCCTTAAATCAATAAATATAACGTCCGCCCCGTTCGGGCTTCCCGAAATCATATCCTCCCTTGTTGTCGCAGCTCTTCATTTATGGAGAAAAAACACACTGCTCAGTATTGCCGCAGGCACAGTCTGCTACATGATTCTTATAAGGGTGATGGCTGTATGAAAAATACTCTTATTTTTAACGGTTCGCCGAGGAAAAACGGGAACACAGCTTTTTTAATTGATGAACTGACAAAACGGCTGAAAGGAAGCTCAAAAATCATAAACGCATACAGCTGTAATATCTCGCCGTGCGTGGACTGCAGGTTTTGCCGGACACACGGCTCGTGCGCCGTAAACGACGGTATGCAGACCGTTTATCAGGATATTGTCAGCGCCGAAAATATAGTCATAGCCTCTCCTATATATTTTTCCGAATTAACCGGTCCTCTTCTTTCCGTTGCGAGCCGTCTTCAGCTTTTTTATTCTTTGAAGAGGTTTCAAGGCTCAGATATTTTATCTTCAAAACGCCGAAATGGTTTTGTCATTCTTGCCGGCGGAGGCGACGGAGCTTCAGAGCGGGCTGTCGCAACTTCAAAATGCCTCTTGTCTCAAATGGGAGCGGCTTTCTTCGACTGTGCGATAAGTCATAATACCGACCAATTGTCAGCTGAAAACGACTTGTCTGTATTGGAAAAAATAAAAACTATTGCTGAAATTATAAACAAATAAAAATAAAGCGTAAAAAAAACGCCCCTGCAAAATGCAGGAGCAAAAACAATAAGAGGGGATATGCAAAGCCCGGGGTAAGGCTAAGCATATATATTAACCGGTTAAGGTTAATATCAGTAATATGAAAACTGTTATCGGATTTATCCGACATGCATATAGTAATCCCTTATTGTGATGCTTTCGTGAAAGCAAGACGAAAATTTTTTGTGAAATTAAAATCAATGATATGCCTCTTTTCGGATTTTTGCGCGCCATGTGGTTATAATATGCTTTGAGACAGATTTTTATGTGTTGTTAAAAAAAACGGTTGTAATTCATTTGTGCTTATGCTATAATTAATTATACAGAGAATTGCTGAATTTTCACTAACGGTTTATTTTTTACTGAAAGGAATGATTTTTATGGGAAAATTTCTAAAAACACTTTTAGGCTTGTCAGTTATTGCTGCCGCAGCCGGCGCTGTTTATTATTTCTTTAAGAAAAAGAACAACTGCGGATGCGACGACGAATATGACGAGTGCGACTGCGATGAATGCACATGCGATGAATGTGACGATTTAGCGGATAAGGTTGCCGAAACCGCCGAAAACGCTGCCGACGCTGTTTCAAACGCTGCGCAAAAGGCTGCCGACGGAGTCTCTGACGCCGCTTATACTGCCGCAGACGCCGTTTCAGAAGTGGCTGAAAAATTAGAAAGCGAAGATGAAAACAAATAAATGTACCGGCATTTATTTGTCAGCAGAATCAAATCAGCAGGATGCCTAGGTCATTCTGCTGATTATTTTTATTCTTCGCTTAATTTAATTTCTTGCCCATGAATAAATAAAAAATTAACCGATACTGCATTAAGCAATACCGGTTATGTTTTGGAGGCGCCACCCGGATTTGAACCGGGGATCAGGGTGTTGCAGACCCACGCCTTACCTCTTGGCTATAGCGCCCCATTGGAGCGGATTACGGGGCTCGAACCCGCTACCTCCACCTTGGCAAGGTGGCGCTCTACCAGATGAGCTAAATCCGCGTATTAAGTTTAAATTATGGTGCCTCCGGTCGGAATCGAACCAACGACA
>CALWZA010000013.1 GCA_944385905.1 uncultured Clostridia bacterium
TAGTCCTCAATACGCTTATTGCGGAATTTATCACCCTCTGCGTCAAACACCACATGGCGGGAAAAGTGCCTAAATCTAAGGATTTCTACAAGGTTCCTCTTTGTAGCAACACTATTGTCTCGACGTGTGTAGTCCTTGGAAAAAGGTCAACGGCTTTCGCTTTTTTTATATGATAATTTTGTTCGCAGAGGATTTTAGCGTCGCGTGCGGCGGTTGCCGGATTGCAGGATATCATAACTATTCTGTCCGGGCTCATTTTTACAATAGCTTCTATCGTTTTTTCGTCGCATCCGCTTCTCGGAGGGTCAATTATAATCACATCCGGTTTTTCTCCCCTTTGCGCAAGCTCCTGCGCAATAAGTCCCGAATCCCCGCAAATAAATTCGGCGTTTTTGATATTATTCATAAGCGCATTTTTCTTTGCGTTTTTAACCGCTTCGGGGATAATTTCAACACCTATAAGCTTGCCGCACCGATCAGCCATAGACAGTCCGATAGTTCCGGCTCCGCAGTATAGGTCAATCAAAATCCCTCCGTTTAAGTCTGCGTAGTTTTTCGCAACGTCGTAAAGCCGTTGAGCCTGCTTTGTATTGACCTGATAAAAAGACATGGGAGACAGCTCAATTTTATTGCCGCACATTGTGTCAAATATTGTATCTTCTCCGAAAATTGTTCTGCATTCTTTGCCGAGTATGACATTTGTATTCTTATCGTTTTTATTCAGAACAATGCTTTTAATTTCGGGATATTTAACGCTGAGATTAGCTGCTATTTCGCAAAGTCTGCTGTCGTTAAAATCGGTTACAACAAGGCATACCATGATTTCACCGCTGTTGTACCCCCGGCGAAGATAAATATGACGAAGCAGTCCCGTTTGAGTTTCTTCATCATACGGAGGTATGCAAAGCTTGTTGACACACGCCAAAATATCATCCGCGATGCGCTGAAAAATTACAGGCTGAAGCTTGCAGGCGGTAAACGGCACTACTCTGTGAGAGCGCCTTGAGTAAAATCCGCATACCGCTTTTCCGTCATGCAAAGCAACAGGATACTGAGATTTGTTGCGGTAATAATCAATATTTTCCGCACCGAGGATTTCCTCAAAATCAGGAGTAAGACCTCCTATTCTTTTAAAGCAGTCGGACACAAAGTCCTGCTTGATTTTCAGCTCGGCTTCATAGCTTATATGCCGAAACGCACATCCGCCGCATTTGAAAAAAGCCTCGCAGTCACTTTGTATTCTGTCTTCAGAGCCTGTTATAATTTTATCAATTATTCCGTAGCAAAAGGATTTCATAACCTTGACGATTTTAACGTCAGCGATATCTCCGATTGCAGTAAACGGAACGAAAACGACTATTCCCCCGCCGTTTTCTGTCCTTCCGACTCCGTTGCCCTCATTGGTTATTCCGGTTATCTCAAGCCTTACTATATCATTTTTTTTAAGAGGTTTCTGCATATGTTCCCCCAGTTTAATCGTTTGCAAACAAAATTTTATTTATTGAATCAACTGCCGAAGCCGCCAAAAGCTCATAGCCGTCAGATTCATAATGCACCCCGTCTTTGGCTCTGTTTTCTGTCGGCATGGTTTTGCTGACAATATACAGGTCATCAACGCCGAGGTTATATTTTTCCGCTGTTTTTAGGGCGCACTCGTTTCGCTCAGCAACCTTTTTATTTCTCTCTTCTGACTGCTTACCGCAGTTTTTGTCAAACAGAGAAGTGGTGGTGGCAATTATGATTTTTGAGTGCGGCAAAAGTGATTTAATCATGATGTCATAATTTGAAAAGTACGCTTCTTTGGTCATATGCCATCCGTGAAGCCCGTGATTGAAATGAATTACGTCATAATCGTAATCCTTTGCTAAGCCTTCGACAATGTTTTTATAAATGTATGTATCTATCGAATATGACGTAGCGATATAATCGACATAAGCCTTTTTGTCAAGAGCGTTTTTTACTGCGTTGTAGTATCCCTCGGTTATTGAGTCGCCGACAAGCAAAACTCTCGGTAAATCCTTATTATTTGTCTTTTCGCACCATGCTCTTACCCATTCATAGGTTTCTTTTTGCCTTGAATCAGACTCGTTTTGAATTTCAAAGGTTGTGTTCATAAAAGCAAATCCTTTCACGCTGTTTATTCGCTCGGCTTTATTTAAGATAATTTAAAATCTCGTTCTTTTTCTCAAGCATAAGGTCGAAATGCTTTAAGTATTCAAGAGGGTATTTATAGTTAAAAATTCTTTCAAGGCCGCTTCCGTCAGGCTTAATAAGCTTTGTAGAGCCTCCTGCGCCGACAGCGATAATAGTCTGAACCTCTTCCATAATGTAAATATTATAAAGGCTAGCCTTGCCGTCAACAGTCCAGCCGATGTTTTCGAGATTTTCAAGCATATTTTTCTGCCGATAGAGGTAATAAGGCTTATAAAGCGCTCCGAGCTTTTGCGTCGCATAGGCTACCATTTCCTTTGCGGGATTGTCTATAACCGAACCGCTTTTTCGCATAAGGTCAGCCGCTCTTTTAATTGAAAGGGTATGGACAGTTACGTTTTCGGGATTTAAGTCCGTGATTTTATCAATAGTTGACATAAAGCTTTCAACCGTTTCGGTAGGCAAGCCTGCGATGAGGTCGGTGTTTACTGTTTCAAAACCGATTTTTTTTGCAAGCTCAAAGCTTTCAAAAAACTGTTTTACCGTGTGCTTTCGTCCGACAGCTTCAAGCACCGAGTCGTTAAGAGTCTGAGGATTGATGCTTATTCTGTCCGCTCCGCAAGACTTGATTGTTCTGAGCTTTTCCTCGGTTATGGTATCAGCACGTCCTGCCTCAACGGTATATTCCCGAACCGACGAGGTGTCAAAGCTTTCTTCAATCTGCTTCATAAGCATTTGAAGCAAAGCGGCGGTAAGAGATGTAGGAGTTCCTCCTCCGAAATAAACCGTGTCAAGCTTTAAGCCGAGACTTTTTGTTATGCCTGCGGTGTATTTTATTTCTTCGCATAGCTTTTGAACATATTCGGGTATCAGTTTTGAAAAGCTGTCAACAGACTGTGAGACGAACGAACAGTACGAGCATCTTGACGGGCAAAAAGGTATGGAAACATAAAGCGAAAATGAGTTTTTGTCAAGGCTTTCAAGAGCTTTGGTCTGTGACTGAGCGGTTTTAAACGCAAGGTGCGCCTTTTGCTCGGAGCAGAGAAATTCTGATTTAAGCCTTTGCACTATCTGCTCCTCGCTCATTCCGAGAGATATGTAAGAGTTCACCCGTTTGACCGGCCTTACTCCCGTGAGTATCCCCCACTCGGGACTTTTTCCTGTTACATTTTTAAGAGCGGAAAACAAAAGCCTGCCCAAAGCCATTTCACATTCGCCGTCATAGTTTTGAATGCCGTTTGATATTCTTTCCGACAGCTCCGAGGTTTTGCTTTCCGATTTGACAATAACATGAAGTAAAGAAGATTCTTTTTCCCTGACTCTTGAGATATAGCAGTAATCGTCGTCGGGAAGCCTGCTTTTGCCGTCATTGCCGCCGCGGAAAATAAAGTCAAAAAGCTTTGCGGGATAAAACAGCTTGACAACGCTTTCAAGCTCGTATTTAAAATCGTTTCCGTCAAATATTAAAGTCATTTGTCGGTTTCCTTTCAGCCTTAAAAATGCAAATACGGATTGGTTTCCTTTTCGTAAAACAGGTCGGTGCTTCCGCCGTGTCCCGGATAAACAATATAGTTTTCGGGAATATTTTTTATCTTCAGCAGGGAATTTTGCAGTGTCTCGGTGCAGCCTCCGGGAACATCGGTTCTTCCGACGCTTGAGCAAAAAAGGGTGTCGCCCGAAAACATGAATTTTTCACAGAAAAAGCATACCGAACCGGGCGAATGTCCCGGAGTGTGCATAACTCGGATTTCGGTATCGCCCAGATTAATAACATCTCCGTCTGACAACGGGATGGAAGCATCACACGGCTCAGTACCCTTAAATCCGAATAATCTGCTTAAATTAGCGGAATTGTCGGTTAGCATATTTCGGTCGTCCTTGTGAATAAAAACTTCGCAGTTTGTTTCTCTGACAAGCGCCGCAACAGCTCCGATATGGTCGAAATGGCCGTGAGTGAGAAGAATTTTTCTGAGCGCAAGTCCGTTTTCCCTGAGCTTTTGAAGAATGACGTCAGGCATACACGGCGGGTCGATTACAGCCGCCTCGTTTTCGCAGCCGAGAATATAGCAGTTTACTCCCATCATTCCCATTGAGGGAAGAGTTATAAGTTCCATATTGTAATATCCTTTATATAAAATTATTTGCCCGAACGGTCAACCGAAATAACGCCGTCGATTTTGCGAAGCTTGTTTATTACTCCGTTGAGCTGTTCGCTTCCCGCAACCGAAATGGTTATTAATACATTGGCGTTTCCGTTTTTAAGCTCTCTTGCCGAAGCCTCATGCAGGGGGATTCTTATTGCGGTGAGAGTTGATGAAATATCTGCGAGAAGTCCTAAGCGCGCGTGTCCGACAATGTCCAGAGTTGCCTTAAATGTGGCGCCCTGGTTCGCCTTGTCTTCCCATCTTACAGGTACCCATCGGCCGGCATATGCCGGGTCGTCCTTTTGATTGAGGTAGTTTACGCAGTCCTTTTTATGAATAGAAACCCCGTGCCCTCTTGTTATAAAGCCTACCACGTCGTCCCCCGGGAGCGGAGCGCAGCACTGTGAAAACTTGATAAGCACGTTATCAAGCCCGTCAACGATAATGCCGGATGTTCCTCGCTTGGGAGCGGCGGTGATAACCGGCTGAGAGGGTGCTTCGGAAGGCTCGTTTTCGGCTGACTGTATATATTTTTTGGTGTATTCGTCTTTAAGCCTCGGCAGAATTTTTGAAAGCTGAACCCCGCCGTAGCCTATTGCGGCGAAAAAGTCGTCGAGAGTATCGCAGTTATGCCTTTTCATATCAAGAGAAAGAAAATCCGCAAGCTCCTCGTCGGGCACTCTGATAAGATTTCGTTTAAACTCTCTCTCAAGCTCCGCCTTGCCCTCCGCAATATTCTCCTCACGGCGTTCTTTTTTAAACCAAGAACGTATTTTGGATTTTGCCTCGTTGGTTTTGCAGATATCAAGCCATGCTCGGTTGGGACCGTGGTTAGGGTCCTTTGAGGTTATAATTTCAACGATTTCTCCAGTTTTTACCTCGTAATCAAGAGGAACCATTTTTTTATCGACCTTTGCACCGATCATTTTATGTCCGACCTGAGTGTGAATAGCGTACGCAAAGTCAATTACGGTTGAGCCTACGGGGAGGGATATCATATCTCCCTTTGGGGTCATGACAAAAACATCTTCGGGAGCGAGGTCGTTTTTAATGGCTCTGACGATTTCCTCAACGTCGTTTGACTCCTGCTGAGTTTCAAGAAGCTGTCTTATCCAAGCAAGTCTGTTTTCAAACTTATTCGAATTTCCCGAAATTCCCTCTTTATATTTCCAGTGCGCGGCGATTCCGAGCTCAGCCGTATGGTGCATTTCCCATGTTCTTATCTGAACTTCAAACGGTATCCCCTCTCTGCCGATAACCGTAGTGTGAAGAGACTGGTACATATTAGCCTTTGGGGTGGAAATATAATCCTTAAAGCGGTTCGGAATAGGGTTGAACATATCGTGAATAACGCCGAGAACAAAATAGCACTCGGTAACGGTGTTTACTATGACTCTTACCGCGTATTTGTCATATATTTCGTCAAACGACTTGCCCTGAGTATAAATTTTCGTAAATATTCCGTAAAGGCTTTTGACTCGTCCCTCAATTGTGGGAACAGGATTAAAATCCTTTGCTAGTCTTGCGGATATTCTTTCCTTGATGGACTCGATAAAAGCGTCTCTCTCGTCCTTTGTTTTTTCAAGCATCTGCTCTATTTCCGCGTAAGCGTAAGGGTCGAGATAGCGGAAAGATATGTCCTCAAGTTCCTCCTTTATCGCCTTGATTCCGAGCCTGTGGGCGATAGGAACAAATACGTTCATTGTTTCAAGAGAGGTAAGTCTCTGCTTTTCGGGAGACTTAAACTGAAGAGTACGCATATTGTGAAGCCTGTCGCATAGCTTGATTATAATAACCCTGATATCCTGCGACATCGCGAGGATAATTTTTTTGATATTTTCAGCCTGCTGCTCCTCTTTTGTGAAAATCGGAAGCTTGTTAAATTTAGTAACACCGTCTACAAGCATTGCTACGTCTGTTCCGAAGGTTTTTCTTATATCCTCATCGGTCGCTTCGGTATCCTCAACAACATCGTGCAAAAGCGCTGCGCAGATTGTGTCGGTATCCATTCCGAGCTCCAAAAGAATATACGCAACTGCAAGCGGATGAGTTATATACGGCTCGCCTGAGCCTCTTACCTGGCCGCTGTGGTACTTATTCGCAAACTCATAGGCGGAAACGATTTTTGAAAGGTCATACTGCTTTTCGCCGTCAAGAATTTTTTGTATCAAAACGTCTATCGTATAAGTTTTTATATTATCCATGACTGTTAATCATCCCTTTCAATCCGCTGAGTATCTTCGACTTGTCAAGGTCGGCTCTCGCTTTGACCTCTGCCGCCGAATATGTTCCGCTGTCATTATCACATACCGTAAGCCCAAGCTCGGTGAAAATATCAAGACATATCCTCATTTTGCAGTAATTCATCGTTTTACTTTGGGTTCGCATATACAAAGTGTCCGCGTCAAACGGCTTTTTCATCCGACCGTCTATAAGCTTATACAGCGCTACCAGCTCTTCTCTCTGCGGAATAATCCTGTTTAAATAGTCAAAGCTGAGCTCCTCCCCTCGCTTGTATGCCTCGTATGTATCCTTTGCGGCGAAGTATCTGTCCTGAGAAAAGCCGTGCCTGCGAAAATCCTTTACAACTATCCCGAGCGACTTTGAGCCTTTGAACGTGCTGACTGAGAGGTTTACAAGCAAATCAAGGGTATCGCCCTGAGAGTAAATGAAACTTTCCGAACTGACTCCGAACAAGAGGCACTCGGTTTTTATTCCGTCATAGCTTAAAACAAGCTTTTGGTGCTTTCCCCCGGCAAGCGGGACTATTTTGTCAAGCCGTGCGCCGAGCATTGCGAAAAGAGGAACCGGGTTTTCCTCGCCGAACGGCTCAAGAACTGAAAGTCCCTGCGCCTGCTCAACCGAAAAATCGTCTCTGCAAAGAACCTTATCTGCTGTGAGGGTTATCGTCGGCATTGACTGACAATTATTTTTCGCATATTCCTGTATTCTGCTCTTGAGCGCCGAAATATTGTCCTCGCTGACTGTAAGTCCGCCCGCACCCTCATGTCCTCCGAAGCGTATCAGCAAATCCGAACAGTATTCAAAGCATTTAAAAATATTAAATCCTTTAATGCTTCTCGCCGAGCCTCTCGCGGTTTTATCCTCGTCAACAGAAATAAGCACAACGGGTTTTCCGAATTTTTCAAGAATTTTTGAAGCGACTATGCCCACAACACCGTGGTGCCAGCCCTTTCCGCTGATAACCAAAACCCTGCGCTCAAGCTCCTTGGGGTTTTCGGAAAGGTATTTGTATATTTCCGAAATTATTTTTTCCTCGCATTTTTTGCGCTGAGAATTCAAATCGTCAAGCTTATAAGCCGACTCCTGAGCGCTTTCGTCTTCATTAATAAGCATTTCAAGCGCATATAAAGGAGAACCGAATCTTCCCGCGGCGTTTATTCTGGGCGCGATTGAAAAAGCTACTGTTTTTGCGTCAAGCTTGTTCAAATCTATTCCGCAGATTTCAATCAAAGCCGCAAGGCCCTGATTTTCGGTGATTTTAAGCATATTGAGCCCGTTTCTCACAATTATTCTGTTTTCGTGAGTCAGGGGAACTATGTCGGCTATTGTTCCGATTGCCGCAAGCTCTGAGTACTGCTCCATAACCATTGTGTAGTCTCCGCCGTCGAGAGCGCAGCAAAGCTTCAAAGCCACGCCTACTCCCGCAAGACTTTTAAATGGCGCGACGCAGTCTTCAAGCCAAGGGTCAACAATAGCCTCGGCTTTCGGCAAAACCTCACCGGGGCGGTGGTGGTCGGTCACGACAAGCTTGATTCCGCATTCGTAAATGTATTCGGATTCCAAAACCGCCGAAATTCCGTTATCGACGGTGACAATCAAATTTACTCCGGCTTCGCGGAGCTTGTCAACCGCGTCTTTGTTGATTCCGTAGCCCTCGTCTCTTTCGGGAATATAATAGCAGACATTCGCTCCCATACAGTTTAAGTAACCGTACAGCACAGCGGTCGCCGTGATACCGTCGCAGTCATAATCGCCGTATACGCAGATAAGCTCGCCGTCCTCAGCCGCTTTTGAAATGGTCTGCACGGCTTCTTCCATTCCGCACAGAAGAAACGGGTCTGAAAGCTCGTCGCCGTTGAAAAAGTCTTCAAGAGCGGTAATATCGCTTAATCCTCTTGAAACCAAAACCTCGGCGCAAAGCCGTGAAAGGTCGGTCTTTTTCATTATTTCACCGACCGTCTGAGGGTCAGGCGTGTTTATTCTCCACTTTTTCAATCCGCTCTCATCCTTTTTAAACTCAATAACATTAGATAGATAGTATATATTATACCACCGTAAGAGACGTTTTACAAGATTTATTTTAGAGATATATTCCTGATTAATGAATACATGGGGTTTATACTATGCAATTTCAATAAATCCCATTCTTTTATTTGTTTGTTTCTACAATTTTTTACCTTAGTGATTGACAAAAAATACCCACTATGATATTATAATTACAGACGATTGATTAATCGTTATATTAATCATTAAGCGTACGATTGATGATTAAACAATTGAAAAAACATGAATTTGAGGAGTAAATATGTTAAAAAATTAGTTAGTTTGTTAGTAGTGGCTTTTTCCACTTGCTCATTTCTAATTGCCAATGTTAGTGCTGCTATTTGCCCGCCACACTATACAACACTGCACTCGGAAATAATTGGCGTAAGTAGTGCTACATCACATATTTATGTTTCGGAGTATAGAGACGTGGTGCCTATATACTCTTATTGCACTGTGGTCACGTTCAATGTCCAAAACGAATATATTTGCAAATATTGTAATGAAGTAACTTATAGCTATGTATCTCAAGTAACTGTTCATCAAGATTGCGGCGAATAATTAACGTTTTAAGCAAGTCCGTCAAAAAACGGCGGACTTGCTTTTTAAGGAGATAATGATGAGAAAAGCAGCTCTTTTACTTTCTGTTATAATGTTTTTGTCCTGCCTTGCAGGCTGCGGAGAAGAAACCGAAACCAAAGGGGAGAGCGTTTCATCGGTTGTTTTTGAAACCGCGTCTTCGCATTACTCTTATCCGCAAAAAGGGCTTAACTCGTTTGATGTTGCCGGCGACGGCAGGGTTTTTTGCTCTCTTGAAAGCGAAAACAACACCGTAAAGCTTTTAGAGCTAAGCCTTGACGGCCAGACGGCGGCTGAGCATGAGTTTTCGCTTGAAATAACGGATATGTCGGCAAACAATCTGACGCTAAGCGACAGCGGCGACTGCCTGTATTTTACTTCAACAAGGCGAAGCATGGACAATCCTTCCGTTGCTTACCCCGTGATTTATAAATACAATCTTTCCGATAAAAGCGGTGAGGAAGTCTGCGAGTTTCCCGATTACAAAAGCGTCTCAAACCTAAAAATCGTCGGAGATACTCTGTATTTCATCGCCGTTGACAGAAAAAAGGCTGAAGAAGGGGCTTATGTCAACACAGTCGAGTGGTATTACTCCTACGGCGGCGAGGTGATGAACAGCTATAACCTTAAAACAGGCGAGCTTTCGCAAATTGCAGTTGATTTTCCCGTATCGTTTTATGCGGACGGAGATACGCTTCGTATTTTTGTATACAACAACTCTCAGGCTAAATACGGATTTGTAACGCTGAACACGAAAAACGGTTCCGTGGGCGATTTTACTGAAAAGAACATGAACGGGTTTACAAGCTGCGGAGGATTTGACAAAAATTTGTTTATGTATACGGCTTCCGACGTCTTTGTCTATGCAAGCGGATTTGACGAATCAGACGGTATTTCGGAAATAATTCGTGAAAACGGTATTGCGTCGGAGCTTAAAATCAAAGGCGGACACGCTTTTTATCTTGTTGACGAGCTTATCCAAAAAAAGCTTGTCAGAATTAAAATTTCAGAATATTACAAACCGCTTGAAACCCTCACAGTTATTTCCGGCGGGTACGGAGAAAACGACCTTCCCGATGTAAATGACATTTCTCTTTCAATACGTTCGCTCAGCGACGAGGAGTTTGCGCTGACATTGCTTTCGCAGAGCGATGATTACGACCTCTGCGTTTTGTCAGCGTCAAGCCGAGCCGCCGAAAATCTTAAAAACAAGGGAGTTTACTATCCTCTCAATGATATTTCAGGCGTTTTAGAATATCTTGACAAGTGCTTTTCCTACGTCAAAGACACAGCTATCGCCGAGAATGAAAAAGTATGGATGATTCCTGTTTCTCTTGACGCAAGCGTTATACTATATAATAAAGAGCTGTGCGAAGCGGCGGGGATAGACTTTTCAAAGCCTCTTTCAAATGATGAGCTTGCGGATATGCTGATAAACTATTATAACGAATCGGGCAGGGATAATTTCAACATAACGGGCTTTACGATTTTGCAAAACGCTTTGTATGAATACAACTCAAACAATGATTCATACGACACCGAGCAGTTCAGAAGCCTTGCTGTCACCCTTAAAGACAAGGTTTGGGCGAATATCGACAGCGTGTTCGCTCCTCATCAGTTTTCGACGGGAATGCTCGGAACGACCGATTACAGCGAGGTTTTGTTTACGGTCTCGAGAAACGGACAAAGCCAGATTAAACCGAACTCTCATTTTGATTCGGTGTGCGCATTCCCTAAAATCGACGCCGAAAACAAAAACCCGATTACTGCAACCTATATTTGCGTAAACCCGAATTCAAAAAAGCTTGAGCTTGCGAAAAAATATGTTGAAAGCGTTGTAAAAACTCTGCTTTCCGAAAACAACAGCGTTCAGCTCAAAGACAGTCTTGCCTATCCCGACACCGAATACGGCAGTCAGCTTAATGAGGTTTATGAAAACGGAGAGCTTGTTTTCGGACTGCCGAATGAAATTGTCTATGATGATTTTGAAAAATACGCTCTCGGTGAAATCGACCTTGAGTCCTATATCACCAATGCCGACAGAAAACTCAGTGCATACTTAAACGAATAAACTGTCAGCTGTCCCCTTGCGTACATTTATAAGATGTGCTCAAGGGGATAAATATTGGCTTTTTGTATTGCAAAACAGTCCAATCGGGTTTATAATAATTTGTATAATAGGTGTTCTGGAAAGGATTTGATTATATGAAAGACGGGTTTTTGAAGGTTTGCGCCTGCACTCCTGAAATACGTGTCGCTGACTGCAGCTTTAACGCCGATTCAATTATAGAAACAATGTTCAAAGCACAGAAGCTCGGCGCTTCTGTCGCTGTTTTCCCCGAGCTTTGCGTAACGGGGTATACTTGTCAGGACCTTTTTTTGCAAAAGCTTTTGCTTGACGGAGCGGTTGAGGCTTTGGATAAAATATGCAGAGAAACCGAGAGTCTTTCGGCTTTGTTCGCCGTCGGAACTCCGCTTGCGGTAAACGGAAAGCTTTACAGCTGCGCCGCGGTAATCAGCAAAGGAAAAATTCTCGGAGTTGTCCCAAAGACCTCTATCCCGAACTACAACGAGTTTTACGAAGTCCGTCATTTCTCTTCAGCGCCCGAAAAAAATGAGCTGATTTCACTTTGTAATCAGGAGGTTTTGTTCGGCAAAAACCTGCTCTTTTGCTGCAAAGAAATTCCCGAGCTTGTTTTCGGAATTGAAATCTGCGAGGATTTATGGACTCCCTCTCCCCGTTCGACGGCTCTTGCTCTTGCGGGAGCGACGTTAATAGGAAATCTTTCGGCATCCGACGAGGTCATAGGAAAGGATTCATACCGCCGCTCTTTGGTGTCAAACCAATCGGCAAGGCTTGTATGCGGTTATATTTACTGCTCGTGCGGCAACGGAGAATCCACTCAGGACCTTGTATTTTCAGGGCATAACCTGATTTGCGAAAACGGCGCTGTCCTTTCAGAGAGCAAGCTGTTTGAAAACGAAATAACATATTCTGAGATAGACCTTTTCAAGCTCGCTCATGAGCGCCGCCGCATAACGACTTTCCCAAAAGCCGACAGCTTTGGGTTTGAAAAAATATATTTTTCTCTTCCTGTTTCAAAAACGGTTTTGACACGTCATTTTTCAAAAGCCCCGTTCATTCCATCCGATATGGCCTCACTTAACGAACGGTGCGACATGATTTTGCAGATTCAGTCTCACGGTCTGAAAAAAAGGCTTGAGCACACTCACGCCGCTTCGGCTGTTATAGGCATTTCGGGCGGACTTGACAGCTGCCTCGCGCTGCTTGTCGCAGTCAGAGCGATGGATTTGCTTGGGCGTGACAGAAAGGATATCATAGCCGTCACGATGCCGTGTTTCGGAACCACCAAAAGGACTCGTTCAAACGCCGAGCTTCTGTGCGAATGCCTTGGGGTGAGCTTTAAAGAGGTAAATATAACAAAGTCGGTTATTCAGCACTTTGAGGATATCGGCCACGATATAAACGAGCACAATGTCGTTTATGAAAACGGTCAGGCAAGAGAGAGAACAAAAGTGCTGATGGACATAGCCAATAAGACCTCAGGACTCGTTATAGGTACAGGCGACCTTTCGGAGCTTGCTCTCGGCTGGGCGACCTATAACGGCGACCATATGTCGATGTACGGCGTAAATTCATCAGTTCCCAAAACTCTGATAAGGCATATTATCAGGTACTATGCCGACATTTCTCATGACGACTCGCTGAAAAGTGTTTTGCTCGATATTCTTGACACTCCCGTATCGCCCGAGCTTCTTCCGACTGATGAAACGGCAAGCGAAATGACTCAAAAGACAGAGGATATCGTAGGGCCTTATGAGCTTCACGACTTTTTCCTTTATTACTTCGTGAGATTCGGTTTCTCTCCGCAAAAAATATTAAGGATAGCAAAGTACGCTTTCGAGGGCGTTTATGACGAAGCTGTAATTTCAAAGTGGCTCAACACTTTTATCCGAAGATTTTTCTCCCAACAGTTTAAGCGCTCCTGTCTGCCGGACGGACCTAAGGTCGGTTCCGTCACACTCTCTCCGAGAGGCGACTGGAGAATGCCATCAGACGCCTCATCGGCGCTATGGCAAATCATTTAGGCTCAGCAAAACAGCCGCCGGATTAATGGGGCGGTGAATTAAGAAAACATTGAAGCAAGGGACGGTATAGCCAAACGGCTATGCCGTTCTTTGCTGTTTTTGAGTTGTATTTTGGGCTTTTTCTTTTGCCCGGTCAAAATCAAATGCACCG
>CALWZA010000014.1 GCA_944385905.1 uncultured Clostridia bacterium
AACTTCGATTCTCAAACATGCGACACTATAGCTAAGAACATGGTTGCGAAAAACTACGATATCATTATCGCAATCGCTACTCCGGCGGCTGTTTCAGCATATGCCGCGACAGCAAACAGTGACGTTCCCGTTATTTTCTGCGCGGTCTCAGACCCTGTTGCGGCAGGACTTGTAGACAGCCTCGAAAAACCTAACGGCGACTGCACCGGAACATCTGATATCCTTGACTTAAACTCTCAGGTTGAGCTTATTAAAACTTTACAGCCCGATGTCGAGAAAATCGGTGTTTTATATACAACAAGCGAAGCCAACTCTGTTTCTCAGCTTGCGAAACTCAAGGAAATAACAGAACCTCTCGGAATTGAAGTTGTTGCTCAGGGAGTCCAGACAGCCGCGGATATTCCTCAGGCGGCGGCAAGCCTCTGCTCTCAGGTTGACTGCGTAAACAACTTTACTGACAACAACGTTGTCGGAAACCTCTCGGTTTTGCTTGAGCAGGCAAACGCCGCGGGAATTCCGGTATACGGCTCTGAAATTGAGCAGGTTATAAACGGCTGCATGGCTTCTATCAGTATTGACTACGTTAAGCTCGGTCAGGTAACAGGTGAAATGGCGGTCAGAGTACTTAAGGGCGAAAATCCCGGCGATATCCCTGTAGGACAGATAACAGAGGGAACACCTGTTGTAAATACAGACGTGCTTGCGGCTTTTGAAATCGAGCTTCCCGAAGCTTACGCCGACGCTGAAAAGGTTGTAACAGCAGAAGCGGAAGAATAATTTAAAATCAGCAAAAGTCATCGCCGTTGTTTTGCGGCGGTGACATTTGCGCTTGATAAGCTTATAAATAAACGAAAGGAGTCCCGTGATGGACGTTTTCATTAATATACTCAAGTCGATTATGGAGGAGGGCTTGATGTATGCGATTATGGCGCTCGGAATTTACATTACATACAGCATACTTGATTTTCCTGACCTCTCCGTTGACGGAACAATGCCTCTCGGAGCGATTGTTACGGGAGTATTGATTATAAAGGGAGTAAATCCGTGGCTGTGTCTGCTGATATCCTTTGCCGTCGGAATGGCGGCAGGAGCAGTAACGGGACTTTTGCATGTAAAGCTTAAAATCAGACCGCTTTTATGCGGAATTTTGGTTTATACCGCATTGATATCTGTAAATCTCGTCATACTGTTTGTCGGAAACAACGGAATGTCCATAGCATCATTTTTCAGAAAGCCGACAATATTCAGCACATTTTTGGGCTCAATTATTCCTGAAACCGTCGGCGGGATTTACATCAGAACTGTTTTAGTGTCGCTTATACTCGTCATTGTCTGCAAGATTCTTGTTGATTTATATCTCAAGACAAAGTCGGGACTTTTACTGAGAGCAACAGGAAACAACGAAAGATATGTCACAATGCTTGCGTGCGACAGCGGAAAGGTGAAAATTTTGGGACTTGCTCTCGGAAACGGATTCGCGGCGCTTTCAGGCTCGGTTATCGCTCAGTCAAAAGGTTCGGCTGACCAGCAGATGGGCGTAGGTATGGTCGTTTTGGGACTCGCTTCTGTAATCATCGGACTCAGCCTGTTTAAAAAGCTTACGTTTATGAAAGCCACAACAATGGTTATTTTAGGAAGCATTGTATATAAAGCCTGTCTTTCGGCGGCGCTGGCTCTGGGGCTTCCTACCGAATATCTGAAGCTTTTGATGGCTGTGATATTTACCCTTGCTCTGGTGCTTAGCAACTTTTTGTCATCGGGAAAAGCAAAGCCTAAAAAGGCGGCAGGAAAGGCGGGAATGTAATGCTTGAGTTTAATAACATCACAAAAACGTTTAACACAGGCACGATTGACGAGACAACTCTTTTTTCTGATTATAATCTTACTGTGAAAAAAGGAGAGTTTGTTTCGATTATCGGTTCAAACGGTTCTGGAAAAACCACCTTGCTCAACCTTGCCTGCGGAACAATTAAACCCGACAGCGGAAAAATCATCTTTGACGGAAAGGATATTTCAAAACTTTCCGAATACAAACGCGCAAAATTTATAGGCAGAGTTTTGCAGGACCCACGAATGGGTACCTGCCCGGAACTCACAATCCTTGAAAACATGGCGCTTGCCGACAACAAAAACAAGTCGTTTAACCTTGGATTTGCCGTAAATAAAAAAAGAATTGATTACTATAAAACACTGCTGGAAAAGTGCAGCCTCGGGCTTGAAAACAGAATGAACGTTTCGGTAGGCTCTCTCAGCGGAGGTCAGAGACAGGCACTCGCGCTTATAATAGCGACAATGTCGCCGATAGATTTGCTTATCCTTGACGAGCATACCGCTGCGCTTGACCCGAAATCCTCAGAGACCGTTATGAAAATCACCGACGATGTGGTTAAGGAAAAGGGCGTAACTACATTGATGGTTACTCACAATCTGCGATACGCCATTGAATACGGAACCCGTCTGCTGATGATGCACAGCGGAAACGCTGTTTTGGACTTAAGCGGAGAGGACAAGAAAAAAGCCTGTATCGACGACCTGCTGAAAATCTTCAACGAAATAAGCATTGAGGTCGGAAACTGACTGACTGACATTTTATATTTACAGGAAAAAAGCGGACAACTGAAAAGCTGTCCGCTTTTTTAATATTAATACAAATAGGCTTTAAAAATCCAGCCGGTATGTTTATTTTGTTATCCGCTTCCCTTTTTATCATACGGCGATTTAATATAAGTCATAACCGCTTTCGTCGTTTTTGCATCCTCAGGAGCATCGTTATATTCCTGCTTGTCATCAAAGCCGTTTTACCAAGTATCACGCAAAACTATATCGCCATAAACTCCGCCTCCGGCATTGCCCGTTATAACACTTTGGCTTTTTTCCTCTTTTTCAATATCGTCGAGGATACAAAACGGTGAAACTTACTTATCCAAAGGTGTTTCGCCGTTTCCGTCAAAATCAAAAAATGCACCGATTGCGAGCCAAGATCTTTCAGCCACACTGTTTTTTCTGATTTTCCGTTTCTTATCTTCTATCCCATTAATTAATAAACTATCAAGCATCCGATAAAACGGATTTGTTTTGTGATTTTTCAGCAATTTGCTTTAAACTGAAAATGTTTCCATAGGAGTATGTCAGCTATATAGCTTATAAGATAAACAAATCGTCGTTTCCGTCTTTCAAAAGCAAAAGTGCGCATGAAATCAGGTAACTGATGTGATTTTCTGCAAGCTCAGGGGAAAGTCCGAAGTCCTCTTTCATTTTCTTCATTCTATACAAAACGGTATTTCGATGTGCGTACAGCCTTTCACATGTCTCTATCAGAGAATGATGGCAAACAAGATAAAAATACATGGTCAAACACAGCTCAGAAGAGTTTTTTTCATCATACTCCCACATATCCTTTATCTCCGGCAATATAACGGTATCTGGATCTTCTATTCCCTTTAAAGCCATAAGAACAGCATATTTTTGACTATGCTCCAAAATGCCTTTTCGTCCTTTGAGTAAAAGATAATCCATCACACGGGAAACGGTTTTGTATATTCCCGCAGCAGCAAAGACACTGTCAAGCTTCGGGGATACAACAATGCACAAGTTCTTGTTCTTGGCAAAATCTTCTAAATACTTTAAGTCGTGATCCTCATGAATAAACATTATGATTCTGCCGCGATAAAAGAAAGGATATGAGCCGTGAAAGCTGCTTTCAAGACTTCTTTGCAGCATATCATCCGGCGCATTTAAATTTTCCTCACCGGCAGCATCAACCAATGCAAAAAAATGAGGCTTAAAATTAGGCAAAAATGTGGAGGCCGCACTCAGGCGAAAATGCTCCTCATCTGTGAATTCTCCGTTTAAGAGAGTTATAAGCAATTGCTCAACAGTATTTGAAGCCGACTGATGTTTTTCAAGACAGAGCTGCTTAGACACAAGTGCTGCCGCGAAAACAAGATCGCTTTCAGGAATTTTTTCGACGCCTTGGTTTTCAGATAGTAATATCATGTATCCGGTCATGACCTCTCCGGTATGCAGAGTCGCTGCATAATAGTTTTTATTATTTTGTTCAAAACAAAAATAATCCTTTGAGATTTTCTCGGATTTTTCGCTTATCTTTGACGCCGCCTCGAATGACAGCTGTCCGTGCCTAACGGCGGTTCTGTATTCCTTATAGTCATGTCCGTTTGATGCAAAACCCGCCGCTATACGAAACGCCTCATCAACTACTATTACTGGAGCGTCAAAAAGGATGCTTACTGTCTCGACCAGCGCGGAAAGGCTGTTGCTTTGCAAAAATGAAGTCAGCAGCTGTTCTGATATCACACAATACACCCCCTCATTTTTTTAAATTGTGCTAACCGCACAAATGATTGCATTTTTATTATATTCTCATATGCTTGAAAAAGCAATAGATTTTCATATAATAGTAATTGTAAAAAAGAAATGAGTACCGAAGAAAAAGAAGGTACCCATTAAACATAAAGAGGATGATACCAATGTGTAGAAACAAAACGTTAAGACAATTTTAAATCCACGCACAATCAGAACACTTAATTTTAGGAGGTATTTATTATGTTTGAACTCAGACCTTATTCAAGAAAAAATTATTCAATGTATAATCCTTTCCGTGAGATGGACGAACTGGAAAAGAGATTCTTCTCAGAGCCGTTCGGTTTCTTTGACAACGGGGCTTTGGATGAATTTAAAACCGATATAAAGGATGAAGGTGACCACTACGAGCTGGAAGCCGATTTGCCGGGATTTGACAAAAAGGATATTAAGCTTGATATAAACGGCGACGTTCTTACCGTTAAGGCTGAAAGACATTCAGAGCACGAGGAAAAGGACAAGAGAGGCAAGTATGTACGCTGCGAACGTTCATACGGTTCTTACAGCCGTGAATTTGACTTGTCAAATATTGATGCGAACAATATTAAAGCTAAATATGAGAACGGCGTTTTGAAGCTGAATATGCCTAAAAAGGCAGCATCGCTTTCTGAACCAAAACACCTTGAAATTGAATAATCAGGATTTTTAAATCATGACGTTTAAATAAAACAGCCCTCGGACGAATAATCCGAGAGCTGTTTTTTTAAAATCAATGCTGAATCTTTATATCAGAAAAAAGTGAAAAAGCGGTCAGCCACGTCACTGTCCGCTTTTTGGCACCCCCTGCGAGAATCGAACTCACAACTAACCCTTAGGAGTATGGCATATCACCTCGCACGGCATTATGTCAGATGACTTCCAATACCTTAAAAACCTTGAAATTACGGGCTTTTTCAGCGGTTTCACCTGTCACGGAATGATAGTGTGTTCATAGGCTTTTTTGCTAATTTCAGACTGTTCAATTAGCAAGCTATTAGCAAGACTCGAGCTGGAGGTACCTTTCTCAAAAAACTTTTATTAAAATTTTCAACGCCATGGGCTAATCGTTGCCTGTGGCGTTTTTCTTATAGACTACAGGAGAGTGATACAATCACTTATCCGTTTGAAGAACAGCCTGATAGAACAAGGCAGATACACCGATGGAGTTGATGATATTCTCTGCAAGGTGATTTCAGCCAAGAAAAGAAAGGTCAAAATCAAATATTTATAAACACAAAAAGAGACCGCCTACACGATGTAAGCGGTCTTTGATTATTGTAGCGTTAGTCTGACAAACTGAAATTTATCTCTCTAAATCAATATCTATTTTGTACTCGTCATCAATAAGTATATAATTAACTTCGTGTGCAATAGCGAGTTCCAAGACCTGCCTATTATCTTCTATTACAGATTCCAAAGTACAATAATCATCATCCAAACGACTTTCGATTATACTTGCATAGCTTTTTATATCTGCAAAATGATTTCTAATATAATCCTCACTCATTACAAGACAATAATATCTGATACTATCAAGATACTCTTTTTCAAAATCTTTCGCCCAATCAAATGGAATATAACAGCCTTCTACAATCAAGTTCTGCTTATTTTCTATTGCAGTCTTAATCATTTCACGAACAATCGCCCACAAGTATGCTGTTAAATCTGAATCTTCACTTGTTGGGGTAAGTTCCGTATTGCCACTTCTTATTAATCCCATCTTCAAATGGTCTATTGAAAAATATGGATATTTATATTTTTCAAGCAGCTTCTGTGACAATGCTGTTTTGCCTGTATGTGATGCACCTGTTATTAAAACAATCATAACTTTCTCCATTCTAAACAGAAAATCATCTGTTTTTTTCCATACAGAAGTTTATAAGATATATTCCTTGTCGTTCTACCTGCTGTTCCTTAACAACCTTATAACCTCTTTTTTCAAAAAATGGCTTCGCCGTAATAGAAGCGTGAGTAGTAATTTTACCTTGAACAGCTTGCTCCAGTCGATTACAAATAGCAGTTGCAACACCTTTACCCTGATAATCGGCGTGGACATAAAGACGGTCAAGATAACCCGTTTTATCTATATCCCCGAATCCAACAATTATATTGTTATCAATCGCTACAACAGTATAGTGCTCTGTGAATGATTTATCCCATTCTTTCAAATCAACAGTACCGGTTGCCCAGACATCCAACTGTTCTTTTGTATAATCTTTCGCATTTACACTGTGGACTGTATTATAAAACAGGTTTGTCAATTCTTTGCAATCTGATGCCTGATACATTCTAATAATCATTTTTCTTACCCTAAATCTTAATATATCTTTCTCTTCACCGCCTATTATACATCATAATTATGAATATTTCTACCCGCCGTCTATTGACCTCAATTACGAGGACAATAGTGTGCGATTGTCGCTTGACCACCCCTTAATGAACGAATTAACAGGGTAACGACCGCCTTATTCATTAGCAGGAATTTTGCTCGAATTTTTCTGCCATTAGCAGAGAGGGCATTTTCATTAGCAAAATAGCGAAAATCCTGCTAATTTTTATTAGCAAGCCGTACACCTGAAAGGCGGACGACATTCGTCCTAATTTCCATTAGCTGACGGAGAATTTGCTAATGAAAATCTGTGAATTTCACGATTTTTCTCTTTTTCAGTAAAAATGAAAAAACGCCGGAAACCCTTGATCTTACTGGGTTTTCCGGCGGAGTTTTTGGCGTTCCCGAGGTGATTCGAACACCCGACCTACCGCTTAGGAGGCGGTCGCTCTATCCAGCTGAGCTACGGAAACATCTTTGAAATCTATTCAATTATAGGGACAAACTAACTTAATGTCAATCGCCTTTGCCCGAAAGGCGGTCGTTATAACATATTCTTAGGAGGGGTTTATTATATCCATTTAACTAAGGGGGCGTTTTATGAAAATC
>CALWZA010000015.1 GCA_944385905.1 uncultured Clostridia bacterium
GCCACAAACTGCGAAAAGATTACATACGAATGGATCCCTGTTGTCGGCGACAACACCCCGACAGACTATGAAACCACATGGGGAGCGGTCGTTACTACCCAGGAGGTTATAGACGGTATTAAGGACTCTGGTTTTAATACTGTCAGAATACCCGTATTTTGGGGAAATATGATGAAAAACGACGGCACATACACCATAAATTCCGACTACATCAAAAGAGTCGGGGAAATCGTTGATTACTGCCAAAACGCGGGACTTTACACAGTAGTCAATATTCATCACTTTGATGAGTTCATTATCAGGAGAAACTCACTTGAAGACTGCGAAAAGATTTTTACAAACCTTTGGACTCAAATCGCAGAATATTTTAAAGACTGTCCTTACAATGTCGTTTTTGAAGGATATAACGAATATCTCGGCGGCAAGCAGTTTGACGAAAGCGGAAACCTTGTTGAGCTCAGCAAATCTGACGGATACGCCCTTACCAACGCACTTAATCAAGCTTTTGTCGATGCTGTCAGAGCAACCGGAGGCAACAACTCTGAACGTGTTCTCATAGCTTCCGGATACTGGACAAATATCGACCTCACCACATCCTCTCAGTTTGTTATGCCTAAGGACACCGTTTCGGACCGGCTGATGGTTTCCGTTCACTACGTTGACAACAATATGTACTGGTCAAACCAAATAGGCGGACAGGTATGGCTGGATTATATTGACAGTCAGTGTGAACTCCTAAAAAAAGCTTTCACAGACAAGGGCATACCCGTTTTCCTCGGTGAGACGACCTCAATCTATCCTCAGAGCAATTTTACCTCAAATCCAATCTACAAAACCTCAACCGAATGTCTTGAAGTCGTTTTAAACAAGCTTCTTGACTATGGCTTTGTTCCTGTTCTCTGGGACGTTAATGACAACTTCTACTCGAGAACTGAATATAAAATAAAATCCGAAACAGACAGAGAACTCATAAAAAAGATCTCAGACGAGCTGAATTAATAACGGTTTAGTGTTTTTATTTGCTGTATAAACAAATTTATATAACTTTGTCAATCATTTTGAAAGGACTGGAATTTTACAATGAATTTTAAAAAAGTTTTAGCGCTCATTCTTTGCGCTTCCACTCTTGCTGTTACCGGCTGCTCATCAGAACCTGAGCACAATGACGGAACAGAGTTTGTGAGTGTATCCGCTACTGAAGTCGCAAAGGAAATGAAACTCGGAATCAACCTCGGAAACACCATGGATTCGCATTGGGCTTTTAACCTAAGACCCACATGCAGCGGCTCTCAGATTATAGGAGATAATACTCCTCAGAATTACGAGACATGCTGGGGCGCTGTTGTTACCACTCAGGAAGCTATCGACGGCTTTAAGAGCGAGGGCTTTAATACTGCACGTATTCCAGTATACTGGGGCAACATGATGGAGGACGACGGAACATATACTATCAACGAGGATTTTATGAACAGAGTTGAAGAAATCGTCAAGTATTGCCGCAACGCCGGGCTGTACACGGTTATCAACATCCATCACTATGATCAGCATCTTGTAACCGCTTTTTCTCAGGAAGAAGCTGTAAAAATTGCGGGAATCGTTTGGAAGCAGATTGCCGAAAGATTTAAAGACTACTCTCAATATGTGGTTTTCGAAGGATACAACGAGGCCCTCGGACTGGTAAGAGAAGGAGATACATATACCGAAGAGCAAAAATTTGAATACGTCAACCAAATGAACCAAGCTTTTGTTGACGCTGTAAGATCAACCGGCGGAAACAACGCGGAGCGCGTTCTCATTGTTTCGGGCTATAATACAAACATCGACCTGACTACCTCTGATTTATTCGTTATGCCAAAAGACACGGTTGAGGACAGGCTGATGGTTTCTGTACACTATGTTGACAACAATATGTACTGGGCAAAAAAAATCGGCGGACAGGAATGGCTGGATTACATTGACAGTCAGTGCGAACTCCTAAAAAAAGCTTTCACAGACAAGGGCATACCCGTTTTCCTCGGTGAAACTTCTGCAGGCTATCCTGACGAAAATTTCACTCAGGATCCAATCTATAAAACCTCAACCGAGTGTCTTGAGGTCGTTTTAAACAAGCTTCTTGACTATGGATTTGTTCCGGTAATTTGGGATGTCAATGACAACTTCTACTCGAGAACAGAATATAAAATAAAATCCGAAACAGACAGGGAGCTTATTAAAAAACTCTCGGATGAATTGAACAAATAAATTCCAATTTAAAAACTTCTGCTTCAAGTCTAAATGACAAAGCAGAAGTTTTTGCTTTCAAATGTAAAAAAATTTTTAATAACAGCAGACAAATCAAAGTTTTTGTGTTATAATAATATCAATAAATATTTTAGGTGCCATTTTAGGCATAAGAAAGGATCAAGTTTTAATGCTTCATGAAAAGTCCTGCGGGGCAATTGTCTATCGCAAGTTTCATGGCAATACTGAAATACTTCTCATAAAGCATGTTAATAGCGGTCACTGGTCCTTCCCAAAGGGACATGTAGAATTCGGCGAAACCGAAGTCGAGACCGCTTTGAGAGAGGTTAAGGAAGAAACCGGGATTGATATTATTATCGACCCGACTTTCCGTGAAATCGTTTCCTTTTCACCAAAAAAAGGAACGCAGAAAACAGTCGTTTATTTCATCGGCAAAGCAAGACATACCGACTACACTCCTCAGGAAGAGGAAATCGCTGAAATACGCTGGGTTGAAATCGGCAGAGCATGTTCGGTGCTTTCCTATGAAAACGACAAAAGCATTGTCAATAAGGCGAAGACAGTTATTGCTTAAAACACGAAAATCCGTTCCGAAATCACATCGGAGCGGATTTTTTCTGTTTTTTATATGTACCTCATGACTCCGACGACCCGGCCTAAAATCTCAACCTCATCAAGGATAATAGGCTGCATGGTGTCGTTTTCCGGCTGAAGCCTGTAATGCCCGTTTTCTTTATAAAAGCGCTTTACGGTAGCCTCCTCGCCTCCAACAAGAGCTACAACTATCTCGCCGTTTTCCGCATACGGCGTTTGCTCCACGATAACTATATCTCCGTCCAATATAGAGGCGTTTATCATGCTTTCTCCCCTGACACTGAGTGCGAAAAGCTTTCCGCCGTAGCGCTTTTTTGGCTGAAACGGAATATAGCCTGTGATGTTTTCAATTGCTGTTATCGGCATGCCTGCCGTTACCGTTCCGACAAGAGGAACCTTTGTGCCTGAGCTTCCCGAAATCTTAATCGCTCTGTTTTGATTGCTTCCTTTTTCCAAAAGCCCCGCCTGTGAAAGCCTTTCGATATACCTGTGGGCTGTTGAGGTTGAGGCGAACCCGAATTCGGCGCATATTTCCCTGACAGTCGGGGCATAGCCTTCGTCGATTCTCGATTTTATGTATTCAAACACTTTTCTGTCCTTGTCGCTTAATTTATCAGACATTTGTTTTTCTCATCCTTTCGTTTTTTATTACGTTTGCCAAAAGCACGGCGGCTCCGACAATATCCACGCAAAACAGCGCAAGGCAAATCACGCACAGTATGAACGTTCCCGCCGGAACAAGATTTAATTTCAGCGCTTTTTTAGCTCCGGCAAACGCGCACAGGCTTGTTGACAGCACGAGCATATAGTCAAATATACCTGCCATAATCGCTACGGGTATAAGCCAAACCGACGCGACAAGGGGAATGAAAAAAGCAATGACAAAAACCGGTATTGAGACTATTTTTGCTGTCAAAGCCCAAAATAGCAGTACTTTCGGGGCTAAAAACCTGCTTGCTATAAACGGATAAACATATAAAACCAAAGCAGTGAGCGCCATGGCAAGAAGCTTTCCCTTAAAAAGCAATCCGACTGCGGCATAGGGAAAAACAATCAGCGCAATCAGCGGAATCCTTAAAAGCAGTTTTATCATAACTCCACAAGCCTTTTCGCGAGCGCCTTCGCAACTTTATAAACATCTCCGCATCCAAGCGTTATAACCAAATCCCCGTCCTCAGCATTCGCCGCGACATAATCCACAACCTCGTTAAAGGTTGAAAACCACTCGCAGCCGGGAATTTTTTCGGCAAGGTCCTTTGCGTATATGTTATACGTGTTTTTCTCCCTGCTTCCCATTATTTCGGTAAGCACTACCCTGTCTGCAATTTTAAGCGCCTTTGCGAAATCGTCAAGCAGCAAATATGTTCTCGAATAGGTAAACGGCTGATGAACCGCCCACACACGCTTAAAATTAAGCCCTTTCGCAGTTTTAAGAGTTGCCGCAACCTCCGCAGGGTGATGAGCATAATCGTCAACGATAGTGATGCCTTTCACCGCAGCAATCTTTTCAAACCGCCTGATTGCGCCGTGAAACCTGTCAAGTCCCAGCCTGATTCCCTCTTCGCTCACTTTGCACAGTCTCGCCGCCGCAACAGCCGCCGCGGCGTTGAGCACATTGTGCCTTCCCGGAACATGAATAGTGAAATCGCCGAGCTTTTTGCCTTTGAAATATATTTCAAAATCGGTCTGCATACCTTTTACAGATTTAATAACGGGATAATAGTCGTTATTCTCGGACCATCCGAATGTGATAAGCTCCTTGCCTGTGATACCCTCAACCGCTTTAAGAGTGTTTTCGTCGTCGCCGTTAAAAATAACGGCTTTTGATGCGTTTTCGGCAAATTTTCGAAACGACTTTATTATATTGTCAAGGGTTTTGAAGTAGTCGAGGTGATCCTCGTCGATATTAAGAATAAGCGAAACATCGGGCGAGAGCTTTAAAAACGTATCCACAAACTCACAAGCCTCGCACACAAAAATATCGCTTTTTCCAGCTCTGCCGCTTCCCCCGATTGCCGGGAGCTTTCCGCCGATAACGCAGGAAAGGTCAACTCCCTCCTCAAAAAAAATCTGGGTCAGCATTGATGTTGTAGTCGTTTTTCCGTGAGTTCCCGAAATGCAGACTGCGTCGCTATACCAAGTAGATACAAGCCCCAGCAAATCCTTTCGCTCAAGCACCGGCATACCGCTGTTCATTGCGGCGATAAGCTCCGGATTATCCTCCATGATAGCCGCAGTGTATACGATAAGATCCGCTCCCTCGATATTTTCGGCACGCTGTCCCATAAAAACGGGTATCCCCATTTTTCTTACAGCGTCAAGAGTCTCTGTTTCGTTGTTGTCCGATCCTGTGAGATAGTATCCTTTTGAGTGCAGAATCTGGGCGAGCGGATACATTCCCGAACCGCCTATGCCTATAAAATGAATGTGCTTTTTTCCGTCGAGTATATGTGAAAGCTCCGAAGAACTGACGTTGGAACCTGTCATAAGCGCCCCTCCGAATATGAATAAATTAAGGCGAAGCAGTGAACAAATGTACGCCTACATATATTATATTACATTCCGAAATAAAAATAAACAGTTTTGCGAAATTTTCTTGTTTTGCTGCATATATTTTTTTACTTGCGGCAATAATACCCACAAGGAGATGATTACATTGACAATCACAAACATAAAAATCCGAAAGCTCATGCCCGAAGGCAGACTGAGAGGGGTTATCAGCGTAACCTTTGACGACGTTTTCGCCGTACACGACATCAAGGTCGTTCAGGGAGATGAAAGGCTGTTTGTTGCGATGCCGTCGCGAAAAGACGACAGCGGTGTTTTCAGGGATATTGTTCACCCTATCACCCCCGAAGCCAGAAAATCCATTGAAAACGAGATTTTGACAGCTTACAGGGAAGCGGTTGAAACTCAGGAAGCAAACGGCCTGCCGTCATAAAAAATTAAGGCGGCGAAGAAAATACCGCCTCACCGAAAAAGTGAGACGGTATTTTTGCTTTTTAATTAAAGTCCTCTCTTGACGTATGTCGTATGGAGAATATGATGAGCCTTTTCCGAACCCGGCTCGCCGAGATAGGAAGCGTAAAGCTCCTTGATTGCAGGGTTTTCGTGAGATTTTCTTATAGGCATATTCTTGTCTATATTGTAAAGCACCGCCGCTCTCTTTGCTCTGATATCAACAGTGTTTCTCACATATCCGGGCTGCTGAGGCTGACCTCCGCCGTTTACGCATCCGCCCGGGCATCCCATGATTTCGATAAAGTGGAATGTTTCTTCGCCGCTTCTGACCTTATTGAGAAGCTCTTTTGCGTTCGCAAGTCCCGAAGCTACGGCAACCTTTACGTCCATTCCGGCAACGCTGTATGTCTTTGTCTTGATTCCCGCAGTACCTCTGACGTCCTCAAAGTCAACGTTCGGAAGCTCCTCGCCGGTAAGAGTTTCAACAGCGGTTCTCAAAGCCGCCTCCATAACTCCGCCCGTTGCGCCGAAAATTACGCCCGCTCCGGTTGAAATTCCGAGAGGTTCGTCATATTTTTCGTCGGGAAGCGCAGTAAATCTGATTCCCGCTCTTTCAATCATTCTCGCAAGCTCTCTTGTTGTAAGAGCATAGTCAACGTCGGCAACCCCCGCCGCGTTTTCGTCGTCACGTCCGATTTCAAATTTCTTTGCGGTACACGGCATGATTGAAACGCACACTATATCCTTCGGGTCAATTCCCATTTTTTCAGCATAATAGGTTTTTGTTATCGCTCCGAACATCTGCTGAGGAGACTTGCAGCTTGAAAGGTTTTCGGTCATATCGGGGAAGTAATGCTCGCAGTATTTAATCCATCCCGGAGAGCATGATGTAATGAGCGGCAGTACTCCGCCGTTTTTAACTCTGTCAAGGAACTCATGAGCTTCTTCCATAATTGTAAGGTCTGCCGAGAAGTCGGTGTCAAATACCTTGTCAAAGCCGAGCCTTCTGAGCGCGGCAACCATTTTGCCTTCAACGTCGGTGCCTATAGGCATACCGAACGCCTCTCCGAGAGCCGCTCTTACAGCCGGCGCTGTCTGAACAACAACGTGCTTTGTCGGGTCTGCGATTGCCTCAAATACCTCGGCGGTGCTGTCCTTTTCGGAAAGCGCTCCTGTCGGACAGACAGCTATACACTGACCGCATGATACGCATGAGGTTTCTCCGAGGCCGAGATCAAACGCCGAGCCTATATTTGTTCTGAAACCTCTTTCGTTCGCGCCTATAACGCCTATTCCCTGAGTTTTTTCACAAACCGCTACACAGCGGCGGCAGAGGATACATTTATTGTTGTCTCTTATCATATGAGCGGCGGTGGCGTCGA
Source organism: uncultured Clostridia bacterium (assembly GCA_944385905.1). GTDB lineage: Bacteria > Bacillota > Clostridia > Oscillospirales > Ruminococcaceae > CALWZA01. The sequence goes on from CALWZA010000015.1 coordinate 7,179, forward strand.
TTTCGTAATGCTCCTTAACTCCGTCGAATCTGCCCTCGTCCGAAACTCCGAGGTCCTTGCAAAGCTTCTGAAGCTCGCAGTTTCCGCTTCTTACGCAGGAAAGGCACTTTCTCTCATGAGTTGAAAGAATAAGCTCGAGAGTCTGTTTTCTTGACTGCAAAACTCTCGGAGAGTTTGTATAAATCTCCATGCCTTCTGTAATAGGATAAACGCAGGACGCAACTATTCTCTTAGGTCCGAGATTCGGACCTCTCATTTCGGCAACCTCGGAAACGCATATACGGCATGCGCCTATTTCGTTTATTTCCTTCAGAAAGCAAAGGGTCGGGATTTCAACTCCGGCTATTCTTGCGGCTTCAAGGACTGTTGAGCCTTTCGGAGCCTGACAAGCAAAACCGTTTACTTTTATATTCAACATATCCATTGTCTGTTTTATCTCCTTTTCGATTACTTCTTGGAAATTGCGCCGAACTTACATTTTTCCATGCAGGCGCCGCACTTTACGCACTTAGCCGTATCAATTTTATGAGGATTCTTGACCGTTCCCGAAATAGCTCCGACAGGGCAGTTTCTCGCGCAAAGGGTACATCCTTTACATTTAGCCGGGTCGATTTCATAATGAAGAAGGTCCTTGCAAACTCCGGCAGGACATTTTTTATCAACAACGTGAGCGACATATTCGTCACGGAAATAGCGCAGGGTTGAAAGAACAGGGTTAGGCGCGGTCTGACCGAGTCCGCACAGAGAGTTTGCCTTTATGTAATAGCAAAGCTGTTCCATTCTGTCGAGATCTTCAAGCGTTCCCTCGCCTTTTGTTATCTTGTCAAGCATTTCAAGAAGTCTTCTTGTACCGATTCGGCACGGGGTACATTTTCCGCACGACTCGTCAACCGTAAACTGAAGGAAGAACTTTGCGATATCAACCATACAGTTGTCCTCGTCCATAACGATAAGTCCGCCCGAACCCATCATTGAGCCGATAGCTATAAGGTTGTCGTAATCAATCGGAACGTCGAGATGCTCCGCCGGAATACATCCTCCGGAAGGACCTCCTGTCTGAGCCGCCTTAAATTTCTTGCCGTTTGGGATTCCTCCGCCGATTTCTTCAATAACAGTTCTGAGCGTGGTTCCCATCGGGATTTCAACAAGGCCTGTGTTATTGATTTTTCCGCCGAGAGCGAATACCTTTGTTCCCTTTGACTTTTCGGTTCCCATTGAAGCGAACCAGTCAGCGCCGTTTAGGATAATCTGAGGAATGTTGGCGTATGTTTCAACGTTGTTGAGGATAGTAGGCTTTTGGAAAAGTCCTTTTTCCGCGGGGAACGGAGGTCTCGGACGAGGCTCTCCTCTGTTTCCTTCAATTGAAGTCATAAGAGCTGTCTCCTCACCGCATACGAAAGCTCCGGCTCCGAGTCTTAAGCCGACGTCAAAGTCAAAGCCTGTTCCGAAAATGTCTTTGCCCAAAAGTCCGTATTCGTGAGCCTGCTCAATGGCGATTTCAAGTCTCTTTACGGCGATAGGATACTCAGCTCTTACATAGATATATCCCATGTTTGCGCCGATTGCGTATCCTGCGATAGCCATAGCTTCCAAAACAACGTGAGGGTCTCCCTCAAGAACCGAACGGTCCATAAACGCGCCCGGGTCTCCCTCGTCGGCGTTGCAGCAGACATATTTCTGATCGGCATTCGGAACTATATTTCTCGCGAGCTTCCATTTCATTCCGGTGGGGAAGCCTCCGCCTCCTCTTCCTCTGAGTCCCGAATCAAGTATTGTCTGAATAACTTCGTCGGGGGTCATTTCCGTCAAAACCTTGCCGAGAGCAGCGTATCCGTCGTTTGCGATATATTCTTCAATATTTTCAGGGTTTATAACTCCGCAGTTTCTGAGAGCCACTCTGTGCTGCTTCGCATAGAAAGGAACTTCCTTTATCGACTTTACCTCGCCGTTTTCAAGAGCCTCGTCATATACAAGACGGGTAACGATTCTTCCCTTAACAAGGTGCTCCGAAACTATCTCGGGAACGTCCTCCTCCTTAACCGTTGAGTAGAATGTTCCCTCCGGATAAATAATCATAATCGGACCGAGTGCGCACAAGCCGTGGCAGCCGGTCTTTACAACCTGAACCTCTTTATCAAGGCCGTTTTTAGCTATCTCTGTTTCAAGAGCCGCTATGATTTTTTCACTTCCGGAAGAAGTACATCCGGTTCCGCCACATACCAAAACGTGTGAACGATACATCTTTTGTATTCCTCCTTATTTTACTTAATTGTATACTCGGCAACTACCGTTCCGCCGACAAGGTGCTTTTCAAACACCTCTTTTGCCTTTTCCGCGTCCATATGAACATATGTGACTTTTTCCTTGCCCGGTTCTATAACCTCAACAATAGGCTCGTATTGGCAAAGACCTATACAGCCCGTCTGAGTAACCATAACATTATTCAAATTCTTGCTCAAAACAAGCTCCGAAAGAGTGTTCAAAACAGGTCTTGCTCCCGCCGCTATGCCGCAGGTAGCCATTCCCACAACTACTCTTGTTACATTGGTATCTTCCTCGCGAAGTCCAACCTGTCCGCGCATTTTATCACGAATAGCCTTAAGCTCTGCAAGTGTTTTCATCAATAACATCCTTTCTAACGTTTTTCACAGCCGAACGCTTCCGTCCGCTTCCTGCTTATTCTCCGAAAGATATTCCTTCAGATAACTATATACCTCGGGTTCGTCCAGCCTGACTCCTCCAAGAATCTCCTTTATTTCCCTTGTGTCAAGCTGAAATCCCCTGCCGTCTACCGAATATGTATATATAAAATCTATCGCCGTGTTGAATTTTATTAGAGTAAGTATAGTTCCGTTTATATCTCCAAGAGGCATTCTGTCAATATTTGAAATGCAAAATGAAGCGTAAACTTCCGTTCCCTTTCCGATTTCCGAGTCAATACGAAATTCTCCTCCGGCAGCCTCAGATGCGAGCTTGAAAAACGGCACTCCCAGTCCGACATTTCGCGTCGTCCTTGTTGTGTAAAAAGGGTCTGTGACTTTTTCAACCTGCTCTTTTGTCATTCCGCAGCCATTATCCTTTATTCTGACAGTCAGCCTGTCAGCCGAGGTATCTGCTTTCACGTCAATTTCAATAAGGTCTGCCCCCGCTTTGACAGAGTTCTGCGCAATGTCGAGTATATTCAGCGACAATTCCGGCATCATAGTCTTTTTCAGTCCTTATACTTATCGAGAATAGCGTCTATTTGGTCAACTGTCAGACGTCCGTAAACATCGTTGTTTATCGTCATTACCGGAGCAAGTCCGCACGCTCCTATACATCTGCAGTCAAGAAGTGTAAATTTACCGTCCGGTGTTGTCTGTCCGCCCGATATGCCGAGCTTTTCCTGAAGCTTTGCGAATATATCGCCCGAACCCTTAACATAGCACGCCGTTCCCAAGCATACAGATATGGTGTACTGCCCCTTCGGATATAACGAGAACTGTGAGTAAAATGTAGATACCCCGTAAACCTTTTCAAGCGGGATATCCATTGCTATCGCTATCATTTTCTGAACTTCAATCGGCAGATATCCGTAAATTTCCTGCGCTTTCTGCATAACCGGCATAAGCGCTCCTTTATCTTCCGAATGAGCGCGGATAAAGTCAAGAAGCTCCGCTTCCTGCTCGGGGGTGCCTTTAAACGGAATTGATGTGATTTTGGAACCCATTATTTAACCTCCTAAAGAAATATAAAAAACGGCACATTATATGTGCGAATTTTGCCATAAGGAATCTGTCCCTTACATACAAAGTCATTATAACATATTATTTAAGTGATAACAACGAGCATTTTAACGGAATAACAATGAAATTTTAGTGCAATTTTCACAGTTGGCGTATGCTGATAGCGATTAGTCAACGCCTCTATTTTACTTATATTTACATATTAAATTACTAATATTGCTGATTTTATATGCTATAATGTTTGAGTAAGCCCATCGCGTTGCTAAAAAATCATAAAAGGATGATTTTTTTCACAAAAAGGGTTGACAAGCTGTATTCAATATGCTATAATAAACAAGCGCTCTGAAAAGGATTTAAAATTCCTTGTTTTGTTTTATAACAGCAAAAGTCAAGAGAAATACCAATTTTTATGCGGCAGTGCTGGAATAGGCAGACAGGCACGTTTGAGGGGCGTGTGTCTTCGACGTATGGGTTCAAGTCCCATTTGCCGCACCAAATCAAATGAGCAATACGAGGAAACAAGTATTGCTCATTTTTATTTTATCATGCTTAAAACCAAGGAGGACAAAATGGCGGAAATTAATCTTGTTCAGCTTTTGGAGAGCGACGATTCCGAACAGTTTTTTAAGGGCGCCGCGCCTTTTATGAAGCTTATGACTCAATATCGATGCGCTATGCTTGAGATTAAAACAAAACTTGATGTTTTAAACGCCGAAATGGCGCTTGAAAGCGACATAAACCCTTTTGAATCCATATCCTGCCGCATTAAAACCCCGAAAAGCATTTTTGAAAAGCTTAAGCGCCGCGGCTATGAGATTTCGGTTGAAAGCATTGAAAAAAATCTTCACGATGTTGCGGGAATCCGGGTGATCTGCTCATTTCCTGACGATATTTACATACTCGCCGAAAAGCTTTGCAGGCAGGACGACATAAGAGTAGTCGAAAAAAAAGACTATATAGCCAATCCAAAACCAAACGGTTACCGCAGTCTTCACCTTATACTTGAGGTGCCTATTTTCCTTTCAAGTGAAAAAAAGTATATGCAGGTCGAGGTTCAGTTCAGAACGATAGCCATGGACTTTTGGGCAAGCCTTGAACATAAGGTTAGATATAAAAAGGATCTGACGGGAGATATTGAAAATCTAACCGAAGAACTGAGGCTTTGCGCCGAAGAAATCAGCCTGATGGATATGAGGATGCAGAATATACGCAACAGAATTAAAAATATGAAGAAAAAATAACAAAACCCGGCAGTTGCCTAAAAACAACCGCCGGGTTTCTTTTTTATGACTGCTTTTCTTCTTCAGCCTCATCATCAGATTTCAATTTTGATTCTTCATCTTCCAAAGGCTTGACATCGGCTCTTATTCTGTCAATACGCTGATCGTCGACAGTTGAAAGAACCGTCATTGTAACTCTTCCCGTTGTAACCGCTTCTCCCTGCTCGGGTATATGGTCGAGAAGCTCCATAACCCATCCCCCGACAGAGTTGCAGTCTGTATCAATCTCGTTTTCTGACAGTCCTGCTCTTTCGGCAAAATCTCTCACAGAGAAGTCTCCTGAAACTTCATAAACCCCTCCGCCGAGATCAACGAAAGACCTGTCTTCCTCATCGGTTTCATCATATATCTCCCCGACAAGCTCTTCGATGATGTCCTCCATAGTAACGATTCCCTCTGTGCCGCCGTACTGGTCTATAACAACCGCCATATGGCTCTTTGTCTTCTGCATTTCCTGCATAAGCTCGGATATAGAGGTCAGCTCGAATATGTATATAGGCTTCTGCATAATCTCAGAGATGTCCGATTTTCCCTCGAAATACATACTGAAAAAGTTTTTCTCATGAATAATTCCGACAATACTGTCAATCGTCTTGTCATAAACGGGAAGCCTTGAAAAATGAGTTGCAAGAAATGTTTCCTTAATTTTTTCAATATCCTCGGTAAGCTCAACAGCCGCGATGTTTATTCTCGGAATCAATATCTCATTTATGGTTATGTCTCCGAACTCAAGTGCGCTGCGCACCAATTCGCTTTCCTGCTCTTCAAGAACGCCCTCGTCCTCGATTTCATCAATAATACATTTTAACTCTTCTTCGGTTATACTCGGCTGATCCGCTTCCTTGCCGTGCCCAAACAGTTTGGCAATGCAGTTTTTAAGACCGACAAGCACCCAAAGTATCGGCGTCAAAAGCGCATTAAGCGCAAGCAGAGGTCCTGCCATAATTAAGGCAATTCCCTCGGGGCGCTCTTTCGCGAGGTTTTTCGGAGTGATTTCTCCGAAAATAAGCACCAGAACAGTCATCATAAAAGTCGCGAGACCAACGTTTAGATTATTTCTCGTAAACATTACAGTCGCAATCGCCGAAGCCGATATATTAACTATATTGTTTCCGATAAGAATAGTTGTCAATGTTTTATCGAAATTATCGAGGATTTTAATAGCCCTTTTTGCTCTTTTGTCTCCGTTGCCCGCATTATTTTTAAGCCTTATGCGGTTTACGGAAGAGAATGCCGTTTCACTCGCCGAAAAAGTCGCCGAAAGCATAAGCAATATGACTATTAGAAACACGTCCATTAAAGTACATCAAAACCTTTCTTAATTAAAATATAATATAAAAATTATAAACGCTGTTTTTACTATACAATATAATTCTTCTGTTATCAATCACCGTTGTTATTTATCTTCAATCCCTGCCATCAGAGCGTCAAGAATTTCAGGGAAATACGCGTCTTTGCTGTAACGGTTTATAAGTCCGAACTGTTCTCCCCCTTCGCCGGTTCCGCCATTATCCCATAAACAGCATGTAATACCGCAGCTTTTTGCCGTACTCGTAAAATATTCAGCCCAAGCCACTCTGTCTTCCAAGTTATTTTTATTTGTCGCTCCGCATTCGCCGATAACAACTCCGATACCTTTTTCAGTATACTTCTCGGCAAGACTCTTCATAAACGGCTCAATGCTCGCAACATCTGACTGATTTTCAGGATCAAAGGTTGTATACTGCATATCTCCGTTTAACGCGAAATTATAAGGAGAGTAAGAGTGAACAGAAACAATAAGGTGATTTTCGATTGTGTCTTCAGGAAGGGTAAACCTTGAGTTAAGAGCGGTATCTGCCGAAGCCGCGTAAGAAGGAACCATTAAATATCTGTCTTTATTTAATCCGCCTTCACCGCGGACTGCGTCGACAAAAATCTGGTTATAATCAACTATGCACTCCATTGATTCTATACAAGCCTGCGAATTGTTGTCAAACCACCACTCGTTTCCAGTCCCCGCAAGTCTCGGTTCGTTCATGCTTTCAAAAATGAGCTTTGTTCCGTAGTCTTTAAATCTTTCGGCGACCTGTGACCAAATGGACTCAATAAATTTGCTTCCCTCTTCAAATCTCTCCTTAGAAGGATAATAAAAATCGTTGTCGTGGTGAGAGTTGACGATGACATACAAATCATTGTCAAAGCAATAGTCAACTACCTCCTGAACTCTGTCAAGAAAAGCTGAATCAATAGTATAGTCCTCGTCGACTGTGTGCTTGCCCCACGAAACGGGAAGTCTGATGGTTTTAAATCCGAGCTCTTTCACACTTTTAATCAGCTCAGGAGTGATTTCAGGCTGTCCCCATGAAGTCTCACCGTCCGGAGCGTCAAGCGTATTGCCCATATTCCAACCGATTTTCATGTCTTCAACAAGCGCTCTTGAATTGTCAAAATCAAGAACAGCTGAGTGTTCTGATGAGTCTGTGCCGCATCCGCCAAGAGTTGATAGTGTCAATACCGCTGCCGCCGAAAGCGCGAAAAATCTGCCGAACTTTTTCATTTTAAATCCTCTCCCATATAATTTTATTATTTATCAGCGTCTATAATTCCCCAATATGACGAAAGATACTGTCCTCCCGAAACAGCCGTGAGCAAAGCCGCTATCCATATTAAAATCTCATTGACTATTCTCAATTCAAACGAGAACTCAACTCCGCACTTCGCGATTCCCTCAAGCAAGAGAATAATTACAATCGCCACCATTGTAAAGGCGGTTTTAACCTTTCCGAGCCATGCCGCGGCGATAACCTTGCCTTCCTTGTTGTTGGCGACAAGCCTAAGCGACGTAACCATAAATTCTCTGAACAAAATAATGATGACAGGTATCGCTCCGACCCATTTAAACTCTATAAACGCAACTATTGCCGCGACGACAAGCACCTTGTCGGCAAGAGGGTCCAAAAACTTGCCGAAATCTGTTATAAGGTTGTGCTTTCTCGCGATTTTTCCGTCGAGCATATCAGTATACGAGGCTATCGCGAAGACCGCAAGCGCCGCAAGAATATGCCATGAAGCAAAGTCCCAGTAAAGAAAAATCAAAAATATCGGAATCATTATAACTCTCGCAAGAGTAAGCTTATTTGGCAAATTCATATGTTTTCCTCCCCCGTCGGTAAATTTTCTTCCGCTGTGCCTATAAGGTCATAATCAAGCGTATCGTCGATTGTAACCATCAAGTACTGCCCGATTGCGACGTTTTCGCTGTCCGATGTAAAGAAAACCTTGCCGTCGATTTCCGGAGCGTCGTTTACCGAACGTCCAAACCAGCACTCGGCATACTTGTCAAAGCCCTCGCACACAACCTCTAAGGTCTTTCCGAGCATTTCCTCATTTTTTCGCTCCGAAATCAGCATTTGATTGTCCATGATGAGCTCCGCTCTGTGTTCACGGGTTTTTAAATCAACCTGATTCGGCATTTTTTCGGCAGGCGTTCCCTCCTCCGCCGAATAGGCAAAACAGCCGAGCCTGTCAAACTCAATATCCTTTACAAACTGCGCAAGCTCCTCAAACTGCTCGTCCGTCTCTCCCGGAAAGCCTGTAATAAGGGTTGTTCTGAGGATAACTCCCGGAATTTTTTCACGAAGCTTTTTAACAAGCGCCGTCAGAGACTCTTTGTCGCCTTTTCGGTTCATTCTCTTTAAAACCTCGGCATTGCAGTGCTGAATAGGTATGTCGAGATATTTCACAAGCTTATCCTCGCTCGCGATTGTGTCAATAAGCTCGTCGGTAATTCTCTCGGGATATGAGTAAAGGGTTCTTATCCATTTAAAGCCGTCAATTTTGCAAATTTCCTTTAAAAGCTGCGCAAGCATCGGCTTTCCGTACAAGTCCTCGCCGTAGCGTGTAGTATCCTGAGCGACAAGAATTATTTCTTTATATCCGAGCGACGCTAACCATTTCGCCTCGTCGATAACGCTATCCATGGTACGGCTTCTGAAACGTCCCCTTATTGACGGAATAGCGCAGTATGTGCAGCAGTTATCGCAGCCCTCGGCAATTTTAATATAAGCGTAAACCGCTGTGGAAATAATTCTCTTTCCGTCGATAACGAGGTCTGATTTTTCGCCGTAAGAGCAAACCGGCTGTTTTTTGCTCAAAACCTGCTCAATAATATCCGCAAGCTTTTCATTTGAGCCTAATCCCACAACGGCGTCAACCTCGGGAATTTCCTTTATAACCTCGTCTCTGTACCTTTCGGAAAGGCATCCCGTAACTATAACAGCTTTTATTCTTCCCTCGCCCTTTAATGTGCAGAACTCAAGAATAGTGTCGATAGCCTCCTGCTTTGCGGACTCGATAAATCCGCAGGTGTTTATGACCGCAACGTCGGCAAGAGCCGCGTCTTCAACGATTTCATAACCGCTTTCTCTCAGCTTGTAAAGCATATGCTCGGCGTCAACCTGATTTTTCGGGCATCCGAGCGACACCATTCCTACGCTGACTGACATCTTTTGACCATTCCTTTCGATATATCAGATATATTCATCTATAACAGCATTTATTTCATCATAAGAATACCCGAGCCTTACAAGGGCGTTCTTAACCTTTAAAATTCCCTTTTCATCGGTAAGATACCTTGAGTATTTCTTCTCAACAAGCTCGCAAAGGCGATTTAGGCTTGTCTCTGAATATTCAAAAAGCGCCTCCTCGGCAAGCTCTCCGCTTATTCCCCTAAGCTTCATTTCCTGCTTTGCCCTGTAATATCCGTATTTTTTTACAGTGCAGAAATGCTCCGCAAGCTTTTTGGCGTATCTTTTGTCGTTTATAACTCCAAGCTCGGTCATTTTCGCCATAACCTCAAAGCAGATATCCTCGTCATAGTTTTTTTCGAGCCTTTCAAAAAGCTCGGTATAGGAGTAGTCCCTGTTGTCAAGCAGGTACAAAGCCCTTTCCTTTGCCTTTCTCAGTTCGTTCGCTCTGAGAATATCCTCAACCGCCGATTTCGGAATATTCATGCCTTCGCTCAGATTAAACTCGAAAACTATGTCTCTGTGAACAAAAACAGGGTCAATTTCAGAAAAATCTATTTGCAGGGTTGAGCCTTTAAACTGCGAGATTTTTTCAATGCGCACCGTGTCCGTGAAAATCTTCCTTTCCGCCTAAGGCTGTCAATCCGCTTTTTTTCCGTATACCACACGGTCTTTTCCGCAAAGGTCTTTTACAACCGCAACGTCCGAATATCCGCATCCGAGCAGTATACCGGAAACGTCCTTTGCCTGCTCAAAGCCTATTTCAAAAACTATATATCCTCCGGGTTTCAAAGCTTTTCTCCAAATTCTGCTGATACCCTTATAAAAAAGCAAACCGTCATCATCCCCAAAAAGAGCCTCTTTCGGCTCAAACCGAACCTCTTTCTGCAAATTTTTCATATCCTGAGCGGTCAAATAAGGCGGATTTGAAACAATCATGTCAAGATTTGAATACTCGTCTGCGGTTTTTTCATCAAGCACGTCGCCGACAAAAAGCCTGACCTTTGAATTGTGAAGCCTAAGGTTTTTTTCGAGATATTTTTTTGCCTCATCATGCTTTTCAACCGCCGCTATATCTCCTTGATTTTCCGCTTTTTCAAGCTCCTTTTCAAGCGCGACCGCTATGCATCCGCTTCCCGAGCAAAGGTCGGCGATTTTCGGAAGTCTCACAGCTTTCAAAAGCTTTAATGCCGTGTCAACTAAAGTTTCTGTGTCCTGTCTGGGAATAAGCACCCCTTCCCCGACGAAAAACTCAAGACCGTAAAACTCCCACTTTCCGAGAATATACTGCAAAGGCTCACTGTTCAATCTTCGGCTTAACATATCATCAAGCCTTTTCAGCTCGCCAGGCGAAAGCTCAATGTCCGAAAATCTATGCCCTATAACCTCCTGCGCCATACACCCCGCCTCAAACGAGGGACTGTCGGTTATTCTTTCAAGCTCTTTTTCGGCTTTCGCTTTCCACTCTCGTATCACCACTTGTCTTCACTCTTATCATCGGGAACAACAGGCAAAAACGACGCCAGCGCAACCTCTATCTGACTGTCATCAGGCTCTCTTGTGGTAAGTCTCTGAAGCCAAAGTCCGGGCGCTGAAATAACCTTTGTTACGGGATTGTCATAGCGTCCGGCTATTTTTATTATCTCATAAGTAATTCCCATTACAACAGGCAAAAGCAAAAGCTTGATTACAACTCTGAGCATAATGTTTTCCCACGGAAGCTGCAGCACCGAGTTGAGCAGTATGCTTATGAAAATTACAAGAAATATAAAAGACGTTCCGCAGCGGGGGTGAAATCTCGAATGTTTTCTGACATTTTCAACGGTCATGTCCTCACAGGCTTCATAGCAGGCGATAGTCTTGTGCTCCGCTCCGTGATACTCGTATGTTCGCCTTATGTCCTTCATAAGTCCCGTAAGACCGATGTACAAAGCGAAAATAACTATCTTAAGAAGTCCCTCGATAAGAGTTTTCACAAAGTCGGACATTTCCAAAACGCCAGAAAAAAGCTTGGTTATAAACGACGGAAGAAAAATAAACAGCGCCAGCGCCAAAACAACTCCGAAAACCATGGAAATACCCATCAGCACTCCCATAAATTTATCTCCGAGCTTTTCGGTTATCCACTTTTCAAACTTTGACGGCTCTTCGTCGTCCTCAATACCCTGCATGGCCTTGTCAGCCGATTTTGAAAGGCACTTATAACCCTCGACCATAGACGACACAAAATTGAAAACTCCCCTGACAAACGGCGTCTTTTTATACCACGGGGCGTTTTTGCCGTTATTGGTGTCCCAAACCTCAACGTCTATACTTCCGTTCGGAAGTCTTACCGCCATAGCCGACTTATCAATTCCTCTCATCATTACTCCCTCAATCAGCGCCTGTCCGCCGATTTTGGACTTAAATCTGCAAATTTTCTTTTCCTTCTCGCTCATTAATTTATGATCCTTTCTCTTGTTCTTAACTATGTCTCATTTTTATGTTCGGGCTGTTCATAGCCCTCTTTTATTATATTTACTTTCTGAAGCTTCGGATCGGGATTTTTTGTGCTGCTAATGTATGGCAGAGTTATTCTGACAGTTGTGCCGACTCCCTCCCTGCTGTTTATATCAAGCGTTCCGTCGTGCATTTTCACAATTTCATCCGCAACCGCAAGACCTATTCCCGAGCCTCTTCTTGTCATATTCGCCTTGTAAAATTTATTCTTAATCTTCGGTAAATCCTCCTGTGAAATTCCGATTCCGGTATCCGATATCAAAACACATATAAGTCCTTTTTCCACATATGCCTCTATTGAAACCTTACCTCCAGGATCAGAATATTTAATCGCGTTGTCTATAATATTTATAAAAACCTGTCTTATTCTGTTTTTGTCTCCATAGACAAAAGGAAGCATTTCAGGCTCGTAATATTCAATTAAAACCCCGAGCTTTTTCGCTCTTTCCTGATATATCAAAACGGCTTCTCCGAGTTCGGCAAGTATGTCTATAACAGCCATTTGTAGTGTGAGCTTGCCGTTTTGAATTCTTGAAAAGTCCAAAAGCTCCTCAACCATATCCGAAAGCCTGTCGGTTTCACCAGAAATAACCCTCATTCCCTTTTTGAAAATTTCGGGGTCTGTTTCCTCCATCAGCGTTTCGCTCCAGCCCTTTATAGCCGTCAGGGGAGTCCTCAGCTCATGAGAAACCGAGGAAATAAACTCGTTTTTCAGCTTGTCGTTGTTTGAAAGCTCCTGAGCCATATAGTTTATCGAATCGCACAAATCTCCAAGCTCGTCGTCCGTCCGCTTTTCAATGCGGTTTGAAAAGTCTCCTGTCGCAAGCTGTCTTGCTGTCGCTCCTATCTGTCTTACCGGAATAACGATTGATTTAACAAAATAAAGTCCCGACGACAGCATCAGCGCTGTTACTATAACTAAAATCACCGTAAAAATCGAACCTATCCAAATGATCTGAGAGTCAATAGCCGACAGCGATGTCATCATTCTTATTGCGGAATAGCTTGCCTCTCCGGTTGGAAGCATAACAGTAATTGCCATTACCTTTTCTCCTCCCGGTATGCGAAAGGTTGACGACGCCACTCCGGAAGGAATATCCCTTGCGTCCAAATAATCGTTCATAGGCAAGTCGGCAGAAGGCTGAAATCCCGACGAGGTGAGCGTTACCCTTCCCCTGCTTGAAATCGTCATCAGCTCAATTTTATCCTTGTCCTCAAAGTTTTCAACAACGTTTCGTATATCAGAGGGAAATGAATTAGGGTTATCTTCAAGAGTGTTAATCAAAGCCTTTGCCGTTGTAGTCATTTTTCCCGAAATATACTGTCTTGCCGAAGTGTAATAATAGTTTTTTACAACCGCTATAAGGGAAATCTCAATTACCAGCAGAATGATAAATATTACGCCGAGACTGTTAATGAGCCACCGCATAGTTATGCTGTGCTTTCCGACCTTTTTCAACCTCTGCCGCTCCTTTCCCAATATCCTGCGCCGATTTTGGTACTGTTCAGTCCTTAGCTCCTGACCACTTGTATCCGTATCCCCAGATTGTCAGTATGTATTTTGGATTTGAGGCGTCGTCCTCAATTTTCATTCTTATTCTTCTTATGTTTACATCCACGATTTTATCGTCTCCGTAATAACTTTCTCCCCATATATGGTTCAAAATGCTCGTCCTGTCCAAAGCGGTGTTCTGGTTTCTTATAAAGTACTCTATGATCTGATACTCAACCTGAGTCAGATCCAAAACAGTACCGTTTTTGCTTACCGTTCTGCTTTTAAAATTAATAGTAAACGGCCCCGACTGAACCGAAGAGACTTCCTCGCTCGGCTCCGGCTTTGCCGAAACCTTTCCTACCCGTCGACATATCGCGTCCACTCTGGCGATAAGCTCTGAGATTGAAAAAGGCTTGGTTATATAGTCGTCCGCTCCGATCATAAGCGACGAAACCTTGTCCATTTCCTGAGACTTGGCGGAAAGCATTATAATTCCGACCTCACTGCTGCGTTCCCGAAGCTTTTTGCAAACCGCAATGCCGTCTATCCCGGGCATCATAATATCGAGCAAAACTACCTCAAAGTTGCCGTCGGCATCATCAAAAGCCTTGACCGCGTCCTCTCCGCAGCAAACGTCCACAACCTCATATCCGCTTCTCTTGAGGTTCAGTACAACAAACTCACGGATTGAATCCTCGTCCTCGCAAACAAGCACTCGTTTCATATCTGTTTCGTCCTTTCCGATAAAATCTTTATTCTCACTCAACTACTGTATATAAAAGTTATTTTTTACCTCGTCAAGTGTAAGAACCAGCGGCTCGCTTTCGTCGTCAGATAACCGAACGGCGTAAACCAGCTGACCGTTTGAGGCAATTGCTTCATATCCCATCTCAGTCAATTCAGTCATTTCATTTCTTGTCGCCACTGTTATCCTCATAAGTTCCGGATACTCGCCTTCCGCTGAAACATCATATTTATAGAAAACTGTTTCCATGCTTTCCCTGTCCGTTTTAACCGTCACCCGTTCTGACCATCTGTTAGGGATAGTAAAAACATATCCGTCAGCGATATTGTAATAGCTTGACGCTTCTTCCTCAAGCATGAAGTAGTCCAAGTAGTGATACCATTTTGTCATCATAAGGCACTCTTCGGCACTTTCTAAAGAATGCCCTGTAAATACCGATGTTATAGGTATTTCAACTATTCCGTCCTTATCGTAGTCCGCACAGTAATATCCGTTTTGGCGAAAGGTGTCGTTTCTCAAAGTGTCAATAGTTATCATCGGATTTTGCAGCTGTTCCTCGGCGACAAACAAGATCTCTGTCTGCACTCCGTTGAGCCCTAACTCATCAATGAAAATCGCCGGCTTTTCGTCATCGGCCTTACCAACTATATAATTTATAATTTTATCTGAAGTTGTTATAATATCGGAAACATATGTTGTTTCGATTAAGCCTCCTTCAGCTCTATATACCGAAGCAAGCGAACCTACTGCTGTTCCTTTTACAGTAACCAGTTCATTGGCGCCATCCGAATTAATATCCATAACTTCAAGTATAGTATAGTTATCCTCATATACGCACTCGAGCACGCCGTTTGAGTACAAATAAATCTGAAACACCTTGTCTTCTATCCCTGCAGTACTGTATCCTGCCACTATATATGTCATGTCATCTCCGAGGCGGGTTATTTTTACAGTATCGACCTCTCCTCCTGACCCCGCAAGCTCATACTTTGAATTCCATTCTCCGGATTCATCCTTATCAAGCACAGATACCCTCACGCTTGCCTCCTCCGGGTCAGCACTATTATATGAATAAAACACTATTGCTTCTTCTGTCGGCTCCGAATCAATATTGCCGACCGCGAACGCGGACCTTGAATCTCCCGAGTTCGGATATTTCAATGTAATATTCTTGCCGGTACTCGCAATAAGCGTCTTATATATTTCGGATTGTTCCCGCGTGAGCATAGGCGGAGTGAGTAAAGTATCAACGCTGAAATTAACTGCCGAGCACCCTGTAAGCAACACTGCGGCGGCAGCGCAAAAGAACATTCTTTTCAGC
The DNA here is from genome assembly GCA_944385905.1 of uncultured Clostridia bacterium. Classification (GTDB taxonomy): domain Bacteria; phylum Bacillota; class Clostridia; order Oscillospirales; family Ruminococcaceae; genus CALWZA01. Next base: position 22,752 of record CALWZA010000015.1, read on the forward strand.
ATAACCTCTCCTCCTCATCCATTACACTGCCCATTTACAAAAAACAGAGCCGGAAAATTTCCGACTCCATTATAACACATTCTCACAAAATTTAAAAGACCTATTTTATTATTTTCAGCAATCAGGCGTATTTTATGGATTATCTTTGTGAAATAGGAAGATATTTGTCAGGCTTTACTACAGATTTATAAGCCGGACGGATAATCCTCTTGCCTGTTACAATCTCCTCAAATCTGTGAGCGCACCATCCCGCCATCCTCGAAACCGCAAACAACGGAGTTGCCGCCTCCTCAGGTATCTTAAGCATTCGATAGCACAGACCGGAATACAAATCGACGTTAGCACACATAATTTTTTGCTTTCCTGTTACCTTTGCGTATACTTCGGGGGAAAGTCTTTCGATTGCCTCAAGAAGCTTAAACTGTCCTTCAAATTCAGTTCCCTTAGCCAGACGCATCGCATTTTCCTTTAATATAACAGCTCTTGGATCGGAAAGCGTATATACTGCGTGTCCCATTCCGTATATAAGTCCGCTGCCGTCGTTTGCCTCACCTTTCAGAATTTTAGCAAGAAAATCAGCGATTTCTCCGTCGTCATCCCAGTTGTTTACATTTGCCATTATGCAGTCAAGCATTTCGAGAACCTTGCCGTTCGCTCCGCCGTGACGAGGACCTTTCAGCGAACCGATAGCAGCGGAATATGCCGAATAAGGATCCGTTCCGGATGATGTTAAAACTCGGCATGCAAATGTAGAGTTGTTTCCTCCTCCGTGCTCGGCGTGAAGCATAAGCATTATATCAAGAAGCTTTGCTTCCTCGTCTGTATATGCCCGGTCCTCTCGCAAAAGTGAGAGGACTGTCTGAGCAGTTGTTTCCTCAGGACGAACCGGATGCATGAACATACTCTTTCCGTCATAAGTGCGCCTTTTAACTTGATAAGCGTCAACCAAAATTATAGGCATTTTTGCGATTATTGAAATAGCAGTCGCCATTTCGTCCTCAGGAGTCATTGATTCAGGCCACTCCTCATACGAGTATAGCGCCAAAACACTTCTTGCCATTTTATTCATAATGTTCTTGGACGGAGCTTTCAATATCATATCTTCAAAAAAACCGTCGGGAAGATTTCTGTTGTCTCCCAAAACTTTATTAAACAGATTGAGTTCATCCTGAGTCGGAAGACGTCCAATCAGCAATAGAAAAACAGTTTCCTCATATCCGAATCTGTTTTCTGCGATAACGTTTTTCACAAGCTCGGTTACGTTATACCCGCGATAGTACAATTCTCCGTCAACCGGCTGTTTTTCGCCCTCGTTTACAACATATCCGTGTACGTTGCATATGTTGGTCACTCCGGCGACAACGCCTGTTCCGTCTGCGTTTCTGAGTCCTCTCTTAACATTATACTTATCATAATACTCAGGCTTAATAGTATTGTTCTCAATGAATTCCTTGCAAAGCTTTGCCTTTGTGCTGTCATCAATAACTATTTTCATTTCTCTGCTGTCCGCGATAAAACCCGGACCTCTCCTTTCCCGCCAGTTTAGGTAACACAGTTATATTATTTTTATTATACATTATTTGCTTCATCAAGTCAAGCAATTTGTGAATAATCAGCTCATAATTATTGCAGCAGCCTTAAGCCAAACAGACTTATATGAAAAAACAGGTGTAAAAAATGCAGGATTTTAAACCTGTCATTTCATTTCTCGCAATATAGCTTTCTTTTTCCGGATTTTCCGTTTTCCTCAACGAACCCGAGATACCGCAAAATGTTAAGCGCAGTCCATGCCGTGGAAGAATCAATTTGAGCAAGTTTCGCGAAATCATCTGACGTGAAGCTTTCAGCCAGTCCTTTAGGGATAAAGCTGCGGTAGTCGTCAGCGTTTCTAAAATATATTTCATCCAAAACAGAAACAGGAATCCTGTCGCATCGGGTCGATCCTCTTTTTTTATTTTTAGACCAGCCGTTGAGATACCTTATCTCATCAATTTCAAGCATACAAACGCAAAAGTGGAATCTGGGATTGTCAAGCATATATTTCAGATTATAAAGTTCATACAAGGCGTCGGTTATTTTACCTTTTTTAGGAGATTTGCGCCTGCTGACGATTTCTCCTGTCCGGCAGTCGAGCCACGAAACCCATTTAACTTCTGCAATCGGATACACCACCGTTACGTCGCACACCTCGAGAAAAGCGTCAAGCTTTTTAACCAATTTCTTTAATCCTCTTGTCTGGATTTCAATTATCCCGCTTTCCCCTACAATATCCGCGACAAATCCGCCTATCTTTATTTCCTGATTATCATCAAAAGGTTCAAAATAATTTTTTAAAACCGCATGCAGAGTTTTTTCTCCCAAAGTACCTATACCTCGATGAATGTGCTCGTCGTTTAAAACTTTCTGCCTTGCCTGCTCAAATTTTTCTTTGTTCAGATTCCTCGCCTCTTTTGCTTTTTATTACAGCTGTGCTTATTTCAGAAGTAAGCAAAAAGTCCCCGAGCTTAAGACCCGGGGACCGGTTTTGAATTTTAGCTGAATGGTGATCAGAACTTAACAGTGTCAACAGCAGATCTTTCGCTTGTATCGTTGCTGTTTGAACCAACAACTGAGAACTCATATGTTACTCCGCTTGCAAAGCCCTTCATTGTAACAGCTGTATTTGTGGTTGTGATAACCTTTGTCCAGCTTGAAGCGCCCTTTCTGCGGAAATATACTGTATAGTTTTCAGCATTTTCCGTTACATCCCAAGTAAGTCTGATCTTGCCTTCGGTTGTCTTGTATGCGTCAACGCCTGTCGGCCTTGCAACATCTCCTGTCACAACCTTAGGAGTAGCCGAAACGATTGAGGATGACTTTCCGTATTCGCCGTCTTCGATTGCTTCGATCATGAACTCATACTTGGCTCCGTTTGTAAATCCGACAAGATTTACAGAGGTTTTTGTTACAGTAGCGACCTTCTTAAACTCGGAAGCTCCTGCTCTGCGGTAGTAAACGGCATAACCGTCAGCGCCCGAAACAGAGTTCCATGAAAGAGAAGCTCTCTTGTCTCCTGCCACTACCTTTAAGCCTGTAGGAGCGGGGATATCAGAATCAACCTTTGAAGATATTGTCAATACATCTGAAGCAGGGCTGTACTGCGATCCTGTAGCTGAGAACGGGTTATATGCCTGAATTCTTATATCGTACTTTGTTCCGCTTGAAAGTCCTGAAAGAGTAAGTGCAAATGAAGTGTAATTGCCGATCGTAATGCTTGTATACTGAGAAGATGTTGACTTCTTATAAGAAACGATGTAGTTTGTAGCGCCGTTTACGCCTGTCCATGTGAGATATGCTCTGTCGCCGTTGATAGACGCCTTAAGGTTTGTAGGTCTGTTGCTTGTAACTGAAGCACTTCCGCTCGCCTGAACAGGATTTGACACAACAAGAGAATTGTTTCCGTTATAAGCTATTACATAAACCAAATCGTTGGCTGTTCCTGCGATTGTCGCATATGTTCCTGTAGAGAATGCTACATATCTGTACATTGAGTCGCCTTCAGCCTTTTTGTAGATATCATAGTGAGTAGCGTTTGCTACAGCGTTCCATGATACGAGAAGCGAGTTTGAACCGTTTGTTGCAACTCTTAATCTAAGAGCGGAAACGTCGGTTGAAGTGCCCGAACCGGAGCCCGAACCAGATGTAACGTAGTTTGATCTTGCGATTACAACATCGTAGTTTCCACTTATCGCCTCAACATAGAACGAAGCTCCTGCCGACATATATACCGTTGCGTAGTTGGATGAAGTTGTTGTATAGAGAGTATAGCTTGTGGATGCGGGGTATTTTACATATACGCGGTAGCTTGAAGCATTGATAATTCTGTTCCATGAAAGGTTTGTTGTTGTTCCGCTGAGAGTAGCTCTGAGCGTAAACGAGTTTGTGCTTGAGGATGATCCTACCGTAATTGAACCGGAAGTACCGATAAGCTGTCTGTAGGCATTATACGCCTTTACGCTGTACTGTGTTCCGAGAGGACAGCTTGATGTCGCTGTTGTCGAATTGGATGTATATGTATAGGTTCTTGAATCGTTCGGGACAATATACTCTATAACATAGTATGTAGCGCCGTTAATTGGATTCCATGTAAGAGTTGTATTTCCTGTTACACGGTTGTATGACCCTCTAAGGTTAAATCTCGAGCCTTCGGAAGATCCGCCGCCTGAAGTTGAACTGCTTGAAACAGTTGTGCTTGAGCAGACCTGTCCGTTAATTGTCTTGTGAGCGGTTACATATGCGATATATGTTTTGTATGCTTCAAGACCTGAAACCTGGAAAGATGTTGTTGAGAGGTTTGTATACTTTCCGAATGAATTTCCATATGAATCTTTAACTTCGAGAGTATAGGTAGCTCCCTGAACAGAACCCCATGTAACGCTCATTGAAGTTGAAGATGTCCTTGAAGCGTTAACATAGTTCGGTGCTGCAACATAGCTGTTGAAAGGTGTTGCGGTTACTTCTTTGGAAAGTGCTGAACCGTCGCTGTTTACTGCCTTTACGTTAAAGTAATACTCCTTGCCGTTTGTAAGACCGGAAAAAGTATATGATGTTCCGTTTGTTGGATGGCTGACGGCATTAACTCCAGTAGCCCAGTAGGACACCTCATAATATGATGCTCCTTCAACTGCTCCCCATGAAATAGTTACTGTTCCGTTTCCTGCAATCGGCGTTGAAATTGTAGGTGCCGCAGGTGCAGCAGCGGATGCTACCAGCTGAAACGGCAATGACATCAATACCATTGTCGCTGATACCAACAGTGCCATAAACCTTTTGTTTCTTTTTGACATAATTTGCACACTCCTTTGTTTTGTCGTTTATCAT
>CALWZA010000016.1 GCA_944385905.1 uncultured Clostridia bacterium
CTAGCGTGACAGGCTAGCGTTCTAACCAACTGAACTACTCGGCCAAAAATTGGTGGGAACAATAGGGCTCGAACCTATGACCCTCTGCTTGTAAGGCAGATGCTCTCCCAGCTGAGCTATGCTCCCATTGCCGTTTTATCAAGCGGCGTGTTTGATTATACTATAATTTCAAGCTCTTGTCAAGATGTTTTCCCTAATTTTTTATCTTTAATTTATATGTTTGCCTAAACTGTACATATTGCCGCGCTTTCTGCACAAGTATATTATATTTAATCCCGGCTTTAATTATTACCTTTCAGTTGCCGTTTTATTAATACCCTTTACTTAAATTTGTCTTGACAACAAAGGGGTATGAGTGTACAATACATAAGGATATACTGATTTTTCAGTAACCGTTACTCAGCTTGAAAGAGGTGAAAAAAGTGGACGCAAGCAGTACCTGCGGCATAAAACCACGAGGGACTTTTTTGACAAACCGGGCTTTGCGCCCGCTTTATCGGTTTAAGGCTTGATTAAAGTTGTTATCAAAGTTTCAATGCCTAAGCCGGCTCTCGTTTTGGTTTTGTGCCATCCGATTAAAATTTACATAGGGGTGGTATCAGATGGAACGTCAAACTGTTTATGACATTACTATCAAGCTTCTTGAAGCCAGAAAGTTTCAGGAACTTAAAGCTATTTTGCAGGAAATGAATCCTGCTGACATCGCCGGTATCTTTGAGGAGGCCGAGGAAAAAGATATTCTTTTGCTGTACAGGCTTCTCCCGAAAGAACTCGCGAGCGAAACCTTTGCTTATATTGACTCCGAACAGCAGGAAAAACTGATCATGGCATTTTCCGATAAGGAAATCCGCGATGTTTTGGACGAGCTTTTTCTTGACGATACTGTCGCTATTATCGAGGAAATGCCCGCGAATGTCGTCAGCCGGATTTTGAGAAATGCCGATTCGGAGACGCGCGACAAAATTAACGAGCTTCTGCACTATCCAAAGGACAGCGCAGGAAGCATTATGACTCCGGAATACGTTTATCTTGACAAAGGGATGACCGTCAAGCAGTCGTTTGAGAAAATACGCAAGGTCGGAGTTGTCAAGGAAACGATTTATACCTGTTATGTCACCGAGCAGCGCAAGCTTGTGGGAGTTGTTTCTATTCTCGACCTTTTAACGGCTGACCCGGAAACTCATATCGCTGACATAATGGAGACAAATGTTATTTCTGTCGGCACCCACGAGGACAAAGAAACCGTCGCGGCTCTTTTTTCAAAATACGACATGCTCGCGATACCCGTTGTTGACGGAGAAAACCGAATTGTCGGTATCGTTACGGTTGACGACGCTATCGACGTTATGCAGGAAGAAACAACTGAGGACATTGAAAAAATGGCTGCTCTCGTTCCTTCAGACAAGCCGTATTTCCGCACAGGCATTTTTGAGACTTTTAAAAAGCGAATCCCCTGGCTTATGCTTTTGATGATTTCCGCAACTTTTACCGGAATAATCATCACAAGCTTTGAGGAAAAGCTCTCTTCAATGGTTGTTCTTACCGCTTTTATACCCATGCTTATGGACACCGGAGGAAACGCCGGCAGTCAGGCGTCGGTTACAGTGATCCGAGGCTTGTCAGTCGGAGATATACGCATAAAGGATATTTTCCGCATTCTTTGGAAAGAGTTTAGGGTTTCAATCCTCTGCGGAGTTGCTTTGGCAGCGGCTAATATTGTAAAAATGCTGCTGGTTGACAGACTTCTGCTTAACAACTCCGACGTAACTGCTACTGTCGCTGTGGTTGTTTCTCTCACTCTTGTGGTTGCTGTTTTCGCGGCAAAGCTTATCGGCTGCACGCTGCCTATACTCGCAAAGAAAATCGGTTTTGATCCCGCCGTCATGGCAAGCCCGTTTATCACAACTCTCGTTGACGCACTTTCTCTTATCGCATATTTTCAGATAGCGTCGGCTTTTCTTATTGTATAAGCTTTACAGAAAGGAAAATTACAATGCACAATACAAGAAAAATAACCTCAGATATGTACTGGGTCGGAGGAAACGACCGCAGAATTCCTCTTTTTGAGAATATCTACCCTGTTTCCGAGGGGGTTTCATATAATTCCTATCTTGTCATAGACGAAAAAACCGTGCTTCTTGACACTGTCGACAAGGCGGTTGCCGATGTGTTTTTTGAAAACGTCGCTCATGTTCTCAACGGCAGACCGCTTGATTATGTTATAGTAAATCACATGGAGCCCGACCACTGCGCTACTTTGGCTGACCTTGTTATGCGGTATCCCGACGTCAAAATCGTGGGCAACGTTAAAACATTCGCTCTTATAAGTCAGTTTTTCGGCTTTGACACCGACTCAAGAGCTGTAGTTGTTAAAGAAGGCGATACTCTTGAAACAGGCAGACATACCTTTACTTTTATTATGGCTCCTATGGTTCACTGGCCTGAGGCTATGGTTACTTACGACATGACCGACAAGGTTCTTTATTCGGCTGACGCTTTCGGCTCGTTCGGAGCTGTAAACGGCAACATTTTTGCAGATGAAGTGGATTTTGAGCACGAAAAGCTTGCTGAGGCAAGGCGCTATTACACAAATATCGTAGGCAAATACGGCGCTTCGGTCAATACTCTTTTGAAAAAAGCTTCAGGCGTTGAAATCAAATACATCTGCCCTCTGCACGGTCTTATCTGGAGAGAAAATATCGGCTGGTTTGTTGACAAATACCTAAAGTGGGCAAGCTATGAGCCTGAGGACGACGGCGTTTTGATTGTTTACGGCTCGATATACGGAAACACCGCCAACGCCGCTGAGATAACGGCTTCAAAGCTCGCCGAAAAGGGCGTTAAAAATATCGCTGTATATGACGCGTCGGTTACTCATCCGTCGGTAATAGTTTCCGAGGCATTCAGATTCAGCCGCATAGTTTTTGCGTCCTCGACATATAACGCAGGCATCTTTACTCCGATGGAAACAGTTTTGCTCGATTTGAAAGCTCACGCTCTTAAAAACAGAACCGTTGCGGTAATCGAAAACGGCTCGTGGGCTATCTCGGCAGGAAAACTGATGAAGGAAATTCTTTCATCAATGCAGGGATTCAACATTGTTGAGCCGCAGGTTACTTTAAAGTCTACACTTAAAGACAGCCAGCTTGACGAGCTTGAGGCTCTCTGCTGTGCGCTTATGGGCAGCGATGCAGTATAAAACCATTTACGCTCCCTCTCAGGACAGCTTTATTGAAAGAAAATCTGAGTTTATCGGGTATATTGCTCCCGTTAAAACAAACGACGAGGCTGTTGAATTCATAAATTCGATAAGAGCCATGCACCGAAAGGCTACTCACTGCGTTTACGCTTATGTTCTGCGTGACGGAAATATCTCGAGATATTCCGACGACGGAGAACCTCAGGGAACAGCAGGCACTCCCGTTTTGGACGTTATTCTCAAAGAGGGACTGACAGATGTGTGCGTTGTCGCCGTTCGGTATTTCGGAGGAATTTTGCTCGGCGGAGGAGGACTTGTCAGAGCTTATTCCCACACAGCGAAAATCGCCGTTGACTCGGCTGAAATAATGCTTATGTGCCAGTGCTCTGAAGTCACCGTTGTGTGCGATTACAGCCTTTATGGGAAAATAAGCTATTTGCTGCCCGAATTTGAGGTTAAAATGCTTGAAAGCAGCTTTTCGGACAGCGTTTGCCTGAAAATGCTTGTGAAGTCGGAAAAAATCAATCCGCTTACCGAAAAGCTCACCGACGCCGCAAACGGACGTATAAGCATTGATATTTCCGATACTATTTACGCTGATTTCGCTTGAATTTTGTGCATGTATACAAATCTCTTTTATTTTGTCAAAAAATAAAGGAGATTTTTGTTTTGAAAACGTATATAGTAGAAAAAGCAAACAAAAATATATGTCTGTCTAATTAAAAACGAACAGGAGTATAAGCATTATGACGTTTTGCCCGAGAATTACCGCTGAAGAAATTGAGTGTAAAACTCTTTGCGAACACGCCTGTCTCTCAAAGGACACTCGGGGCAGGCAGAAACGAGAGCCTAAATGCCCGATTAGGACAGACTTCGCGAGAGATAAAGACAGAATCATTCATTCAAACGCATTTACAAGGTTAAAACGCAAAACTCAGGTGTTTTTAAGCCCCGCCGGAGACCACTACCGCACCAGACTTACCCATACACTGGAAGTAAGCCAAATAGCAAGGACAATCGCAAGGGCGATGAGGCTCAACGAGGATTTGACCGAGGCAATCGCTCTCGGACACGACCTCGGACACACGCCTTTCGGCCATGCCGGAGAAGCTATTTTGAATGAAATTTGTCCTTTCGGATTTCACCACTATGAGCAGGGGCTTCGGGTTGTGGATTTCATTGAAAAGGACGGAAAGGGCCTGAATCTCACTTTTGAAGTCAGGGACGGAATTTTAAAGCATACAAACGATATTGCTCTTACAAAGGAAGGATATATCGTAAGGCTTGCGGACGTTATCGCATACATAAACCACGACATTGAAGACGCTATTAGAGGCGGAATTATAAGTGCGGACGACCTTCCGCAGTGCGCCACAAAAGTTTTGGGCAGGACAAAATCGGAAAGAATTACCACGCTTGTAACTTCAATCATACGAAACGGCACCGATAACATACGCTTTGACGACGACGTTAAAAAGGCTCAGGACGTGCTTCACTCATACATGTTCGACGCCGTATATAAAAACCCGAAATGCAAGTCCGAGGAATCAAAGGCAAAGCTTATGATTGAAAAGCTTTACCGCTATTTCTGCGAGTCGCCCGAAAAGCTGCCCGACGAGTTTAAAAATCTTGCCGGAAGGTTTGGAAAAGAACGTGCGGTCTGCGACTATATAGCCTGCATGACCGATAATTTCGCAACGGATTTGTTTATCGGACTTTTCGTCCCCAAGGGCTGGGACAAATACTGACCCGAAAAATATTTTAAGCAAGGAGATGATACATATGCCGCTTCCTTCCGATTTTTTGGACAGGCTTAAATCCGCAAACCGAATCGACGACGTGATGTCAGGCTATGTTCATCTCAAGCGCACCGGCAGAAACTATAAATGCTTGTGTCCGTTTCACTCTGAGAAAACACCGTCCTGCGTTGTTTACATGGACAGCGACGAGCATTTTCACTGCTTCGGCTGCGGCGCCGGCGGAGACGTTATCACTTTCATAATGAAAATCGAGAATCTCGATTATTACGAGGCTGTTAAGTTTCTCGCTCAGCGCGGGGGCATTGAAATGCCTGTGGAAAACCAGCTCGACGACAGGGCTGCAAAGTTTAAAAACAGGCTTTATGAGATTAACAAGGCAGCGGCAAGGTTCTTTTACTCATGTCTCAAAACAGAAGACGGGCGTGAGGCTCTCTCCTATCTGATTCAAAAGCGCCGCCTTGCTCCCGAAACAATAAAAAAATTCGGCTTGGGCGCCGCCCCGAACAAATGGACTGCTCTTAAAAATCACATGCTCGCCGAGGGCTTCAGCGAGAAGGAACTTTTAGACGCTTCCCTGCTCTCTCAAAAAAACGGCAGGACTTTTGATTTTTTTGTAAACAGAGTTATTTTCCCGATTTTCGATTTGAGAGGGAACGTCATAGCTTTCAGCGGAAGAACGCTTGACCCTAAGTCTCAGGGAATGAAATATTTAAACACAAGAGAAACCCCTCTTTATAAAAAAAGCCGCACTCTTTTCGCTATGAATTTCGCCAAAAACAGCGCGATTAAATCAAAACAGCTTATCCTGTGTGAGGGCAACGTTGACGTTATCACTCTTCATCAGGCGGGCTTTGACACAGCTGTCGCAACCTGCGGCACAGCTATAACTCCCGAACACGCAAGACTTATGGTTCAATACTGCGACGAGGTTTTTGTCTGCTATGACGCTGACGGCGCAGGTCAAAAAGCAACGCAGGCGGCGATAGATATTCTCTCTGCGGCAGGGCTCAAGGCAAAGGTTGTGAAGATAGGCGGAGAAAACGTAAAGGATGTTGACGACTACATCAACATCTACGGCGCACAAAGGTTTTCCGCACTTTTGAGCAATTCCGAAGGCGCTGTCATGTTTGAGCTGAACAAATGCAAAACCGGTCTTGACCTTGAAACCGATACCGGAAAAGTCGAATATCTAAAACGCGCGTCCGAGATTTTAGCAAAAATCGAAAACAACGCTGAGCGTGACGTTTATATTTCAAGAGTTGCAAACGAGCAAAAAATCGCAAAAACCGCTCTCGAAAGCGACGTGTCGGCGATTATGACGAAAAAGCGGCGCTCCGATAAAAAAAAGGAATGGAAGCAAATCATATCGCCCTACAAAAAGAAAGACGATATCAACCCTGAAGCCTTACTTCACCCTAAAGAGGCTAAAGCTGAAGAGGGCATTATTGCCTATCTTTTATCAAATCCCGAAAAGCTTGAGGATATACTCTCATCCGCTCCGACCGGCATTTTTATAACCCCTTTTAACAGGCGGGTTTACTCCGCGGCGGCAGAATATCTTAAAAACGGAGCTGAATGCTCGATTTCAATGTTCGGAAGTGAATTTTCGGCAGATGAAATGGGCAAAATATCTGAAATTATAACCAATATGAGAGAAATCCCGGTCGACGCGGCGGCTTTTTGCGATTATGTGAGCGTTTTGTCAGATTATCGCCCTGATTCAAACAAGCCGGCTTCGGAAATGTCTGACGATGAATTTGCTGCTTTTTTTGAAAATCTGAAAAACAAAAAGTAAAACACAGTATTTTGACATATACTATTTTACGAATGGAGAAATGATTATGAGCCTTAATGAAAAGAAAACTATCGAAAGCCTTATGGAACACGGAAAGGCAAGCGGTAAGCTTACCACAAAGGAAATTACCGACGCTTTGGAAGAACTTGATTTTGACGTTGAACAGATGGACAATTTCTATGACAGCTGCGCAAACAGCAATATTGAGATTATCGACGACATCACTCCGGATGATAACCTTAACATGATCGGAGTGGACGACGTCTCTGAAGATGATCTCGATCTTGCCCTTTCAACCGACGGTATCGCTATCGACGACCCTGTAAAGATTTATCTTAAGGAAATAGGCAGAGTCACTCTTTTGTCTCCCGAAGAGGAAATTGAACTTTCACAGCGTATGGCAAAAGGCGATCCGGAGGCGAAAAAACGGCTTGCTGAAGCAAATCTGAGGCTTGTGGTTTCAATTGCTAAAAGGTACGCCGGCAGAGGCGGTATGTCTTTTCTGGATTTGATTCAGGAGGGCAATCTTGGACTCATCAAGGCGGTTGAGAAATTCGACTATACCAAGGGCTTTAAATTTTCAACATATGCCACATGGTGGATAAGACAGGCTATTACAAGAGCCATTGCCGATCAGGCCAGAACCATCCGTATACCCGTTCACATGGTTGAAACAATAACAAAGGTTAAAAAAGTTTCCAGTCAGCTGCTTCATCAAAACGGCCACGATCCAAGTCCTGAGGAAATCGCTCAGGCAATAGATATGCCGGTTGAAAGAGTACGTGAAATTATGCGTATTGCACAGGACCCTGTATCACTTGAAACTCCTATCGGCGAGGAGGAGGACAGCCATCTGGGCGACTTTATTCCGGACGACGATGCTCCGGCTCCGGCTGAGGCTGCTTCGCTTGTTCTTCTCAAAGAACAGATAAATCAGGTGCTTTCAACCCTGACTGACAGAGAAGAAAAAGTTCTGAGACTTCGTTTCGGTCTTGAGGACGGACGCTCGCGCACTCTTGAGGAAGTCGGTCAAATGTTCAACGTTACCAGAGAGCGTATCAGACAAATTGAGGCAAAGGCTCTCAGAAAGCTCCGCCATCCCAACAGAAGCAACAAAGTTCGAGACTATCTAGACTGATGTGCCATTTGTTTGTCAAGTGGTACATAATTTCATAGCGATTATTGTTTATTTAAGAATATTAATGCGCACTTAATGATTGACTTGCTGACAATTTTATGGTACCTCTATTGCATCTTTTGATTATCTAATATTTTTTATAATAGCGGCGCTTTATGAATACTTTTCACAATCAAATTCTTAAAGCCGATTACAGCGGTCCTGACATTATCCGTGTTGGCTAAAAAACTACATGATAACCTCAACCTTTCAGCTTTCGCCCGGTATGGCGATTCTTAATCAACTGACCTTCGGAAATTGACGGCGAACACGTCAATACATTTTAGTACAGCACCGACGGCGGGAAAAATTTCTGTACTTTCGGTGAGAAATATAAGCTCAGGTCGGGAGGATACCGATTTGATTTCATAGGAATATACACCTACAACAAAAACGCCGCTGATACAAAAATGACAATTCCGATGAAACATAACCTTACGGTTTTGTTGACATAGACTATTTTAAACTCAGCTGCTAAAAATAAAAGTCTGCGAATTATAATTTCGCAGACTTTTTTCATGTTATTTAAGAAAACCTTATTTTTAAATACTCTGATATAATATCAACACATTTTTCAAATCCAAGCTGACTGCTGTTTAGACATAAGTCGTAATTTCTGGCGTTGTCCCACTCGTTTCCCGTATGATACTTATAGTAGCTTTCTCTTTCCCTGTCGGTTTTTTCAATCAGCGCAGACGCCTCGGCGCTGTCCTTTACCGGAAACAGCTCAAGCACTTTGTTTATACAAAAATCCTTATCGGCAAAAACAAATACCTTTACAACATTGTCTCTATCGCGCAAAACATAGTCGGCAGCACGCCCGATTATGATGCAGCTTTCCTTATCCGCAAGCTCTCGTATTACCTTTGCCTGAAAATTGAAAAGATTGTCTTCAGATGTAAAGTTTCCGCTGTTAGGAGACGAAATTTCATCGCTTTTGTTTTTATGCTTAAAAATGCTCTTTTTCACTTTTTCATCGGAAATTCCGAACAGGCTCTCGCTGATTCCGCTCTCCTCTGAAGCAACCTTAATAAGCTCCTTATCATAGTAGCTTACTCCAAGTTTTTCGGAGAGCATTTTTCCGATTGTTTTTCCGCCGCTTCCGAATCCCCTCGCAATTGTAATTACATAATTATCCATACAAAGCCTCCTTTCCGCCGATCAACGGCTGACATAGCTGTTTTGCGAATTTGCAGCTTGATTTGTGTTATTCTCCGAGATATGCCTTTTTAATTCCGTCGTCATTCATCAAATCAGACGCTTTTCCATCTAAAACTATTCGTCCCGTTTCGAGAACATACGCCCTGTCAGCTATTGAAAGGGCTTTTTTAGCGTTTTGCTCTACTAAAAGCACTGTAGTTCCCTGCTGATTAATTTCCTTGATTATATTAAATATTTCGGTCACATACAGAGGAGAAAGTCCCATTGAAGGCTCATCCATAAGCATTATTGTCGGCTTCGACATCAAAGCCCTTCCCATCGCGAGCATCTGCTGTTCTCCTCCGCTTAAAGTTCCCGCAATCTGACGGCTGCGCTCCTTTAGCCTTGGGAAATGCGAATAAACCTGTTCAAGGCTTTGCGCTATCTCAGCTTTATCCTTTCTTGTGAAAGCGCCGAGCATTATGTTTTCATAAACGGTCAGCTCCTGAAAAATCCGGCGTCCCTCGGGAACGTGCGCCATTCCCATTTCTACAATTTTATGAGCAGGTGTTTTCGTTATTTCTTTATCTGCCAAAAATATTTTTCCCGATTTTGCTGACAAAAGTCCTGTAACCGTATGAAGTATAGTTGTTTTTCCCGCGCCGTTTGCGCCGAGAATAGCGATAATCTCTCCCTTATTAACTTCAAATGAAACCCCGTTTATAGCCTGAATCATACCATAGCTTACCATCAGGTTCTCAACCTTGAGAAGCGCCATAATTTCAGCTCCTTTCTATTCTCCGAGATATGCGGTTATTACTGCCGGATCGTTAAGAACCTCGGAGGTTTTGCCGTGCGCAAGTTCTTTTCCGAAATTAAGAACGGTAAGTTCCTCGCAAATGCCGGCAACAAGTTTCATATCATGTTCAATAAGCAGTATCGTCATATCAAACTCGTCTCTGACAAACCTAATCATATCCATAAGCTCGCCTGTCTCATTAGGGTTCATTCCCGCCGCAGGCTCATCAAGCAGAAGGAGCTTTGGACCTGTCGCAAGCGCTCTTGCAATTTCAAGCTTTCTCTGCTTTCCGTACGGCAGGTTTGACGCGAGAATATTCGGATCCGAATCGAGTCCGAACACCTTGAGCAAAGACATCGCCTTTTCGGTCATTTCCCTTTCCTCTTTGAAAAATCTCGGGAGTCTGAGAATTCCCTCCGCAACGCTGTATTTATGATGGTTGCTCATTCCGACCTTAACGTTGTCTATTATCGACATTTTTCCGAAAAGTCTTATGTTCTGAAAGGTTCTCGCGATACCCTTTCTTGATATCTCCATAGTGGATTTGCAGGTAAGGTTTTCACCGTCGAGAAAAAACTGCCCCTGAGTCGGTTTATATACCCCTGTGATAAGGTTGAAAACTGTTGTCTTTCCCGCGCCGTTCGGTCCTATAAGACCGTATAACTGACCTTTTTCAACTGAAAGGTTAAGGTCGTCGACAGCTTTAAGGCCGCCGAAGGCTATTCCTAAATTTTTAATTTCAAGAAGCGCCATTATCTCGTCCCCTTTCTTTTGCCGATAAACAGCGACTTAATTTTTACGCCCGCAAAAGATATGCCGGACTTAATTTTTGAAGTGACAAGGTTTTTCGCGGCTCTGAATTTAGGCGAGGCATTAAAAAGCATCATTGCTATAAGCACGATTGAGTAAATCAGCATTCTGTAATCCGCAAGCTCTCTGAGCACCTCAGGAAGGACTGTGACAAGCACTGCCGCTATAACAGAGCCTGTAATATTTCCCATTCCGCCCAAAACGACGATTACGAGTATTTCGATAGACTTGTTAAAATCGAAAGTTCCGGGCTTTAAAATGCCGAGGTTATGACCGTAAAGCACTCCGGCAGCTCCCGCAAAAAACGCCGCTAAAACGAAAGCCAAAAGCTTATAGAAAACAATATTTACTCCGACAGACTCAGCCGCAATCACGTTGTCACGGATAGAACAAATTGCTCTTCCGTGCTTTGATTTCACGAGATTTCTTATTATTACGATTGTAAGGAAAATAACTATCAAGACTATTGTATAATCAGAGTATTTAGAAATTCCTTTAAGTCCGCCTGCGCCTCCCGTAATTTCCATATCGTTTATAACCGAGCGGATAATTTCGCCGAAAGCAAGGGTGACGATAGCAAGGTAGTCGCCTTTTAGCCTAAGGGCAGGTATTCCGATAATTATTCCGAAAATTGCCGCGACCAGTCCGCCGATAACCAAAGCAATCGGAAACTCAACCCACTTAGGCAGCTCGGAATATGTCGTAAACAGACATCCTGCATACGCTCCGACAGACATAAAGCCCGCGTGTCCGAGAGTAAGCTCTCCCAAAAATCCTACCGTCAGGTTCAAGGAAACCGCAAGTATAATATTTATTCCTACAGGAACCAACAGGCTTTGATAATGCCTTGAAAGCACTCCCTCGCTAATGAGAGCAGTAATAACGACATAAGCTATTACTGTGATAAGCAGAGTATGTAAATTCTTGTTTTTCACTGCCGACTTAACTTTTTCGGCTACCTTTTTCTTGCTCAAATCAAACATACCTTTCACAACAAATTTTCAGCTTTATTAAACCTTTTCATTACGCTTTTTGCCGAGAAGTCCCGACGGCTTTACAAGCAATACGACTATCAGCACTCCGAAAACTATCGCGTCCGAAAGCTGTGTAGATATGTAAGCCTTTGACATGCTCTCTATTATACCGAGCAAAATTCCTCCGAGCATTGCTCCCGGAATTGAGCCGATTCCTCCCAAAACAGCCGCGACAAACGCCCTGATTCCCGGAAGAGAACCAGTATACGGTCCTACAAAGCCGTATGACGAAACATATAAAACTCCTGCGACCGCCGCTAAAGCGGAGCCGATTGCGAAAGTTATCGAAATCGTCTTATTTACGTTTATACCCATCAGCTGAGCCGCTCCCTTGTCCTCGGAAACAGCGAGCATGGCTTTTCCGGTTTTGGTAAACTTGATAAACAGCGTAAGGCATATCATGATGATTATTGTTGAAACGAATGTCGCGATAGATTCTCCCGTCAGGGTTATAGAGCCTATATTTACCGTCGGAAGATTTACCACCGACTCGACCTTCCTCATATTTGAGCCGAATATAAGCAACGCGACATTTTGCAGAAAATAGCTTACGCCAATCGCTGTAATAAGCACTGTAAGCGGCGAACTGCCTCTCAGCGGCTTATAGGCGATTTTTTCGACAACCACACCGAGCAGGGCACATATAAGCATAGATAAAATTACAGATAGATACGGCGGCAAAGCCATAGTCGTCATCGCCACCGATACGGTATAAGCTCCCACCATAATAACATCGCCGTGAGCAAAATTAAGCATTTTCGCGATTCCGTAAACCATTGTATATCCAAGTGCTATAAGCGCGTATACGCTTCCGGCGTTTAAGCCGTTGACTAACTGTTGCAGAAATAACATTAAATCGCCTCTCTAATTTCATATAAAAAATACTCATCAACATTATATCACATTAAAGCGCAAAAAACAATACCGTTTTCTTCACTTTATTGTGAAAAAAACGGTATTTGCATTAATTCTTATGACGGGTCGCTAATCTGTTAATTATTTGGCAACGTATTCGCCGTTTTCGATAACCGCAACCATTGCCGACTTATTGGGTTCGCCCTCAGCAGTGAATGTCATATCTCCTGTAACGCCGTTGACTGTAATTTCCGTCATTGCGGCAACAAGGTTTTCATTTGTAACATCGCCGTCGCATACCTCAATAGCAGCCTTTATTGCGTAAATAGCATCATAACCGTCAGCAGCGAACTGGTCGGGGGTGCTGCCGTATGCTTCTTCATACGCAGATACGAAAGCCTTTACATTTTCCTTTTCGCTTGTCGCAACAAACGGCGTAAGGAATGTTGCGCCCTCAATATTTGATGTGTCGCCGTTTAACTGCTTGATAATTCCGTCCCATCCGTCGCATCCGAAGTAAGGAAGCTCAAGTCCTACTGTTACAGCCTGCTCTGTGATAAGAGCTGCCTTGTCATAGTAAACCGGGAGGAACAAGCACTCAGCGTCAGTTGCCTTGATTGTAGTAAGCTGTGTTTTAAAATCTACGTCGTCTGTAGAAAATGTTTCATTTGCTACTATCTCAATTCCGAGCGTTTCAGCTTCAGCAATAAAAGCTTCTGTTATTCCGCTTGAATATTCATCAGCATTATTGTAAAGTATAGCTACCTTTGTGATTCCCTGTTCACTGATGTATCTAGCCATTGTCTGTCCCTGAAGCGGGTCGGTAAAGCAGATTCTGAAAGCGTTGAAGCCCTCTGTACACTTAGCCGCAGAACCTGAAGGAGTAATCTGAAGAATACCGTCGTTTACCGACTCCTGTCCGACAGCAATACTGCTTCCCGAAGTTACAGCTCCTACAAGAGCGGTAATACCCTCGTCCATAAGTCTGTTATATGCCGCGATAGCCTTTTCCTCGTCGGCAACGTCGTCCTCAAAAATAAGCTCAAGCTTATAGCCGTTTATTCCGCCGGCAGCGTTGATTTCGTCGATAGCGATCTGGCATCCGTTCTGAACGCTTATGCCGTAAGAAGCGTTTTCACCTGTAAGAGGTCCGATACCTCCGATAAGATAAGTACCGGCAGTCTCCTCCACATTTGCGCTTGAACCGAGGTCGTTGTTCGTAGTTGTTCCCTTTGTTGTGTCGCCTTCGTCTCCGTTTCCGCATGCGGCAAGCATTGAAGCTGTTGTCACAGCGGCAAGAGCGCAGGCAAGTACCTTTGAAAATTTCATGAAATACCATTCCTTTCATAAATCACGCCGTTTATATAGACGTTTTAGCGCAAAGCCTTTATAAAAGCTTTACACTTCATTTATGGATTTTACTCTTATCGCTTTGATTTGTCAATAGCTTTGCTCTTTAAAGCCGCAGATTAAACAATAGACTTTAATATAAGCAGCTGTTTTTATGCAAGCTGACAACAAAAACACCGCGAAAGTGAAAACTGCGTAAAGAAGCGGATTATACTCCCGGCACACGATATACTATATATTTATAACTATTTTATTTTTCCTTTCGGCAATTTCTTTGAACTGCGCCGCACCGCCTATAGTGTACTTGACATAGGTTACAACATAATCGGCGTGTTCAATCATCCACTTATTGCGATAGTTAATTGCAAATTTTCGTGGGACTGTTTCGATGCCATTGGGAAGGATAGTGTCGGCGAGCCTTTTTTCCTCTGTGGCATATTTACTGCCGGGAAGGTATGCCAGCACCACTGCATAGTCTATGGAGTAAAATTGTTTTAGTTCAATCAGGCAATTTTTTACCATATAGTCAAAGTTGCCGTGATTTCCGACATAAAATTTAAGCACATTTTTATTTTCAATTAAATAAACAAGAGTCGACCTTAGTATCGGCTCTATTTCTTTTGGCGTATCTTTATGTCCGAAGAATGTACAAGTCAACATAGTTTTGCCTCGCATTTAGACCAGTATAGCGGTCAATATTTTGATTCAGTATAACATAAAATATAGATAATTGCAATCTATACCGGTCAAATCTATTTCGAGGTAAGACTATGGAACAGAAAATCAGAAGAGATTTAAATATGGGTGCAAATCTGCGTGCGTTGAGAGACAAATCAGGATTGTCGCAAGAAAAGTTGTGCGCAGAACTTCAGCGCAGAGGCTGTGATATAGGCAGAACAACTTATGCTAAATATGAATCCGGTGAACTGAATATAAAAGTAAGTGTGATTATTGTGCTTAAAAAGATATATAATTGCTCTTACGACGATTTCTTTGCAGGATTAGAACAAGAAATTAAATAGTTTAAGGAGAGGAGTACTCGCCTTTTTGCTCGCTGATATTCATTAACTTCTTGTTTTGCTTGTATTAAATACAAACCCTCTGTCAAAATCAAAAAATTTGCGCCTCGGTAAATTAGTCAGCGAGTGTCAGAAGTTATCAAATGCAATTTTATTGTAAAAATAAAACCTGCCGAAATCAATCGGTAGGTTTTATTACTTCTTTACGTTGAGTACCATAACGCCGGCTTTGCGGTTCTGTCAAAAATCATATTTCAATCCGGCTCTTCAAAGACATCGCCCGAACCGTTTATGTCAAGCCTTTTATACAGTACATATTCAGTATATTCATCGGAAATTCGGAATATAAACTGATAAACATAATTATCGTCTGAATACTGAACCGTAATCCTTGACATATCGTAATTATCAGATGGAATGTCAATATTCAAAATATTCTCCACCTCATCTTCGGCAGAGCCTATTCCTATTCCGTTGAGCCTAAAATCAAGAACGCTTTTGCCCTCTTGCGGTACATATAAATAAATAACATCGGCAGTCCAGCTGCTGTTTCCGTAAACATCTGTATACATGGTTACGTTTTGAATATCGGAGGGATTTTCAGCCGCGTCGGACTCACTCAAGGCGGATTTAATCTCAGCTCCCGTGATATTTTCCGAGAGCGAAATGCTGTTTGCGGTCAATGAAAGCGGCTCTGAAGACACAAGCGTTGTTCCCAAAACATCATAAGTGCAGCCTGCTCTTGCCGTAACGACATCGTCGGAAGAAGTGGTTTCCGCAGTAACGTTATCCACACAGTCTTCCTCAACAGTCTCACATTCCTCAACAGCTTCCTCTTCGACAGGCATTTCCTCATCGAAAACTTCCTCGGGCTCCGCCGATTCCTTTTTGTCCGCAAATCCTGTTAACGCGTTGCCTATAGCGCTCTCGGTAATATAATCGTTGTTGTCCTCCGACAGAGGAGGCGTTTGCTGGAATATGAATTCCGGCTCTTCAACCGCTGCGTTTTCCTCTATTCCTCCGTCATTAGATTCTAAAGCAGCTTCAGCGGATTTTGAATTATCAAGCGCAATCAAATTATTACCGCCAAAAAGCGAAGCGTATGACGCGGCTCCGATAACTATCGCAAAAGCCGCCGCAATGGCAATATATTTGCCGTTTCTCTGAGCGAAATTTCTATATTTTATCTCTTTTCTTCTGTTTTCCGTGTCTGTTATAAAGTTAAAGCTTTCCATGCTTTCCGTGGGATTTTTTCTTTCGGCGCTTAAAGCTTCTCTCATTTTCGCTTCAAGCCTTTCTCTCATTCTCTCGGGAGGAGTAATACCGTCGCATGCGCTTATGTAGAGGTCTTTGTTATTTTTCTCAGACATTTTCAAAACCTCCTTCCAAATTTTCTTTAAGCTTTTTGCGTGCCCTGTGAAGCAAAGACAGGACAGTATTTTGATTTTTGCCTTCAATCTGAGCTATTTCCGCTACCGAATAGCCCTCATAATAAAATAAATACACGACATTTCTGAATTTTTCATCAAGCGCCATAACCGCTTCCAAAACCTCGTTTTCCGCCGCTCTGTCCGGAGCGGGAATACTGTCCGCGATATTGGGAGTCAGCTCATCCTCGGGGTGAGCGTTGACCTTTTTGTTATAATTCTTGCATAAGTTTATTGTGACTCTTATAAGCCACGCTTTTTCATGCTCCTGAGATGAAAACTCGGGTCTTAAGCTGCAAAGCTTGAGCAAAACCTCCTGAGTGATATCCTCGGCATAGTGCGAGTTGCAGAGATTATGGTATGCGACACGGTAAATCATGCTTGAATAGGTATCTAAAATGCGTGAAATGTAAACCTCGACGTCGGTTGCCTGCATTTGAAATATGGCTTCCGAATTTCTCCGAAAGCTTCCCCCTTCCAACTAAAGTATACTGCGCAATATACTTATACTTTTAATACACCCTGACATTCAAAATTATTGCGCGCGAATCAAAAAATTCTCCTTGTTCTATTTTAGGTCATATTGTCTTAAAAAGCAATACGTTTTTAATTTTGTATTTAGATGTCTTGATTTTTTTGATTCAATGGTATAAAATTATTAAAGATATTTTAGGGAGAGATTTTTATCGAAAATTTAACTCGATTTCAGCGGACTGATGCTTTACTCGGTACAAACGCTCTTTTAAAATTAAAAAATTCAAAAGTTGCGGTTTTCGGAATCGGAGGAGTAGGCGGCTTTGTATGCGAAGCCCTTGCAAGATGCGGAGTCGGGCATTTTGCGCTTTTTGACAAAGACGTTGTTTCGGTTTCAAACATAAACCGCCAGATAACAGCTTTATCCTCAACAGTCGGAAGAACAAAGGCTGAGGTTATGAAAGAGCGCATACTCGACATAAATCCTGAAGCCGATGTCTGCGCAAACATTGTTTTTTACACTCCTGAAAACGCCGGTGATTTTGACCTTTCGCAGTATGATTATGTAGTCGACGCAGTTGACACAGTCACAGCAAAGCTCGAAATTATAAAGCGGTGCAAGGCTTCGGGCGTTCCGGTTATCAGCTCTATGGGAACGGGAAACAAGCTTGACCCTGCCGCTTTTAAGGTGGCTGATATTTACAGCACTTCGGTTTGTCCTCTCGCAAAGGTTATGAGAAAAGAGCTTAAAGATTTAGGAATAAAAAGTCTCAAAGTAGTATATTCGGAAGAGCTTCCGAAAAAACCTCTGTGCGAACTCAGCGACAATGACGCTCCGTCAAGGCACATTCCTGCAAGCGTATCCTTTGTTCCGCCGTGTGCGGGAATGATTATCGCAGGCGAAGTTATTAAAGATATTATAAGTGTATAATTTAAGTAAGGAAGGATTTGAAGGAAATGAAAAAAACAGCTCTTGTAATTATGGCGGCAGGTATCGGAAGCCGCTACGGAAAGGCTATTAAACAGCTTGAAGCTGTCGGACCAAACGGCGAAATTATTATGGATTATTCCATCTACGACGCTATTGAGGCAGGCTTTAACAAAGTCGTTTTCATCATCAGAAAGGACATTGAAAAGCTTTTCAAGGAAACTGTCGGCGACAGAATCTCAAAAATAATCGAGGTTGAGTACGCTTATCAGTCGGTTGACGACCTGCCCGAGGGATTTTCGGTTCCGGAGGGAAGAACAAAGCCATGGGGCACAGGTCAGGCTGTTTTGTGCGCGAAAAACGTTATAAACGAGCCGTTTTGCGTCATAAATGCCGACGACTATTACGGCAAGAGCGCTTTCAAATCCGTGCATGATTTTCTTGTGAATCTCGACGGAAGCGAGAAATTTACTTTCTGCTGCGCAGGGTTCATTCTTAAAAACACGCTCAGCGAAAACGGAACCGTTACAAGAGGAATATGCAATGTTGATGATAACGGAAAGCTTGTTAAAGTTGAGGAAACTTATGAAATTCATCGTCTTGCCGACGGAAAGGTAGTCGCTCAGGACGGCGATGGCGAAAAGGAAGTTTCCGAAAACGCTCACGTTTCGATGAATATGTGGGGATTTACTCCCGACTTTATCGACGAGCTTCAGAAAAGATTTGTCGATTTTCTTAACAATCTCGGCGACAATCCCTTGAAAAAGGAGTATCTGCTGCCTATACTTATCGGCGAAATGCTTGAGAAAAAAGAATGTGATATTTCGGTTTTGGAATCCCGAGACAAGTGGTTCGGAGTAACCTATGCTGAGGACAAGGCGCTTGTTCAGTCGGCTTTAAAGGCTTTGACCGAAAGCGGCGCATATCCTTCTCCCCTTTGGAAATAATTTAAACGGCGGTTTCATGACTTGAAGCCGCCGCCTTTTTATATTTTCGTTTTCTTGAATGTATAAACAAGCAATTTACGTCAAAAATAATGGCAGAAAAGCCGGGGAACGCGTAATCTTTGGCTTATCCTGCCGACGGGGTTTCAAAAAATGCGTCGGAGAAAGCGAGATATCAACCGTGAAAAAAATTAATTTCAGCAATTCAAAAATCGCAGGCGCACTATCAGGAAAAGGCTTTTACATCGCGCTTTGCGTTTGTGTGACAGCTGTCGGAGCCGCGGGTGCGGCGGTTTACAGAAACACCGTTAAAGAGCTTACCCAGAATCCAGCATTTACGGAACAGACCACATCATTTACCGAGCAGGACGCAAGCGACGTAGACAGTCTTTTGTCAGGAATCTTAAAAAGCGATACAACTGAAGCTGCTGTCACAGAGCCGATAGAACCGGATCTTGAAGCCCTGCTTAACGCTCAGCCAAACGTAATGCCGGTAAACGGCGAGGTCATTAACGCCTTTTCACATGGTGAACTTGTGAAAACAGAGCCTCTTAACATCTGGAAAACACATGACGGCACCGATATAAAAGCGGACACGGGCACTGAGGTAAAATCAATGACAAGCGGAACAGTTACTCAGGTTTGGGAAGACCCGCTTTGGGGTCAGTGCGTTATTATCGACCACGGAAACGCGATTGAAGGTCACTACTACAATCTTGCAAAGGCTTTGACTGTAAAGGTCGGCGATGAGGTAAATGCGGGAACCGTAATAGGCTCCGTCGGAGATACTGCCGATATTGAAGCAAACATGGAGCCTCACCTTCACTTTGCCATTAAAAGAGCCGGAAACTGGATCGATCCCATCGACTATATCTCTCCGTCAAAATAATTTAAATTGCATATATTATTATATTATATTAGGCTTTGAGTTTTTCTCAAAGCCTTTATTTTTGTGTTTTTATCCTTTAATTATCATCGATGCGATACCTATTGCCGCTAAGTGAATAGGATAAAACAAGTAGAAAAAATACTTCATTCTATATCTTCCCCTTTCTCCGCTGTATGCCGACAGCAGCGGAAGAGACAGCAAACACCATGGCTGAAGTCCTCCCATATCAGCCGACAAAAGAACAAGACCTACTGAAAAGCCTATTAAGGCATGATATTTTTCATAGTGTTTTATTAAGCCTCTGCTTTTAATGAAATCAGAAAAAAGCTTTGCGAAAAACGGCAGCAAAACCCCGACAAAACCGTAATCTATATAAACGGCTTTACATATTATAAACGCCGCAGCTAAACTGCCTGTTAATACCGCGGTTGCAGCCGCGCGTTTTACCGGCTCTTTAGTCCGCCATAAATCCTCAGACTTTTGCAGACAATATAATACGCAAATCGATAGCGAAAAAGTTATAAATATATTTCCGAACATCTCTCCCGAATAAAGCATATATACAATCACGCACAAAATACCTACCGCCAATATCCTCAGCATATAATTCAAGCGGCTTCTTGTGTACTTAAATCCTGTAAATATAAAAAACGAAAATATAGGAAAAGCTACTCTTCCGATTATTCTTAATATGTCCGTTGCCGGGAAAAACTCAGCGCCGATATGATCTAAAGTCATAGCAGCCGCCGCGATTATTTTAAGCTGGTTCTGTGACAGCTTTGGAATATATGCTTTTTTCGTCTGTACCCGCTCCTTTGAAAACCGTTTTGCATGCTGCTGATTTGCCGCAGCTTTTACGTTAAATCTTCTCGAATTATTCTCGCAAAGCTAAAAAACAGGTCCGA
Source organism: uncultured Clostridia bacterium (assembly GCA_944385905.1). GTDB lineage: Bacteria > Bacillota > Clostridia > Oscillospirales > Ruminococcaceae > CALWZA01. The sequence goes on from CALWZA010000016.1 coordinate 20,506, forward strand.
AGCTCCTAAGGCTCCGGACCTGCAATGGTGCGGATAACAGGACTTGAACCTGCATGAACTTGCATTCACATGGACCTGAACCATGCGCGTCTGCCAATTCCGCCATATCCGCAAGTATGAAACATTTGAATTATATCATATGTTTTTACATTTGTAAAGTATCTCAGCAAAATTTTATTTAAAAGCCGTTATTACCTCCCCCCATTAATTTTATTGACAAGCTTTAAGACATATGTTAAACTTTTTATTTATGAGACTGTAAAAGTCGTATAATATTTAAGGGGACTGCCTTTATGTGGGACAACATTATTTCCGCAATCACTGATGTAAACAGCGTAATAAACGGTATTGTCTGGGGCTGGCCGATGATAATTCTAATTCTGGGAACCGGAATACTGCTGACTTTCAGGACAAAAGCTATGCAGGTAAGAAAGCTCGGCGAATCTATGAGCACAACTATCATCCCTACATTAAAAAACATCGAAAAAAAGAAAACAAAAGATAATAAAGCAAACTCTATTTCTCAGTTCGAGGCTTTTTCCGCTGCTATTTCCGGCACAGTCGGTACAGGCAATATTATAGGAGTTACATACGCCATTTTGGCGGGAGGTCCCGGAGCTGTTTTTTGGATGTGGGTATCGGCATTTTTCGGAATGATAACTAACTACGCGGAAAATGTTCTCGGACTGTATTTCAGAAAAAAAGACAAAGACGGCAATTTCTCAGGCGGAGCGATGTATTACATTTCCGAAGGTCTCGGACTTAAATGGCTCGGATACATCGCTGCTGTATTTTGCATGATTGCCGCCGTAGGAATGAGCGGAGCTCAGACTAATAAAATCTCAGGTGCGCTGACCTCTACTTTCAGCCTATCGGAATCTGTTACGGCAAAGCTAATAATAGGAATAATAGTTGCGGTTTTTGTCGCCTTTGTTATAATCGGCGGAATTAAACGAATCGGAAAAGTCGCGTCATATCTCGTTCCGTTTATGTCTCTGCTTTTCATAATTCTCGCGATGATTGTAATAATTACCCATATTTCGGCTCTTCCGTCGGCTTTTGCTCTTATTTTCAATCACGCTTTTAATTTCAAGGCGGCAGGAAACGGAATTTTGGGCTATGCTTTTTCACAGGTGATAAGAATGGGTATGGCAAGAGGAGTATTCTCAAACGAGGCAGGACTCGGCTCGTCTGTTATCGCTCACTGCGCTTCAGAGACAAGAGAGCCTGTAAAACAGGGGCTCTGGGGTATTTTTGAGGTGTTTTTTGACACTTTTATAATTTGCACGCTCACAGCGCTTATGTTTCTCACCTCTGTTGACGTGACGGCCCTGACCGGAACCGAAAGCGATTCAGCTACCTCGCTTATGCTGTTTTCGGACAACTTCGGAACATTCGGAACAGTGGCTTATTCAATTATCCTTCCTCTGTTTGCTTTTACAACTATCATTGCGTGGTCGTATTACGGAGAAAAGGCAACTGAGTTTCTGTTTCATAAAACAGGTGAAAAAGGAAAGCGCATTGCTGTTTTATGTTTTAAGATAATATATGTCCTTCTTATCATATCGGCGTCGGTGATGAGCAGTCCTCTCGCGTGGGCGCTTTCAGATACAAGCAACGGGCTTATGGCTATACCTAACCTTATAGGAGTAGTCGGACTAAGCGGACTTGTAGTTAAGATAACAAAGAATTACTATGAAAGAAAGAAAAATCCGCAAGTCAAACCGATGCTTTCAGCGTATGAGGACTTAAACGAGGAGTTTGTTCAGGACATCATTAATGAAAATAAGTGATTTTACAAGGCTATAACAAAAAAACGGCACCGATTACTGTTCGGCGCCGTTTTTTCATATGCTTTATTATCTTATATCTAAAGTCCGTTCCAAAGATATTTTGAAAGGTCGACTCTGCCGTCGATTACAGTTACTCCCTCTGATTCTAAAAGCTCGGCCTGACGATTTTTGCCTCCGAACGCAAACGCCTCGGATACCTCGCCGAAACGGTTTACCACTCTGTGACAAGGTATTATCATGGGTTCGGGATTAGCGTGAAGAGCGTAACCGACAACCTGCGACCAATGACGGTTGCCCGCAAGAGCGGCAATCTGACCGTATGTCGCGACTTTTCCGCCGGGAATTTTTTTGACGACATCGTAAATCTTTTCAAAAGTGTTTTTCAAATTAAAACCTTATAAACCGATTTTTACTCCGGTTGTGTGAGGAGCAATTTCGGTAACCTTTCCGCCTACCGATACCTTGAATCCGAACTCGCTGTCGGGATATGAAACCTCAAGCTCGTTTCCGTTTCTTGCAACGGTAAGCTCAAATATCTTCTTGCCCTCTGTGTCATAAATCGGGCAAACAGCAGCCATTCCGTCAACAGGAGCGTATACTCTGAACTCAGTGCCGTCGAGATAATTGTATTCAAAATCTCTCTTGAAGTTTCCGAAAGGAACGATGCTTCCGGGCTTAGCCAAAACAGGCATTTCAAAGTAGCTGCATTTTTTATTATACCACTTTCCGCCCTCATATTCCTCGCCGGTGATAATATCTGTCCATTTTCCCGCCGGAACATAGAACTCAGCAATTCCCTCAGCATTGAAAATAGGAGCGCAGAGGAGATTGTCGCCGAGCATGTACTGTCTGTCGAGAGTGGGACATGTCGGGTCGTCGGCATAAGCCATAACCATAGCTCTCATCATAGGAACGCCGACCTCATGAGTTTTGACAGCCTGAGCGAAAAGATAAGGCATAAGCTGACCCTTGAGCTTTGTAAAGAAGCGGAGGACATCACACGCCTCATCGTCAAAGAGCCAAGGCACACGGTACGAGCTGTTTCCGTGGAGACGGCTGTGAGTTGACAGAAGTCCGAAAGCGCACCATCTCTTGTAAATATCGGGTGTAGCTGTAGCTTCAAAGCCTGAAATATCATGGCTGAAGAATCCGAAGCCGGACATGCAAAGCGAAAGACCGCCGCGGAGGGTTTCAGCCATTGAGCTGTACTCGGCAGAGCAGTCGCCGCCCCAGTGAACAGGGAACTGCTGACCGCCGACAGTAGCGCTTCTCGCGAACAGGCAAGCCTTGTTTTCGCCGTAATAATCCTTGAGAACGTTAAACACTGTCTTGTTGTAGAGATATGTGTAGTAGTTGTGCATCTTAATCGGGTCTGCGCCGTTATAGTAAACAACGTCGGTAGGAATTCTCTCGCCGAAGTCTGTCTTGAAGCAGTCAACTCCCATTTCGCAGAGAGCTCTGAGCTTTGAAGCGTACCATTCGCAGGCTTCCGGATTTGTGAAGTCAACCAAAGCCATACCGGGCTGCCATTCGTCGCACTGGAACACGCTGCCGTCCTTATTCTTGACAAAATATCCGTTTGCGGCGCCCTCGTCAAAGAGCTTAGACTGCTGAGCGATATATGAGTTTATCCATACGCAGGTCTTGAGTCCCTTGTCCTTGTGAAGTCTCGCAAGCATCTCGGGCGGGTTAGGGAACTGGCTCTTGTCCCACTCAAAGTTGCACCATTCAAACTCCTTCATCCAGAAGCAGTCAAAGTGGAAAACCTGAAGAGGAATATCTCTTTCAGCCATTCCGTCGATAAACGATGTGATGGTTTCCTCATCATACTTTGTAGTAAATGAGGTTGTAAGCCAAAGTCCGAATGTATAAGCCGGAGGAAGCGCGGGTTTGCCTGTAAGAGTTGTGTAGTGAGCGGCAACCTCTTCAAGATTTTCTCCGCCTATTACAAAGTATTCAAGCTTCTGACCGGGAACGGTGAATGAAACCTTGGATACCGTATCCGAAGCGACTTCAAACGAAACGTTGTCCGAGCTGTTTACGAAAATACCGTAGCCGCGTGAAGTGGTGTAGAACGGGATGCTCTTATAACTCTGGTCTGAGCATGTGCCTCCGTCAGCATTCCAGATTTCAACAGTCTGACCGTTTTTAGTGAAGGTTGTAAACTTCTCTCCGAATCCGTATACATATTCGCCTACAGAAAGGGTGAGCTGTTCACGCATGAATGTTGAAACCTCACCGTAAGGATAGCTCCAGAAAGTCTCGTCGGTGCGGAGAGTCTTTTTAGCGTCGGAAATGAACTTGCTCTCGGTGATGTACGAAGTTGAGCGCCAAGCTCCTCCGGTAAGCTTCTTATCGCCGTAGAAGTACTCAAAGTTCCAGTCATGCTTTCTTATAACAAGCCTTGTCTTGCCCGAAATCATTTCAACGGTCGAGTCTGTCTCGTTGATAACCGGAGTGTAGCCCTGATTTTCGTTAAGCTCAAATTTCGGAGAGTTGTTAAGTCCTCCCTTGTAATGACAAATCGAAACCTTGATAACATTTTCCGCATAAGAGGAATAGGTTATTTCGAGGTTAGGTCCTCCGAGCGTCTGACCTCTGTTGTAAATGTGGCTTGGCGTAGCGATAAGCTTGATTTCATTTTTGCCGACAACCGTCTGATACGCCTCATTTGCGTAAGCAACATTGTAGCCTTTTTTGTTAAGCCAAAATCCGTCTGCAAATTTCATGTTTTTGTGACCATCCTTTCATTGCGCCGGTATTAAACGGCGAATTTATTCAATGCTGAGAAATTCGTCGGGAACGTTTGAGAGAACCCGTTCGATTGAATCTATGCTCAGGCATCCGCTTCCGTGGGACGCCGCAAGCTCCGGTGAGTATTCTGCGTACGGCACAATATGAATGTTTGAGTAGTTGTAGCCGTATTGGGTTATAATGGGGATTGCTTTTACCTCTGAAAAAGTAATCTCTCCCGTTTCAAGGCTTTTTGTAACGGTGAGGTCGCCTATTATGCCTACAAGAGTAAGCTCGGTGTTCTGTGCCGAAACAAAATTACCGAGACAGTAATAAACGAAAGCCTTTCCTCCGTCCGGCTTATCAATAAACTCCATTGTCTGAACGGTATGCGGCTGAGTGCCGATAATCAAATCCGCTCCCCACTCGACAAATTTTCGTGTAAGGTCTTTCTGCTGGTCCGTTACAATATTAGTTGTCTCAATTCCGAAATGAGGGCTTACTATAACGACATCCGCAAGCTCGTCTGCTCTCTGAATCTGCTCCTTTATTGTGTCAAGCTCCGAGAGATACACTATCTCACACTCCGACGAAGCCGGAAGAGACAGCCCGTTTGTATGCTCTGTGTAACCCAAAAAAGCGAAAGTAATTCCGTTTATCTCAAGAGTTCTGATATTGTCCATATCCTCTTTATCGCGGTAGGCTCCGTATCTTATAATACCCTTTTGAGAATCCCAGAAGTCCAGCGTTGCCAAAAGTCCTTCCTCGTTTTTGTCAAGAATATGGTTGTTTGAAATTGAAAACGCGTCAAAACCCATGTCTATCATTTTTTTGCCGAGATCCTCTGGAGTGCAGAATCTCGGATAATCGCTCGGCTCAAACTTATCGGTGACAAGAGTTTCCTGATTTAAAATCGCAAGGTCGGCAGGCTCGATGTATTTTACGACTTTTTCATAAACAAAGTCAAAATCATAACCGTCTCCTCCTGCTCTGCGGTTAGCCTGCTTGTACAGAGACGAGTGAATAAGGTTGTCTCCTGCGCACACGATTCTGACCGACGGGTCGGGCAAAGGCTCTGCGGAAGACTCCGGCTCAGTTTCTGTCACAGGCGGTTTAGTTTCGGTGACGGTTTCAATTACTGAATTTTCAGTCACCTGCGGCTCATCAGTTATGATAGGCTTGCCGCACGAGCAGAGCAAAACAGCCGCGGCAACGGAATATATAAATACAAGTTTAGTTCGTTTCATAATCATAAATAAAGGTATCCGTTCAAAAATAATTTCAAGGCGGTGAACAATAATATTCACATTAATTATAACATAATTAAAGAAAAAATCAAGACAAAAAGAAACATTTCTTAATTAGTCTTTTTATGCGGCTGCGTGTATTGACTGAACAGTGATTTATGATATAATTAATGTATAATATTATTATACATCCACTGTGTTTTCACCGATTTTACGTTGATGAAAGGGTTGATGCCATTGAAAGTTCTAAAAAAAATTAAATTTCGTAATATGTTTATGCTAACGCTGGCCGGGTTAATAAACGGAATAGGTATTACTATATTTCTTACTCCCGTTAATTTATACGATAGTGGCATTTCGGGAACGGCAATGCTGCTTGACCAGATAACCCCTGCATACCTGACGCTGTCTGTTTTTCTTCTCGTTTTAAACATACCTCTTTTCATATACGGACTTAAAAGGCAGGGAGTTTTATTTACTGTCTATGCCATTTACACAGTCGCGGTTTATTCATTAACTGCATGGCTAATAAACGACATACTCCCGATTGACGTAAGCGTCGCCTCTCCCCTCGCAGGGCAGGATTTGCTTCTGTGCGCACTGTTCGGAGGACTTATATCGGGAACAGGAAGCGGTCTTGCAATTCGTTTCGGCGGAGCTATGGACGGAATAGAGGTTATGGCGGTTATATTCGCTAAAAGGCTCGGAATATCCGTAGGCACATTTGTAATGCTTTACAACGTACTTTTATACATAGTGTGCGGAATTGTCATCAACAGCTGGGTTCTGCCGCTGTACTCGATTGTAACATACATGGCGGCCTTAAAAACGGTTGACTTTATTGTAGACGGTATAGACAGAGCGAAATGCGCGGTTATCATAACCGTTTCACCAGACGAGATATGCGAGGCTCTGTCTTCCGCATTTGAAAGCGGAATGACCCGCCTTGCCGCAAAAGGCGGATATTCAAACGCTGACAAAACCATGATATATTTTATCGTAAACCGCTTTCAGGTTACAAAAATGAAGGATATTGTGCATGAAATAGACCCGACGGCGTATATAACTATAAGCGATGTCGCCGACGTATATTCGGTAAACAGCAAAACCTGACAAAAAACAATTAAAAAGCAGACAGCGCAATTTTGCACAGTCTGCTTTAATTTTTGCCGGGTTACTCATCCGTGTATTTCATCATATAAAGGCTGCTGTCAAGAATGTTTTTATATCCGATGTGAGTTGTATTTTTTCATGACAGTTCGTCAGTTGTCATCGGGATCAGCATAGGCAACATAAGTAGTGTCACCTTCTAAAGTAAATTAAAGGCAGCCAAGCTTTCTGAAAACTTGTCGCCGATCTGCTCCCACTCGGTACCGTTATACTTCATCAAAATTCCGCTGAGCGGACCGATTGAGTCAGTGTTTTGCTTGCCGGTGAAGAATAGTCTCCGTTTCCCTTCATATCCCCGACATACATTCCTCATCCCTAAACATCATAAATCTTGTTCCCTATTATATTAAAGTTTTTGCATCCCGCAAAAAGCTGAACTCCGTTGCAGCCAAGCTTTGTAAAGACACAGTTTTCAATGGTGATATCCTTAGCTATATGAAAGCTTACAGCGGCGGAAGCTCAACAGCCCGCAAGTGAAACATCAACTGCCGCAGCTGACAGCGCGCAAATTGTCGCTGTTAATAATTTACTTTTCATATTCCCCTCCATCATTTCGCTATTTTTCCCTTTAAGAACGACATTACACACTAATAATGAATTTGCTGTATCATATTGCACAAAATTGTCAATGCACGTTTATGCATGAGTCAAATGTATATGTCAATGAAACTCAGTTATATTTATTGTCTTATATTATCTTGCGTTTTTTGTTTTGTTCTATTTACTTATTATGCTGTTTGAAGTATACTCATATAAGTATAATTTATAATGAGGTGAGTTATCTGGAAAATCTATCTAATATAAACGTTATTAAGAGCCTTCTTGCAAAACACAATTTTTCGTTTTCAAAAGCGCTGGGGCAGAATTTTCTCATAAATCCGTCGGTTTGCCCAAAAATAGCCGAAATGGGAAACGCTCGGAAAGGATTCGGAATAATAGAAATCGGAACGGGTGTGGGCGTTTTGACAAACGAGCTTGCAAAGCGTGCGGACAGGGTGGTTGCGGTCGAAATCGACGAAAGGCTTCTGCCTGTGCTTGCGGAAACCCTTTCAGAATACAGCAATGTTAAGATTATAAACGCCGATATCATGAAGGTTGATTTGAAAAAGCTTATAGCCGACGAATTTTCAGGTCTTGAGGTCGCTGTCTGCGCAAATCTGCCATATTATCTTACGTCCCCTATTATTATGTCTCTGCTTGAGCAAAGACTTCCCATACATTCAATCACCGTCATGGTTCAAAAAGAAGCCGGAGTCAGGCTCTGCACCGGAATGGGGGCCCGTGACATGGGGGCGGTTACGGTCGCGGTGAATTATTTCAGCTCCCCGAAAATCCTTTTTAACGTTTCAAGAGGAAGCTTTATGCCGTCTCCGAACGTTGACAGCTGTGTTGTCAGGTTTGACATAAAAGACAAGACTCCGGACGGAGTAAGCGATGAAAAATGGTTTTTCAAGGTCGCGAGGGGCGCTTTTTCTCAGCGGCGAAAAACCCTTGTAAACTCCGTTTCGTCCGCGCTCGGCATACCGAAAGAAAATGCCGCAAAAGCCGCACAAGCAGCCTCGCTTCTCCCAAACGTACGTCCTGAACAGCTGTCAATGGAACAGTTTATTGTCTTTTCGGAGGAGCTTAAAAAGCTTTCACTCATGTAGTCTCACCATCATTTTATAACTAACCGTCCGCTGAGAATACTTTAACGTATTTTCAGCGGATTTTTACTATATGTAAAATTGTGACAATTTTCTCCTTTCGGTAGTTATAAAATATCTGCTGTACAGTATTTTATGAATATTAAATCAGCTTTGGCGGATGTTTTGAAAGGAAAGGTTGTAAAATGGCGACGCTGAAAACCGAGCAAATCAATCAAACAAACGAAGAATTTAAACTACCTATGAAAAAAATAAACGAAGGCATTGCGGCTGCGGTGTCTTCCGCTCTTTGCGCTGCGGGCAGGATAATGGGCTACATTTCTCCTTTTAATATTGTTCCAGCTGTTCTTTTCTCGCCCATAAACGGTTTGGCGGCGTTTTTCTTCAGCATGATAGTTTATATTTTCTCCGGGAACGAAAAAAGCGGAGCGGTTAATCTGCTCACGATTGCCCTGCTGTCTCTGCTCAAGCTGTTTAAGCCTTCGGTTTTTGAGGGAAAATCCGCCCCGGCACGCTGCGCTGTTATTTCGGGAGCAAGCCTGGCGGCATTTTCAACCGCCGCTTTCCTTTTGCTCGACGAAAGTGTTTCCGATTATACTTTTCAAATCGTTTCCTCTCTTTTAGGAGCGGCGGCGGTTTATTTTGCAATGTCGGTTTTTATACCCTTTTCAGAGGGGCGTTCGGTTTCGTCTACTCAAACGGGAAGAGTGGGCGTATGTTTCCTATACGTTTGCTCCGTATGTGTGCTATCATCGTTTTCGTTTTTTGATTTCACGCCCGGACGCTCTGCCGGGGTTTTCGTAATTCTTGTCGTAATGATGAAGCTTCCGAAAACCGCCGGAGCTTTCACCGCTGTTTTAACAGCCTGCGGAGTTATTTTCTGCCGCCCGGAGCTTTCTCAGAACACTGTCTTGCTGTCAATAGCCGCACTGATAACAGGAGCTGCCGCCGCAAAAAGCAGGTTTATCACATCCGTTGTGTTCCTTGCTCTGAATGTTGTCTGCTCGCTTGCGGTCGGCTTAAACTCAGACACCTTTCCGTTTCTTATCGATATAATCGTCGCCTGCGCCGCATTTGCCCTTATTCCCGAAAAAGCTTTAAACAAAGCAGTTGCAAAGCTTAATCTCATAAGACTTTCAAATGACGCAAACGATAACCTTTCGCTTAGGCTGAGCTTCGCTTCAAAAATGCTTGATGACGTTCGCGAACAAATAAACGGCGTCTCTGAGGCTGTCGAAAGAAAGAAGCCCAAATCAGAAATCCGCTCGGATGTCTGCGAAAAAGTCTGCGGCAGCTGCCGAGACAACGCAAGATGCTGGGCAACGGGATATGACTATGTTCAGTGCGCTTTCGCGCTTCTTGAGCAAAAGCTCCGCAGAGACGGTTTCATAACCGTAAATACCGTTTGCGCGAGACTTCAGGGATGCAGAAAAAAAGAAGAGCTTGCTTCGGAATTTAACCTTGCATATGAGCGTGAGGCATTTGAAAACGAACGCGCTCAAAAGTGCACTAATCTCCGTGAGCTTATGACCGAACAGCTTTCAACGACATCAGACATCCTCGACAGCCTTTGCTGCGGACTTCGTGATTCATCAAAAGTAGATTCGGAGCTTACCGCCTGCCTTAAAACCCGCCTTTCGGAAATCGGGTTGGTTTCGGTTCGCCCCGCTGTTTTTCGGGATACTTTTGGAAGACTTTCGGTTGAGATTTTTGCTGGAGTCAAGGAAAAACTCAATCCTGCGGTTATTTGCTGCGAAGCCTCAGAGGCAATCGGTGCCGAGTTGTCACTGCCGGTCGTTACGGTTGCGGACAAGCTTATGAGGCTTGAAATGAGCGAAAAACCGTCTTTAAAAGCTTTTGTGGGCTTTTATCAGGTTTCGGGCAGCCCCGACGAATACTGCGGAGACTCCTATGATGAGCTTAATGTCGCCGAAAAAGAAAAATATATAATGATATCCGACGGAATGGGAACAGGCAAAAAGGCAAGGCTGAACTCGCTTTTTGCCGTAACCCTCGCTTCAAGACTTATAACAGCCGGTTTCTCTCCCTCCGCTTCGCTCAGACTGATAAACTCTATTATCCGTGTCAAAGGCTGGGACGAGAGTTTTTCAACTTTTGACCTTGTTCACATCAACCTGAGCAGCGGCGAGCTGTCGGTTCTTAAAGCCGGTGCCGCCCCAAGCTATGTATACAGCGGCGGAAAACTGTCAAAGCTCGAAATGTCTTCTTTGCCGCTCGGCATTTTCACCGCTCCCGAATATGCCTGCGCAAGCGTTAAAATACAATCTGGCGACATTGTTATCATGCTCACCGACGGCGCGGAATCGATAACCTCTAAGCTAACTCAGCTTATTTCCGACAACAGGAAATGCTCTCCTGAAGAACTGGCTCAAATACTTGTCGACGCCGCCTCCGAGTCTGATTCACCAAGACGCGACGATATTACAGCATCAGTTATAAAAATATGCTGACATTATTGTATACATTAAAGAGATGTTTCCTATAATATTTACATTGTATATAGTTAAAATGCACATAAATCAAATTTAAAATATGTGTAAAACTAAAGAATTTGCCAAAAAACTATTGATTTTTTTTAATAATTTTGGTATTATAATTACAATAAAATAAATCAGCCAAAGGAGGAAGACCGCTGTTATCGCGGTTCGCTGACCAATGATTTATAACCTTACTTCAAAAGAAAAAAAAGATTACCAGGCTTTCAAAAACGGTACAAACTATCATGCGCATGATCTTTTCGGCGCACACGAAACGACCGTTCGCGGAAAAAACGGAGTAGCTTTTAAGGTGTGGGCTCCGAATGCTTCGGCAGTTTCTGTTGTCGGAGATTTTAACGGATGGAGTGAATCGGACGGAAAGATGAGGCGCGTCCCCGATACCGACGTATGGACCGCGTTTTTCGAGGGCGTTAAAAAATATGACACATATAAATATTGTATTACCGGAGCAAACGGCGAAAAGAGAATGAAAGCCGATCCTTACGGAAACCATATGGAACTTAAGCCATCAACCGGCACAAAATACTACGACATTGACGGCTTTTCATGGACCGACTCGGCGTGGCAGCAAAAAAAAGCCGAGCAGAATATCTACGAGTCCCCTATCAACATATACGAAGTCAATTTAGGCTCATGGAAAAAATATCCCGACGGAAACCTTTTCAGTTATAAAAAATTCGCCGAGGAAGCTGTTCCGTATATTAAATCCATGGGTTATACTCACGTTGAATTCATGCCGCTTGCCGAATATCCTTTCGACGGCTCATGGGGATATCAGATAATCGGATACTATGCTCCGACATCACGATTCGGAACTCCTCACGATTTCATGGCAATGGTTAACGCTTTCCATAAAGCAGGAATAGGCGTGATACTCGACTGGGTTCCCGCTCATTTTCCGAGAGACGAAGCCGGACTTTTTGAGTTTGACGGCGGCTCATGCTATGAATATTCCGAACCGCTCAAGCGAGAACACAAAAACTGGGGAACAATGGTTTTCGACTTCGGCAAAAACGAGGTCAGAAGCTTTTTGATTTCAAACGCCCTGCACTGGCTTGAAAAATATCACATTGACGGAATAAGAGTTGACGCTGTCGCCTCAATGCTTTATCTTGACTATGACAGGAGAGACGGAGAATGGCAGCCCAATGTAAACGGAGGAAACGAAAACCTTGAAGCCGTCGAATTTCTCCAAAAGCTCAACACCGCTGTTTTCGCAAAGTTTCCAAACACTCTGATGATTGCGGAAGAGTCAACCGCCTGGCCGAACGTTTCAAAACCGGTTGACATAGGAGGACTCGGTTTCAACTTTAAATGGAACATGGGCTGGATGAACGATATGCTCAAGTACATGGCGCTTGACCCTATTCACCGTTCATATCATCACAACCAGCTTACCTTTTCGTTCTTTTATGCTTTTTCAGAAAACTTTATTCTTCCGATTTCTCATGACGAGGTTGTTCACGGAAAAAAATCGCTGATAGATAAAATGTTCGGAGACATAGAGCAGAAGTTTATGGGCGCAAAAGCGTTTATGGCTTATATGACCGCTCACCCCGGAAAGAAAATGCTGTTTATGGGACAGGAATTCGCACAGTTTCGTGAGTGGAATTACGAGGACAGCCTTGAGTGGTTTATGCCGGAAAAATTCGACAGCCATAAAAACTATCAGAAGTTTATTAAAAATTTGAATGCCTTTTATTTAAAAAACTCTCCGTTTTGGGAAATCGACTTCTCTTGGGAAGGCTTTAACTGGATATCCAACGACGACTACACTCAAAGTATTATTGTTTTCCGGCGTATGGACAAGCTCGGAAACGAAATTGTCGTTGTATGCAACTTTGTTCCGGTTGAAAGGAAAAATTACTCGTTCGGAGTGCCTTATAAAGGAAGCTATACCGAGGTGTTCAACACCGCGTCGCCAGACGGAAGCCCTTGCTTGAACGGTACGGTAAAATCAGAGAAAAAGCCAATGCACGGTCATGAGCAGTCTGTTACGGTAGACATACCTCCTCTTTCGGTTATGTATTTTAAAATAAAAAAATCTGTTTCCAGAAAAAGAAAAGCAGACGCCGCGCCTGTTTCTTCATTAAATAAAAAAAATAAACTCTCTCAAAGCGAAAGGATCGGGTGAAAGTATGTACAGTAAGAAAGAATGTGTCGCAATGCTTCTGGCAGGAGGTCAGGGAAGCCGTCTTTACGCGCTGACTCAGAAAGTCGCAAAGCCTGCCGTGCCTTACGGAGCAAAATACAGGATTATTGATTTTCCTTTGTCAAACTGTATAAACTCCGGTATCGACACGGTCGGCGTTCTGACTCAGTATCAGCCGCTTGTCCTCAATGAGTATATCGGAAACGGTCAGCCATGGGACTTGGACAGGGTGCACGGCGGAGTTCATGTTCTGCCTCCGTATCAGTCGGCAAAGGGCAGTCAGTGGTATGAAGGCACCGCCAACGCCATTTATCAGAACCTCCCCTTTATGGACAGGTATGACCCCGAATATGTTATAATCCTCTCAGGCGACCATATCTACAAAATGGACTACAACAAAATGCTTCAGTATCACAAGGAAAAAGACGCCGTCTGCACTATCGCCGTTTTAAACGTAGAGCTCTCGGAGGCTTCTCGTTTCGGTATAATGTTCGCTCATGACGACGGAGAAATATACGATTTCGTCGAAAAACCTAAGGAGCCGAAATCCACCTTGGCTTCAATGGGTATTTACATATTTTCATATCCTATTCTGAGAAAATACCTAATCGAAAATGAGCTTGACCAAAACGCTACAAAGGACTTCGGAAAAAATATTATCCCCGCTCTCCTTGAAAACAAAGAAAGGGTTTACGCTTACCGATTCAGCGGATACTGGAAAGATGTCGGAACAATCGACAGCCTCTGGGAAGCCAACATGGATCTTTTAAATCCGAATTTGAATCTTGACCTCTATGACCCTACATGGAAAGTATTTTCACGAAACCCTATCATGCCTCCTCAGGTTATCGGCGAACACGCCGCAATCCAGAACTCTATGGTTACAGAGGGCTGTGTCATAGACGGAACTGTAGATTTTTCAATGATTTCAGACGGCGTTACAATTGAGGAAGGGGCTGTAGTTACCGACTCGATTTTAATGCCGGGAGCTGTTGTTAAAAAAGGCGCGGTTGTTGAATACGCAATTGTCGGGGAGGAAAGCGTCGTCGGCGAGGGTTCACATATAGGCGGACGTCCGGAAGATACCGAGAACAAAAACGAATGGGGCATCGCCGTTATCGGCTATAACGTCACGGTTTCTCCCGGATCTGTTGTCAAGCCTAAACAGATCGTTTATGAAAATATTTAACTAAAGGAGAAAAAGATATGGCTGTTAACATGAGCAGCGTCCTCGGTCTCGTATTCGCCAATATGCACGACAAAACAATCGAGGACCTTACAAAAAACAGAACAATGGGAAGCGTTATGTTCGGCGGACGTTACCGGCTTATTGACTTTCCCCTTTCAAACATGGTCAATTCTGGCATGGCAGAGGTGGGAGTAATCGCAAAATCAAACTACCTTTCACTTATAGACCATATCGGTTCAGGCGCCGAGTGGGACTTATCAAGAAAAAAAGGCGGTCTTCATATTCTCACACCGTTTTCAAATGCCGAAAGCGTGCTTTACAGAGGAAGGCTTGAGGCTATGCAGGGAGCTGTAGGCTTTATTAAGGCATCAGCCGCTGAATATGTTGTTTTAGCTGACTGCGATATCGTTACAAATATGGATTTCAGACCAATTCTTGAAAAGCATGTCGCAACGGGAGCTGACATAACTGCTGTCGCTCACACGGGAATCTACACTCTCGACGACACAAGAAGCTGCACGGTTTTCGCCTCCGATGAATCGGGAAGAATTCACGACGTGCTTATAAATCCTCTTATGAGCGGAGCATGCTCGATGAGCTTAAACATGTTTGTCATGCGGCGTGACTTTTTGCTTGAAATTCTCAAGCAGGCGGCTCCGAGAAGCCTTTACAGCTTTGAAAAGGATATTTTGCAGTCTAAATGCAGAGAATTTAAAATTTACACCTATGAATATGACGGATATTACAGCAAAATAAGCAACATGAAAAACTATTATGAGGCTAATTACGCTCTGCTTAATTTTGAAAACTGCAAAAAACTTTTCGCTTATAAGCGCCCCATTTACACAAAAGTAAGAGACAACGCTCCCTCGAAATACGGTCTCGACAGCAGCGTTAAGCGTTCACTTATCGCCGACGGCTGCGAAATCAAAGGAGATGTTGAAAACTGCGTTATTTTCAGAGGAGTTAAAATCGGAAAAGGCTCCAAAATCAGAAACTGTATTCTGATGCAGGGCACGACAGTCGAAGACGGGGTTGAAATGACTAATGTCATAACCGACAAAAATGTAAACATATCCGAAAACAGATTGCTATCAGGCTCTGTCGAATATCCTATGTTTATCGGCAAAGGCGCTTCTATTTAACAGAAAGGATGTGATTTAACAATGAAGATTCTTTATGCCGCAAGCGAAGCACTTCCGTATGCCGCTTCGGGCGGGCTTGCCGACGTCGCGGGGTCTCTTCCTCCGGCTATAAACGCAGAGGGACATGATTGCAGGGTTGTTCTTCCGCTGTACAGCTCAATTAAGTCCGAGCTTCGTCAGTCGCTGACATATCTTACAAACTTCACCGTGCCTGTTGCTTGGAGAAATCAGTACTGCGGAGTATTTAAGGGCGAATACAAAGGTGTCACTTATTATCTGCTTGACAACGAATACTATTTTTCAAGAGACGGACTTTACGGCTTTTACGACGACGCCGAAAGGTATATTTTCTTCTCAAGAGCGGTGCTTGAGATGCTAAAACACCTTGACTTTATGCCCGATGTTATTAACGCTAACGACTGGCAAACTGCTTTAATACCGGTTTATTATGATATTTTCTATCGTTACGAACCGGGCTTCGGAAATATCAAAACCGTATTCACAATTCACAATATTCAGTATCAGGGAAAATACGGCATGGAGCTTCTTACCGACCTTTTGGGAATACCTCAGTTTTATAAAAACATTCTCGAATGGGACGGCTGTGTAAACTTCATGAAGGGCGCTATTGAAACCGCCGACAAAATTACCACCGTTTCGCCGAGATATGCTTGGGAAATTCTTGACCCGTGGTATTCTTACGGACTTGACCGTATTCTTACCCAAAAGCAGTACAAGCTCACAGGTTTTCTCAACGGCATTGATACTGACAGCTACAATCCCGAAACTGACCCTATGATTCCGGCAAACTATTCCGTTTCGGACAAGTCCGGAAAAGCTGTGTGCAAGGAAAAGCTTCTTGAGGAACTTGGTCTGCCCAATGAAAAGTCTCCGCTTATCGGTATTGTAACCAGATTTGTCTCCCACAAAGGCATCGACCTAATCAAATGCGTATTTGAAGACATAATTCGTCTCGGATACCGTTTCGCGATACTCGGCTCGGGCGATAAAATCTATGAGGACTTCTTCAAGGAAATGGCTTACCGTTACCCGGACAGAGTTTCTGTTACTATCGGATTTAAGCCTGACCTTGCAAGACGCATATACGCTGGAGCGGACGTTTTTCTCATGCCTTCACAGTCTGAACCGTGCGGTCTGGCTCAAATGGTCGCTCTTCGGTACGGCACTATCCCCGTAGTAAGAGAAACCGGAGGACTTGCCGACAGCATTTCTGACTGCGGCGCAAAAGGCGGAAACGGATTCACATTTAAAACATATAACGCTCACGACATGCTTGACGCTCTGATTAGGGCAAGAGCGTATTATGACAAAAGAATGCAGTGGGGCAAGCTTGTAAGCTTCGCAATGCGGCAGGATTTCAGCTGGGCGCGCTCGGCGAAGCTTTATATCGGCCTTTACACAGAAATCGTCAGCCAAAATTAAAATTTGATTTGCGTGTGGATTTTATAACAAACAGTACGGCATTAAGCGTCAGTTTCTGACTTGACTTAATGCCGGCTTTGTTTTATATGCTTATGGCAGCTTGTTATTTTATTATTTCATAAATTTTCTTCACATATAACGCTTAATCCGTGAGATTATAATTGCAAAGGATTTTTGAAAGGAGCATATACTTTATGCAGAAAATCTCAAGCTCGGATATGCCGTCAGGACTCGGAATCGCTCTCACCGCAAACGCGAGGGCTATGGAGTATTTCTCCTCACTGCCTGAGAATGAAAAGGCTTCGGTTATTGAAAAGACCCACAAAATTCACTCGAAATCCGAAATGAAAAATTTTGTGAGCACGCTCGTGCCTTCAGATAACGGTATAACTGACTATACCTCTTTTTCTTAAGGCTGCTTTTACGTTGATTTTACACAAGAGACGGCTTTTAATTACCGTCTCTGTTTTTATTATCTCATTCCGGATTACACGTTATTATATTATACAGTACATTAAATGTGGATTTTAAAAGTTTGGCTTTCAAATGTTGGCTGTAAGGTTTTATATATATAATCTTTTCTATAAAGCTTTGATTATTGCATAAATATATATATGTATTTGCATATTGAGATATTTTCATTTTTGTATTTTTGATTAAAATATATATTAGATGCATGTTTCTCAATTTAAAAAGGAGTTGATGTACATGAAAAAAACTTATAGACTAGCGGCACTAATAGCATCCTTTGTTCTTCTGTGCTCATGCGCTGAAGCAGACATTACAGATGTTAAGATTCAAGGAGATCTTATGGAAAGTCAAAGCTTAAACGTCAAAATCGATTCGATTACAGAAAATGTAACAAAAACCACTAACAACCCTCTCATTTCAAATATTTTTTGTGCCGACCCCACAGCGATCGAATACGAAGGCAGACTCTACGTTTACGGAACTAACGATCATCAGCAGTACACTACCGTGGGCGCTGAAGGCAAAAACTCATATGAACACATTAAATCTATTGTCATGCTTTCTACAGATGATATGGTTAACTGGACTTATCATGGCACTATCAACGTAGGAGAGATATCTCCTTGGATTATTGCTTCATGGGCTCCGTCTATTGTATCTCGCGTTGAGGATGACGGCAAAACGCATTTCTATTTATACTATTCCAACAGCGGTTGGGGTACCGGTGTTCTCACTTCAACTTCCCCTACCGGACCTTGGACAGATCCTCTCGGAAGATCAATTGTTGACGGAAACACTCCCGGACTTACCGGCAGCAGTCCTTTCGACCCGGGCGCCGTAATTGATGATAACGGTGTGGGTTGGCTTTCGTTCGGCGGAGGCGAGAACGGAGCGAGAATTGTACGTCTGGGCGAAGATATGATTTCTTTCGACAGCGAAATTGTTGAAATTCCTACCCTTTATCACTTTGAGGCAAACGAGCTTAACTACATCAACGGAACATTTGTATACACATATAACAACGACTGGAATTCCCGTACAGAATGGGATATAGAAGGCGCTGAGGTTCCTCCAGCATGCAGTATGGCTTATCTGACAACCAAAGATCCGCTCAACAGTGAAAGCTGGGAATACCGTGACTGGTATTTCAAAAACCCCGGTGAGGCCGGCATGGAATACAGTAATAACCACACACATCTTCACAAATACATGGGCGAATACTATCTGTTCTATCATTCGCTCTTCCCACAAAGGAGTTTGGGCACTACCGGCGGTTTCAGAAGTTTATGTGTAAACAAAGCCACAGTTGACGAGGAAACAGTTACAATAAATGAGGTTCTTGCCACAAAAGACGGTGTTGAACAAATCAAAAGTCTCAATCCGTTTAATGTCAATCAGGCCGAAACCACATTTTCATCCTCCGATATAGGCTATAATGATCAGGGAAACGGAAACGTAACATTATACTCAACAGCTGAAGAAGGCGTTGGTGCTTTAATTTGTGTTAAAGGCGCGGATTTTGATAAATCAGCTCTTGCTTTTGCAGCAAAAGTAAAAGGAACCGGCAAAATTCAGATTTACGTTGACGACACTGAAGGCAATCCTTACGGAGAACTTGAATTCTCTTCAGATGACGATTTTTCAGTAGTTCACAACGATCTCAGCAAAAAGATCAAAGGTGAACATGATATCTACTTTGTCATATCAGACGGATTTGAATTTGATGAGTGGCAGTTCTTTTAATAACATTTTAATTTAGACAGCTTCATTACACACTTCCTTCCTTAAAAAGCATTGTATGATTGGTTTTTACTTTCAAACAATGCTTTTTTCTTTTGCTTAATTACCCTATACCGTTATAATTGCATATGATATTGTTTTTAAGAATACCATGCTATAATATATAAGTATTTGACATGACTCATGCTGTAATTTATAATACATTTAAAGGAGGATCAGGACATGGCCGACGCTAACAACTCATTGGAACTGATTTATCAAAACCTTAAGGACGCAGGCTGTGACAACGCTCTCATTGACAAATGCATGGCTTTCGTTAAAAACGGTGAATCAATCAAAATTATACCTAAACTGCAAAACCACAGAAAACTTTTACTAAATCGAGTCAGGTGCGAACAAAAACAAATTGACTGTCTTGATTTTCTTGTTTTCGAGATTCGGAAAAATTTTTATTAGGAGGATTTTATGATTAGTTTTAATTTTTACAACCCCACAAATTTATATTTCGGCCGCGGCTCCTTAAATCATCTCGGCGAGCTTCAGCTGCCGGGCAAAAAAGCATTGGTGCTTATTTCTAACGGAAAATCCACTAAAGTAAACGGCTACCTTGACCGTACTCTTTTCCAACTTGAAAAAGCAGGTGTTGAAACCGTTGTTTTTGATAAAATTATGGAAAATCCAACAAAAGATGTTGTTATGGAAGGCGCTTCGTTTGCCAGAAATAATTTCTGTGATTTTATTGTTGCCCTCGGAGGAGGCGCAGTCATAGACTCGTCTGCTGCCATAGCTGCAATGGCGACTAACGACGGAGACCTGTGGGACTACGTTGTAGGCGGAACCGGAAAGGGAAAGCCTTTGACAAACCGCGGTCTTCCTATTGTCGCTGTAGCCACCACTTCCGGAACAGGTTCTGAAATGAACGGCTGGGGAGTTATTTCAAATCTTCTGACAAATGAAAAAATCGGTTTCGGTAACCCTATGCTCACCCCTGTTATAGCAGTTGTTGACCCTGAACTTATGCTTACGGTTCCTCCTAAATATACCGCTTATCAAGGATTTGACGCCCTGTTTCACCACACGGAAGTAATGATGTCAAAGGGAGTTAATTTGTTAAGCGAGACAATAGCCCTTTCAGCTATAGAAAGCATCGCAAAATATCTCCCCCGCGCAGTTGAAAACGGCAAAGACATTGTCGCAAGAGAATATGTCGCATACGCAAGCACAATGGCCGGTATTACCATGCAGCTGACTTCTACCACCGCTCAGCACAGCATGGAACACTCTATGAGCGCATATCACCACAATTTGCCTCACGGAGCAGGACTTATAATGATTTCTAAGGAATTTGCTCAGTTCTTCATTGATAAACACGCTTGTGACGAGCAGTTCGTTAAAATGGCAAAAGCGATGGGTGTTGAAAACGCCGAAAAGCCACAAGACTTCATTACTGCTCTTTCCGGCCTTCAAAAACAATGCGGAGTGGACAACTTAAAAATGAGCGATTTCGGCATTTCTCCCGACGAGGCTCTGACCTTAGCGAAAGGCGCACGTTCTATGCAGGGAGGTTTGTTTGAGGCTAACCCCTGCGAAATGTCAGATGAAGACTGCGCCGGAATTTTTGTAAAATCATATCGTTAACATGTATATTAAATTGTTCGGGTTTTAGCTTAATATAAAAACCGGGAGGAAGACAGGGTGTCTTCCTCCCGGTTTATTCAGCAAATTTTAATATCATTGAACGGTTTTATTGCTCTTGCTATTTCATAACAAACATAATCAGGCAGTTTAAAACATATCATCAACTGAAATTACCTATTATATTATCATAATAATCTTCGGTATTTCCCGAAATGCATATGCAAAGCATATAATCCCCGACTTTTCTCATCAGATATGTCTGATAAACCGAAGCTACCTGCATATCAACAGAAGCTTTTAAAACCGCATATTCGTTATCTCCTATCATATACGGCTCGCCTTTTTCAAAATTATACGCAAAATCTGTCTGAACCTGATTCATCTGCTGAGATAAAGCGTCGGCATATTCGTCTGCTGTCATACTGCTCTTTCCCAACAGTCCTAAATTTTCATACATTACTATTACATTTTCTCCGGTAAGAGAATCCGTCGCCATCATGTCGTAAATTGTTTGAACCTTTGTCAGTTCCTTTTGAAAATCACTTATATTATCGAAAGAATCAATCGCAATATTCATTATTGCCGCCAAATCCTCATCTGAATAAAACTCCCAGCTGTCAGGAAGCTTGAAGCTTAAATCCGCATACTCGTTTATGTACACATCATCATCAACCGAACCACGAGTGAATTCACCGCTTGTTTCGTCTTCGGAATCAGAATCTCCTGCTTCATCCTGATTTTCGTCATCATCGACACTGTTTTCTGCCTCATCCTGATTATCATCATTGACTACAACATTTCCTGCCTCATCCTGATTTTCATCATTGACTACAACATTTCCTTTCTCTTCCTGCTTTTCGTCATCCCCGGTATTTGTACACGCGCTCATACTCAAAGCAAGAGCCATCGCACACAAAACGCTCATCAGTCTTTTTCTTGTTTTCATATTACCTCTTACCGCCTTTCAAATATATAATTATATAATTTATATAATTTTCGTGCTTGTGTATGTCGTTTTCTGCTGTTTTTATCATTATAACAATACTTGTATATAATGTCAATACTGCTTTATTGATTTCCGTTTTATTTCATGATAAAATATATATATCTTTTCCGAAAGGGTTATGACATGAATATTTATTACTGTACATTCGGCTGCAAAGTCAATCAATATGAAACGGAAAATATCCGTCAGGCAATGAGCGGACTCGGATTTTCGGAAACCGACAGTCCGGCACTTGCCGATATCTGCGTTATAAATACCTGCACGGTAACGTCTTCAGCTGATAAAAAGCTCAGGCAAACCGTTCACTCTATAAAAAAATCGAATCCAAACGCCGTTATAGCTTTAATGGGGTGCTTTCCACAGGCTTTTAGGGACGCCGCGTTTTCGCTTTCGGAAGCGGACATTATAATAGGCGCTTCAAACAAAACAAAAATGCCTCAGTATATTCAGTCCTATCTGTCAAACAGACAAAAAATACGCGATATTGAGCCTCACACCGCAAACGAACAGTTTGAAAATATGCGCAATTTTATCTCTGAAGGCAGAACCAGGGCGAATGTCAAGATTGAAGACGGCTGCGACTGCTACTGCACTTACTGTATTATACCCTATGCGAGAGGACATGTTCGCTCAAAACCGCTGAGCGAGATTAAACAAGAAATCGAACAGCTTGCGCGAAACGGATACAAGGAAATTGTTTTGGTCGGAATTAATTTGCTGTGCTACGGCAAAGATTTAAACGGAGTGAGACTAATTGACGCAATTGAGACAGCCTGCTCGGTAGAAGGAATCTCACGTGTTCGTTTAAGCTCTCTTGAGCCTGAGCTTATTTCTGACGATGACATAGCTCGCATGGCGGCGCTTCCTAAGCTTTGTCCGCAGTTTCATCTTTCGCTTCAAAGCGGGTGCGACAAAACTTTAAAAGCCATGAACAGAAAATATCTAACCTCCGAATATGAACTTCTTGTCAGAAAGCTCAGAAGCGCATTCCCAAACTGCGCGGTAACAACCGACATAATGGTGGGCTTTGCGGGAGAAACCGAGGAGGATTTTTTGCGGTCGGTAGAATTCGCCAAACGAATAGGTTTTGCAAAGGTGCATATATTCCCCTATTCGGTACGTCAGGGCACTGTCGCCGCAAAAATGCCGAATCAGGTTACAAAATCCGAAAAGATGCGTAGAGCTAAAATCCTTGAAGAAGCCGTCAGAGCCGACAGGCAGGCGTTTTTGCAAAGTCAGACAGGACTCACAGAGGAAGTTTTGTTTGAAAAGGACGACAATTGCGACTTTCACCACGGCTACACCAAAAACTACACGCCTGTACGTATACCTAAAAAAAGTACCGACGCTTCTCTGCGCTGGCAGGAGCTTTCGGTTCGTATCACCGGTGCTGAAGATGACTTTTGCACAGGTGAGCTCGTTTAATAAAACAAGCCGCGGAATCATGTGTTCCGCGGCTTCGCTTTCGTTATAAATAATACATATAAAGCTGACACTTAAGCATACCGTTATACAGCTTTCGTCTCTTGTCGGCTTTCTTTCCGAAAAACTTTTCAAAATCCTCGTGAGGAGAAATGATATAGCATGGATTTTCCTTTGACGGATTTAGCACTTCGCCCATTTTTTTATAAAGCTCCTCCGCCTGCCTAAGCTCAAGCATCCGCTCGCCGTAAGGGGGGTTGACTATTGTTACGGCTCTCTCAGCGGGCTTAAACTTTGAAATATCCGCTTCCTTGACCTTTATTCTCGGCAAAACGCCCGCTTTTTTTGAGTTTTCCAAAGTAAGCTCGACGCACTTTGGATCAATGTCAAACCCAAACGCCTGAAATCTGCTGTCTTTTATTATGCCGTCAATAGCTCTTGAACGCTCTTGCTTCCATATATCCTGAGAGATTATCTGCCAGTCCTGACAGGCAAACTTTCTGCGAAGCCCCGGAGCGATATTAAGCGCCTTGTACGCCGATTCTATGAGCAAAGTACCGCTTCCGCACATCGGGTCGGTAACCACCGTGTCACGTCTGACATGGGCAAGGTCGATTATACCCGCCGCAAGAGTTTCCTTTATAGGGGCGTCGTTTGAGTTTTTACGGTATCCTCTTTTGTGAAGCCCTGCGCCTGTGGTATCAATATATACCGACGCCATATCTTTTAATATGTTAAACTGAATCTGATATACTGCGCCTGTTTCCTCAAACCAGTTTAATCCGTACTTTGACTTCAGCCTTTCAACGGCGGCTTTTTTTATGATTTTCTGACAATCGGGAACGCTGAAAAGCTTTGAGTTCAGCGAATGGCCTTTAACGGGAAACGCGTCGGTCTTTCCGATAAAATCCTCGAGAGGAAGCCCCTTGACTCCCGAAAAAAGCTCCTCAAAGGTTTCAGCCTTAAACGTGCCGAGCTCGATAAGCACGCGCTCCGCGGTCGCCAGACAAAGATTAGCCCTCACAATAGTATTAAAATCCCCGTCAAAAGTGATTTTCCCGTCGGTCACGGTGAGGTTTTTCCCGCCTATTTTTTTTATCTCAAACGACAGCACGCTTTCAAGTCCGAAATGGCACGGACAGCACAGTCTAATCATTAAATTTCCGCTTTCTGTTTTAATTTTATGAATTTATTACTTCCTCAGTTTCAATAAAGGTTGAATCATCGGTAAGGCCTGTATGGTCGCCCGAGCAGGTTACAGGTATATTAGACCTCTTATAATACCCGACTGCCGTTTCAGTGCATCTGCTTCCTGCCAAAAGTCCCGATTCCAGGCAGTATTCGCGTGTAACTACCGAGCTGCTTGCAGGAAACTCTGTTATTGTGCCTGCATCTGCGATCTCGCCGAAAATATTTTTCCAAATCTGAGATGAGCTGTAATAGGTCCCTGTAGGTATCTCCTTAGGAATATCATATCCGTACCAGATTCCGCTTACATACTCGGGAGTACAGCCCACAAACAAAAGGTCTTTCCAGTCCTGAGTAGTACCTGTTTTCGCAATAAGCTCAACGTTGTTAAGCTTTGCTGCGCGTCCTGTTCCTCTTGAGCTTGTTACAACTGTTTCCATCATTCGGTTCATAACATACGCGGAGCTTTCGTCGAGAACCTGACTTGCCCTAAACTTGTGAACGTACACCTCTTCGCCGTCCCTATCAAGAATTCTTGATATATATGTCGGCTCATAATACTTGCCGAGATTTCCGAATATCTGATATGCCGCAACAAGCTCCTCAAGATACACTCCGTTTGTCAGTGCTCCGACAGACATAGGTGAACGAGCGATATCTGTTCTTCCATCCTCGTATGTGACAAGTGTTGATAGCTTAACGTCGTTTTTGAGGAAATTAAACGCGGCGCTCGGAGTGAGCATTTCAATTATCTGAGCCGCGGTCGTATTAAGCGAACGGTTCAGGCACTCATACGCAAAATTATATTCTCCGCTCCATGCTCCGTAGTTTCCTGACGTTGAATAGTTTTTCGGCCAAAGCATAGTGCCGCCCTCGTCTGTGTTAAGAATTTTAAGCGGTACATCCTTAAATCTCGTTGACCATGTTATTAAATCAAGGTCAATTGCGGGCCCGTATGCTGAAATAGGCTTTATACATGAACCCGGCTGACGTATAGCCTGATTCGCGCGGTTTAAGCATCTGGGGTAAGGTTTCTCCCCTACGCCTCCTATAACCGCTATTATGTGTCCGGTGTAATCCATCGCTATAAAAGCCGCCTGAGGCGGGTCGTCGAGAACGGTTGAGGAGAAATTAGATGAATCGAGAAATTTTTCCTCAACAGCTTTCTGAACGTCAAGGTCAACACAAGAATAAATCTGATATCCTCCGCTGTAAAGCTTTTCGGTTGCCGCCTCACGATCTATTCCGTAAGTGTCCTGGAAGATCTCAAGCGCCTGCTCTATAACAGCGTCAACATAATATGACGAAACGTCGTCGAAATTATCATAAGCCGAAAGCGCTGATGTTCCCTCACCGTCCGCCTCAGTGCCGCTTGTATAAGACATTGAGCCTATAAAAGTAAGCTCCTCGGCAAGCGCTTGCTCATATTCGTCTGTTGATATTGCGCCGTTTTCAAGCATCTTTTCAAGCACATATTCCTGGCGCTGACGGTTAGCCTCTGGGTGCTGCAAAGGGTTATTTGCCTGAGGGCTTTTTGTAATAGCGGCGATTGAAGTCGCCTCGGCAAGAGTAAGCTCGGATACGTCTTTATTGAAATAAAAATTTGCCGCCGCCTGAACTCCGTTGCAGTTGTTATAAAGGTGAACAATGTTCAAGTAACATTCAAGGATATCGTCCTTAGTATAGTTTTTCTCAACCTGTATCGAGCGGAAAATCTCTCTCATTTTTCTTTCGATACCCTCAATTCCCGAAACAGCGTCATCTCCCGTTATATTTTTAACCACCTGCTGAGTGATGGTTGACGCGCCTCTCTCGGTATCCCAGAAATGCAGAAACAGGTTTGCCATTGCCATAAACGTTCCCTGAAAATCCACACCGTCATGGCTGTAAAACCGCTCGTCCTCTGAATACACAAAAGCGTCACGCACAAACTGGGGAATTTCCTCCAAGTTTACCCAAATTCGCTTCTCTCCCTGCGACGATATCATGTCATAGGTTATCCACTCGTCTCCCTGCTGAGCGTATATATATGTTGTATAGTTTGACTGAAGGTTGTCGAGATTTACATACGCCGCGTCATCCATAAACGATACCACATATACAGTAAGCGCAGTTACGAGAATTGTTCCGGTTATTACAAGTATTAGAAACATTGAAAGAAGAAATGTTCCTGCTATTTTCAGAGCTCTTTTTATAGGCTTAAGTCTTTTTTTCAGACTTTTGTTTGTGTTTTCATAATTATTCTCTTTCAAACTTATTGTGACCTCCTTATCAGGTTTTCTTTCTTCAGTTATTTGTTAGTATACCACATGAATTTAAAAATGTTAAGCGATTTAATAAACTTGTAATAATTTTTTACCGTTTTGATACAAATAAGGGCGGCATCGGTTTATCCATGCCACCCCTTAATTTCATCATAAATATTGATTATTATTCAGCTGACTCGTTTGTCTCTTCGGAAGCTTCCTCTTCAGCAGCTTCCTCCTCAGGAAGAAGTGCCCTCATTGAAAGGCTGATTCTCTTCTTTTCAAGATCAGCTTCGGTAATCTTGGCTTCAACTTCCTGTCCGACTGTGAGAATATCAGAAACCTTGTTTACTCTCTGATTTGCAATCTGAGAAATGTGGATAAGACCGTCGATACCGGGAATAATCTCAGCAAAAGCGCCAAAGTCGGTAATTGAAACAATCTTTGCCTTAACTGTCTGTCCGACTTCATAGTTTGCCTTAAAGATTTCCCAAGGATTATCCTCTGTCTTCTTGTAAACAAGGGACACCTTTTTGTTTTCCTTATCTATATCCTTAATTGTAACCTCAATTCTGTCGCCGACAGATACAACGTCGGAAGGATGCTTAATCCTTGCCCATGTAAGATCCATCTTTCTGACAAGTCCGTCAACTCCGCCGAGGTCTACAAATACACCATAATCGGTAATCGACTTGACTTCTCCTGTCATTGTCTGACCGACTTCTGCTGTCTCAAAGAACTTTGCCTCTGCCGCCGCTCTTTCTTCCTTTGCTACCGCACGAATAGAACCTACCGCTCTCTTCCTCTGCTCGTTTACCTCAAGAATTTTAAAGCGGACTGTTTTCTTGAGAAGCTCCTCAAGATTGTCGTCGCGGTGAGCTGTTGCCTGAGACGCAGGTATAAATACCTTCATTCCGTTTGAAGCTACAAGAACTCCGCCCTTAATTACGTTTGTTACAACACCTGTAAGAACAGTGCCCTCTTCCTTTGCCTTGAGAATGGTCTCGTAGCCCTTCTGTGCGTCAACCTGTTTCTTTGAAAGCGTTACGATTCCGTCCTGATCGTTGATCTTTGTTACTACCAGTTCAACCTCATCGCCTACATGAAGAATATCAGTTGCCTTAACGTTTGGATCCTCTGATATCTCTGATGCGGGAATATATCCGGTGTGCTTTGTTCCGATATCAACGATAACGTCAGAACCATCTTTTACAGATGTTATGTAGCCTGTTACTCTCTTTCCGGTATATATTTTTTTGAAGGTCTGCTCTAAAGCCTCTTCAAAATTGAACTCCTCGTCCTGATTTTTCAAGATCTCACTCATTGTTGTTTGTACCTCCTTGATTATATATGCCGGTGTCGAAGCTCCGGCGGAAATCCCAATGGATTTCACAGCGGAAAAGTCAATCGAATACAGCTCGGACGCGTCCTCAACAAGCGCACATTTGCAGTTATCAGAACACATTTCACACAGCTTAATTGTATTTGAGCTGTGCCTGCCTCCGACAATTATCATCATATCGCAGATCTCAGATAGCTTCTTAGCTTCTTTCTGCCTGTCAGAGGTAGCGCTGCAGATGGTATCACAGATTACAGCATCCGGCATAATGCTTAATGCTGTCCTCTTGCACTTTTCCCACATTTCTATATTATACGTCGTTTGCGCAAGAATTGCAACACCTTTTTCAGAATTTTCGCAACTTTTTTTCAATTTTGCAGTCAGCTCTTCACTGTCGGCAAAAACCTCATGATTTCCCAAGCAGTGTCCGCATATTCCTATGACCTCAGGATGATTTTTGTCTCCCGCAATTAAAACGGTGCGCCCTTCCGACGAGTACTCAAATGCCAGCTTATGAATACGCTTTACAAAAGGACAGGTTGCGTCGATAATTTCCGCTCCGCTTTCTTCAAGCGCTCTTGCCGTTTCAAGTCCTACTCCGTGAGAGCGTATAATTACAGTATCTTCTTTTTGAGCCTGATTCGGGTCGTCTATAACCCTTACCCCTTTTGACGCGAGACTTTCCACAACCTGCGGATTATGTATCAGCGGACCGAAAGTCGCAACTTTCTTGCCGGCCTCAACGGCGTCATATGTCATTTTAACGGCTCTGTCAACTCCGAAGCAAAAGCCTGCCGTTTTTGCGGTAATCACCTTACAGCTGCTCATAATTTTTCTCCACAAGTGCTGAAATTTCGCTCATAATTCTTTCCTTCATCGCGTGAAGCTCTCTCGGTGAGCCTGATTTAATTTCAAACTCATCCGGCTCGATAGGTTTTCCGAAACGAACGATAACTTTTTTTCTGAAGCAAAGCTTTCCCTCAAAACTGATAGCAACGGGATATACAGGAACTTTCGCGGCGGCGGCAATCAGCGCAACGCCTGTTTTTCCCTTTAAAACTGTTCGGTCCTTTGAGCGCGTCCCCTCCGGGAAAATAACGAGGTTATACCCTTTTTCAAGCATCTCGACCGATGTTGATATAACGCTTGTGTCACCGCTTCCCCTGGTTACAGGGAAAGCTCTGAACGCTCTTATAAGCGGATTAAGCGCTTTTATTTTAAACAAACTTTCCTTTGCCATATATGAGCACTGAATTCTTGCAGGAATGGAAACAAAAACCGGATCCGCCATTGAGCGGTGATTTGATGCTATTATATTGCTTCCCTTTTTCGGGAAATTCTCTTTTCCCTCAAATTTTACGTTATAGTAAATCTTAAATGCTGTCCACACAATGACTCTTAAGATATCATAGAAAAACACTCTGACGGGATTTACTTTTTTACATTTTGACTTATCCAAAGGCTTGATTTTATCTATTCCCGTTCTTTTTCTCGTCTTTTCGGCGATTATCTCCCCGATTTTTTCAACCACCTGTTCGAGGGACATCGAGGTTGAATCAACCAAAACGGCGTCGTCGGCTTGTTTAAGCGGAGCTATATCTCTGTGAGAGTCGTTGTAATCACGCTTTTGAATATCAGAGAGCACCTCGTCATATGTGGATTTGTCACCCTTGGCGGAAAGCTCCTCAAAACGGCGCTTTGCCCTTTCCTCAGCCGAAGCCGTCAGGAATATTTTTACCTCTGCGTCGGGCAAAACGACAGTGCCTATATCCCTTCCGTCCATCAAAACGTTGTTTTCAGAGGCTATGCTTTTTTGCAAATCAAGCAAAAACGCCCTGACCGCCGGAATAGCCGAAACGTCCGAAGCCGCCATTGAAACCTCCGGGGTTCTTATAAGCTCGGAAACATTTTCCCCGTTTAAATAAACCTGCTGAGCCCCGTTTTCATATTTAAGCTTAACCGAAATATTTTCAAGAAGCGGCTCAACCTCAGCGGCGCTTTTTGTATCTGCTCCGTTTCTGAGCGCATACAGTCCGATTGTCCTATAAAGCGCCCCTGTGTCAACATAAACATATCGGAGCTTTGCGGCAAGCGCTTTCGCAATTGTAGACTTGCCCGCTCCCGAAGGGCCGTCTATCGCAACCTTTATTCCCATTTTTACTGTCCTTTCTTT
The DNA here is from genome assembly GCA_944385905.1 of uncultured Clostridia bacterium. Lineage (GTDB taxonomy): Bacteria > Bacillota > Clostridia > Oscillospirales > Ruminococcaceae > CALWZA01. Next base: position 50,766 of record CALWZA010000016.1, read on the forward strand.
GATTATTCTGAAATTATTCCCATCGCGGCGGCATACGCCGTGGAAAACGCTATTTGCAGATTATATCCCCCTGTATACGCGTCAACGTCAAGCACCTCGCCGATAAAATACAGTCCCGAAACCAGCTTTGATTCCATTGTTTTGGGATTTATCTCTTTAACGCTTACTCCTCCGCTTGTAATTATAGCCTCCTCAATCGGTCTGAACTCAAGAGGAGTGAGCGGCAGGTGTTTAAGAACTTTAACAAGCTCTCTGCGCTGCTGCTTTGTAACCTGATTCACCTTGAGCATAGGCGGGATTTTTGAATAATCAACGACAACCGGCGCAAGCGCCTGCGGCAGAAGCTTTACGAGAGAATTCTGAAAATCCTTGTTCGGAAACTCTGAAAAATCCCGCACTATTCTGTCGTCAAGCTTGTTTTCGTCAAGCCCCGGCTTGAGGTCGATTTCCATTCTGTACTGCCTTTCTTTAAGCTTGTCCTTTTTCATATGACAGCTTGCTGAGAGCACCAAAGGCCCCGAAACTCCGAAATGAGTAAACAGCATTTCCCCAAGCTCGGAATAAACCGGCTTTGATTTATCCTTTTCAAAAAGCGAAAGAGTGACGTTTTTAAGCGACAGCCCCATCAAATCGACAGGATACTTTTCAACCGTGCATATCGGCACAAGCGACGGCGCAAGCTCGGTAACAGTGTGTCCGACGGAAGCCGCAAACCTGTATCCGTCCCCTGTTGAGCCTGTTTTCGGATACGAAGCCCCGCCCGTCGCAATCAAAACCTTATCCGCAAAAAACTCGGTTTTTCCGGCTTCAACCCCCAAAACCTTTCCGCCATCGGTTAAAAGCTTTGAAACCTTTGAAAACTCAAACCTTACTCCGTATCTTTTTGCCGCCTTTTCAAGAGCCGAAACTATATCCTGAGATTTGTCCGAAAGGGGAAACACCCTGTTTCCCCTTTCGGTTTTAAGCTTTACCCCCTCGCTTTCAAAAAAAGCCATTGTGTCCGCAGGGGTAAAGCCGCTTAAAGCGCTGAACAAAAACCTCGGATTGGTTGGTATATTTTTCATGACGTTTGAAACGTCGGAATTGTTGGTTACGTTGCATCTGCCCTTTCCGGTTATCAAAAGCTTTTTTCCGAGCATCCTGTTTTGCTCAAATAAAAGCACGTCCATGCCGCCTTTCGCGAGCCAAACTGCGGCAAAAAGCCCCGACGCTCCGCCGCCGACTATTATTACGTCTGCTTTGCAGTTCACTTCTTCGCGCTCTCCTCTTTCTCGCCGTTTTTTTCATAAACGTCGTATTCATCCCAGATGTTTTCAAGCTTTTCAAAGGTTTCGGAAACCATATCCTTTTTCCTTATCGAAACCGCTACTATTATAGCGTTTATAAGGCTCAGAGGAGCTACAAGAGAATCGACAAACGACGCCATATCGCTTCTCGCAAGCAGCACATTGTCCGCATACGGCACAAGCGGCGACGCCATGCTGTCCGTTATCGCTATAATTTTCGCGTTGTTCCCTCTCGCATATGAAAACGCCGTTACAGTCTGCTTTGAATACCTCGGGAACGATATGCCTATAATTACGTCATTTTCGCCTATCCTGAGAATCTGCTCAAAAAGCTCGCTCTTGCTCGATGTGTGAACAGTTCTGACGTTCGGAAACACGAGATTAAAATAATACGAAAGAAAAAGAGCGAGGGGAGCGGAGCTTCTGACTCCCATAATATAAATATTTTCCGCGTTTAGTATCTTTTCTATAGCTGATTTAAAATCCTCTCTTGAAGTCTCGTCAAGCGTCCGGCGGATTTTTTCAATATCAAGATTTAGAACCTTTTCCAAAACCTCGTCCTCTTTGATTCTGTCGCTTGTGACCTCAATTCTCTGAACAGCCGTCAGCTTGTTTCTCATCATGTCCTGAAGAGCCTTCTGAAGGTCCGGATAGCCGTCGAAGCCAAGCTCTGTGGCGAATCTGACCACAGTCGACTCGCTTACATTAACCGTTTGACCGAGCTTTGCGGCTGTCATAAACGCCGCCTTATCGTAGTGGTTTAGCATATAATCCGCAATAAGCTTATGCCCCTTTGAAAGCGACGGGAACCTTTCGGATATAATTAAAAACAGATCGCTGTTATTGCTATTCATATTTTTTATCTTCCTCTTTACTTTTTAAAAAGTTTACTCTTTAATATGTTCATACGCTCACGGCGCAGAGCCGTCTGCTCGGCGTTAAAAGTTATTTTGTCTTCGTTTTTGTCAAAAACGTCCCCCGATTTTATTCCCTTCGGCATTTTTGACAGCGGCAGACATATCATTTTTCCGCTTTCGGTTTCCAAAACCGCCGTATCTCCTTCGATTCTGTCAAGAATAAGCCTTGCCAAAACTACTCCTCCGCTTCGTTTTCGAAAAACTCTTTGAGCGTTTCACCGTTGCTTGTAATAACCACCGTGCCCACATAATCCGTGCGGTAAATTTTATCGGTATAATTCTCAAGCCTTTTTACCGTGTCCTCATGAGGATGGTTATAGCCGTTGTCTCCGCACATTATAACGCAGATTTCAGGATTTACCTCATTAAGAAAATCCTCTGTGCTTGAAGTGCTGCTTCCGTGGTGAGCGACCTTTAAAACATCGGAGGACAGGTTTACCCCGAGAGAAAGAAGATACTTTTCGTTCTTTTTCTCCATGTCTCCCGTAAACAAAAACGAGGTTTTGCCGTAGGTCAGCCTTGAAACCACCGAGTAATTGTTATAGTCGTCAAAATCCTCGTCGGGATCGGGCGGGAAAATCTCAAGCTCCGCCTCTCCAAGCTCAATAATTTCCCTTTCGGCAAGCTTCACGGCGCATCCTTTTTCGTCAAGAGCGGTTAAAAACTGCTCGTAAAATTTCGTTGTCGGAGTTTTATCATCAGGTATATCAGGCATGATTACCTGACCAATATCAAAATCTTCTATTATTTCCGACATCCCTCCTGCATGGTCTGAATGAGGATGAGTCATGATAACATAATCAAGGCGCGTAAAGCCGTACGCTTTTATATAATTTGAAACCTTGCTCGCGTACTCCTTTTCTCCGCAGTCAATTAAAACTGTCTTGTCCCCTGAAACAATAAACGAACAGTCTCCCTGCCCGACGTCTATAAAGTGAACCGATATATCCTCTCCCGAAACGACTTTGGGCATATCGTACCCCATCGCTTCCCGAAGCTGTTCAAATGTATAAATACCCGCTCTGTCCGTGAAATAAAGCACGCACAGCGCTATTATGGCGGCAACCGCCAAAAATCCGAGCTGTTTTAAATTCAGCGTCTTTTTTGAGGCTTTCCTTTTTGCCATTTGTCTTTTCCTTTCGCCGATGCCTTTTGGCTTTTTCCCTGCCTTGCCGCCTGCTCTTTAATATACTGCGGGTCGGGCTTTACAAGGCAGTCCTTTGTAACGCCTATGAGGTCTCTTCTGCCTGCCTTTACAAGAGCTTCTATAACCCTTCGCTGGTTTTTCGGCATAAAATACTGAAGCAAGACCCTCTGCATAGACTTTTCTTCGGAAGTTTTAGCAACAAATACTTTTTCCATGGTATAAGGGTCAAGCTCGGTATAAAACATGCAGGTTGAAATCGTTCCCGGAGTAGGATAAAAATCCTGAACCTGTTCGGGGTGAATTTTGTTTTCCTTTAAAAACAGCGCAAGCTCGACAGCGTCTTTTAGGGTTGAGCCGGGATGAGAGGACATAAGATACGGCACAAGATACTGCTCCTTGCCCTGCTGTTTGGTAATTTCATAAAACTTTTTCTGAAATTTCTTATATGCCTCAATATGCGGCTTGCCCATTTTATCAAGCACAACCGCCGAACAATGCTCCGGAGCGACCTTAAGCTGACCGCTGACATGGTATTTTATCAGCTCTCTCATAAACTCATCGTCTTTATCCTCAATAAGATAATCATACCTTATTCCCGAGCGGATAAAAACCTTTTTGACTTTAGGCAAAGCCCGAAGTTTTCTTAAAATATCCAGATATTCTGTATGATCAACCTCAAGATTCGGGCATGGAGTCGGAGCAAGGCACTTTCTTCCCTTGCAAAGCCCGTGCTCAAGCTGCTTTGTACATGATGTGTGCCTGAAATTCGCAGTCGGTCCTCCGACGTCGTGAATATATCCTTTAAAATTCGGCATCTCGGTAAGCTTTTTCGCTTCCTCCAAAACCGATTCCTCGCTTCTGACTGATATCCTCCTGCCCTGATGAAGCGCTATCGAGCAGAAATTGCAAAACCCAAAGCATCCCCTGTTGTGGGTTATTGAAAACTGAACCTCCTCGATTGCCGGCACTCCGCCGTCCTTTTCGTACATCGGGTGATAAGTCCTCATGTAAGGAAGCGAATACACCTCGTCAAGCTCTTCAGTCGTAAGCGCTTTCGGCGGAGGAGTCTGCACAAGCATTTTATTTCCGTGACGCTGAATTATCGTCTTTCCGTAAACCTCGTCCTGCTGGTCATACTGTATTCTGCAAGCCTTTGCGTACATTTCCTTTGAAGCGCATACCTGCTCAAAGCTCGGACATTCAGCCGCTCCGATAGGCGTGTTTACAGGGTCGGTCAGATAGCATATTCCCCGAACATCAGTTATCTCGGAAACCTTTTTTCCGTCTCTGAGAAGGTTGGCTATTTCAATTATGCAGTTTTCTCCCATTCCGAACATCAAAATATCAGCGCCGCTGTCAACAAGCACAGACGGTCTGACCTTATCGTCCCAGTAATCGTAATGAGCGAAACGCCGAAGTGACGCTTCAAGCCCTCCGACAAGAACAGGTGTATCGGGATAAAGCTGTTTAAGCTTTCTGCTGTAAACCGTAACCGCCCTGTCGGGACGCCTGCCGGCCTTGTTTCCCGGAGAATAAGCGTCCTCGCTTCTGAGCTTTTTAGCGGCTGTATAGTGGGCAACCATTGAGTCGATATTTCCTGCCGTAACCAAAAATCCGAGCTTTGGTTTACCAAAGCGCATAAAGTCAGAATCTCCCCTCCAATCAGGCTGAGAGATAATTCCGACGGTAAAGCCATTGTGCTCAAGCACCCTTGAAATTATGGCGACTCCGAAACTCGGGTGGTCAACATACGCGTCGCCTGTTATATATACAAAGTCAAACCGCTCGATTCCCAGCTCAAGCATTTCCTTTTTTGAAACGGGAAGAAATCCGCTCATTAAAATACCCTTTCCATAACACAAATTTAATTGTCTTTCATAACTTTTGACTCAAGCCACTGCTCTTTCGTTATGAGAACCTTTCTCGGCTTAGCTCCGTCCGCCTCGCCGATAACTCCCATCTGCTCAAGCTCGTCCATAATCCTTGCCGCCCTTGCGTAGCCGAGCTTCAGCCTGCGCTGTAAAAACGACGTCGAGGCCTGTCCTGCTTCCACAAGCACTTCTATAGCCTTGTCTATCATCTCATCTCTGCCAGAGCTGTCGCCAACCTCAGCACCCTGCTGCTTTTCGCCCTTAGGCACAGGAACATTTTTCTCAATTTCCTCGATAATTTCATCGTCATAACTGACAGACTTGAGATTTTTAAGATAATCAACAACCCTTTTGATTTCGTCTGTAGCAACGAAGCTTCCCTGAACTCTTATCGGCTTTCCTAGTCCGACAGGCTTATAAAGAAGGTCTCCGTAGCCCAAAAGCTTATCGGCTCCGCCCTCATCGAGGATAACTCTCGAATCAATCTGATTTGAAACCTTGAGCGCGACACGGCTTGGAATATTCGCTTTGATTAGTCCCGTTACTATATCGACTCTCGGGCTCTGAGTAGCGATAATCAGGTGCATTCCCGCAGCACGGGCAAGCTGAGCGATACGGCATATCGAATCCTCCACCTCTTTAGGAGCAGCCATCATCAAATCGGCAAGCTCGTCCACGATTATTACAATCCGAGGCAGAGTCTGCATATTTTCGGTTTTCTTAGCCATTGCGTTATAATCCCCGAGGTCTCTTACCCCGTTATCCGCAAAAATCTTATATCTCTTAAGCATTTCCGTTACCGCCCAGCCGAGAGCTCCGGCAGCCTTTCTCGCCTCGGTAACGACAGGTATCAGAAGATGCGGGATTCCGTTATATACAGGAAATTCGACCTGTTTTGGGTCAACGAGAATAAGCTTAACCTCATCGGGAGAAGCGTTAAACAATATGCTCATAATAATCGAGTTTGTAAAAACCGATTTTCCTGAGCCGGTAGTACCGGCAATCAGCATATGAGGCATTTTAGCGATGTCTCCGACAATTATTTTTCCCTCAATATCACGTCCCACAGGGAACGAAAGCTTTCCTTTTGCCTTGTGAAACTCTTCGCTGTCTATAAGCTCTCTAAGGCACACTGTATCTCTGACTTTATTCGCAAGCTCTATGCCGACCGCGGCTTTTCCGGGAATAGGCGCCTCTATTCTGACCCCCTCAGCAGCCAGATTTAACGCAATATCGTCCACAAGTCCGGTTATTTTGCTGACCTTTACGCCGGCTGCCGGCTGAAGCTCATAACGTGTTACCGACGGGCCTCTGTGAATATCGACAATTCTAGTTAAAACGCCGAAACTCTTCAAAGTATCAACAAGGGTTTCGGAATTATGCCGGATTTCCTCTCTTGTTTCCGCACCGCTCGCTGACGGTTTGGGGGGATTTAACAGCTCAATTGACGGAGCAAGATAAGAGCTTTCCGAAGCGCCGCTTTCAAGCAGGGTTGTCTGCCCGTCGCTTTCAACATAAATCGGATTTTTTATTATCTCCTCCGTCTTATTATTTTCAGCTTTTTCCTTTTTCTCTGTCCTCTCAAATATTCTCGCTATATCTTTAATTATACTGCCGCTTTCGGATTTTTCACTGCCTTTTTCATTTTTATGCTCAGATTCAGACTTTTCCTTTGTCTGAGCTTTTTTAGCAGTTACAGGATGAACCGGCAGAGGAAAATCGGAATTCTTCTCTTCGTCAGTATTTTTGCCGTCATCCCCGTTTGGGTTTTCGGAGCCGTCATTAACAAATCTTGCAAGGTCAACAGGCTTTTTGTTTATGTATTTTGAAAAATCAACCTGCTTGCCGTTATCCCGGCTGCCCTTTTCAGCTTCGGAAGCAGCTTTTTCCTCAGCGCTTTCAACAACCGCACGATATCCTCTTTTCCACGGCTTTACAATCATTCGCCACAAATCCACAAGAGTTATATTTGTCAAAAGCAAGGTAAACATAAACGCAAAAAGCAGCATTATTATAAGCGCCCCGACCTCACTGAAAAGCCGGTCAAGCGGATATCCGAGAAACAGTCCGACAACACCGCCGCCGCTGAATTTTTTCCCCTCGCTGAAAAGTGACGATATAATCTTTCCGATATGCCCCTGCATAAAAGGCGCAACTCCGGTCGCAAGGCTTTTGATTATCTCGGCAAGAGCGCTTACAAGCAAAACAAGTATTCCGCCTTGAATTATTTTGGTTATAACTGCGCTTTTAGACTTGTCAAGGGCAATCATCACCGCTACATAAAGGATTATCGGAGCAAGAAAAACAGCCGAAATTCCGAAAAGTCCTCTTATCGTACTGTGAAGAACATACCAAAACGCGCTTCCCTTAAACCATGTAAGCAAAAGCACAAGAACCCCCACACAAAAAAGCAAAACCGACCAGAACTGATTATTATCAGCTTTTTTTACCGCTGTCTTTTTTGCGCTGCCCGACGTTTTTCTTGCCGCCATTATATTATCTGTCCTTTCCTTTTAAGCTCCGAAAACTATTGCTTTTCCCATTATAAGCTCAACAACCGATATTAAAATCACAACCGCTCCCAAAGCCGCCGTGTAATACGCGAACATTTTAAATTTATCGGTTTTTAAAAGCCACTGCACAAGCCTAATAGCCAAAAGCCCGACAATAGCCGCTATAACAAATCCGACAACCATCGGCAAAACTTCAATTTCAACCTGCTGTGAAACCGAATCCTTGACCTCAAGCAGGCACCCGCCGAGTATTGTCGGGATACCGAGTATAAACGAATATTTAACCGCCGTGTCTCTTGAAAATCCGCAAAAAAGCCCCGAGGCAATTGTAGAACCCGACCTTGAAACTCCCGGCAGCAGCGCTATCCCCTGAAAAAATCCTACGGTTAAAGAGTCCTTAACGGTAACGTCTCCGAAAGTTTTCGTTCCCTTTGAAGACTTATCGGCAATCAAAAGCAAGCCCGCCGTATAAAGAAAACAAATTCCCTCAATCAATACAGAGCCTGCTCCCGAATCCTCGCCGACTCCCTGAAAAAAATCCTTGAATATGTAAAATGGAATAAGCATCGCAAGCGACAGAACCATCATGCAGATTACCTTTCTGTCAGGGTTCATGTTCTTAAAAGAAAACTTGCCTGTAAAAATGTCCTTGAGCATTTTTACAAACTCTTGTATAAGCTCCCATATGGTTTTATAAAACGCCGCGAAAACAGCCACAAGCGTTCCGAGGTGAAGCACCGCCGAAAAAAGCAGCGCTCCCTCTCCGCTCTGACCGGTAAAATGCTGAAAAAGCGACAGATGTCCCGAACTCGAAACCGGTAAAAACTCAGTTAAGCCTTGAATAATCGCCTGAAATACCGCACTGATGACCGACATGGTTTTGTCTCCTCTTCTGTTTTATATTTTTATATTTTGCTCAGCAGACGAATAGGGATAATATCTTTCCAAAAGATACATCTTCGGATCGGTTGAAAAAAGCCTGCGGACAATTTTTTCTCCGTTTTCTTCAGTATATTCAACCTTTCCGCCTGATATATCCATCCACTTTGTCTGACTTTGGCAAAGCTCCTGAGCGAATATATCGTACTCGCTTATTATCGTATAAAGCATTATTCTTTACTCTTCTCCTCTATAAGCCTGTAAAGGCATTCGATCGCGTCCGAAAGCCCTCCCAGCTCGTCGATAAGCCCCTCTGCAACTGCCTGCTCGCCGTTGAGCACCGTTCCGACGTCCATGACAAGCTCGCCTGTCTGCATCATCAGCTCCCTAAACCTTTCGGGAGTGATTTTGGAGTTATCAGAAACAAACCGGACTATTCTCTCCTGCATTTTATCAAAATAGGATAAAGTCTGAGGCACTCCGAGAACTAGTCCCGTCATCCGCACGGGATGTATCGTCATAGTCGCTGAAGGGACTATAAACGAACGCTTCGCACATACCGCAAGCGGAACGCCTATCGAATGCCCTCCCCCGACGACAATCGAAACCGTCGGCTTTTTCATCCCTGCAATAAGCTCGGCTATCGCCAAGCCCGCTTCAATATCCCCTCCGACGGTATTGAGTATTATTACAAGCCCCTCAATCGACTCGTCCTGCTCAATCGCAACAAGCGCCGGCATTATATGCTCGTATTTTGTCGTTTTATTCTGAGGCGGAAGGATATAATGTCCCTCAATCTGTCCGATTATGCAAAGGCAGTGTATGACATGCCTTGCGTTTGAAGCGGTAATTGTTCCGAATTTTTCAATCTGCTCGGCTTGCTGACGGCTTTCCGAAACCTGCTCCTCATTTTCATTTAAATCATTATCATTCATGGCTATCTCCGTAAATTTTTATTCGTTTAGCCATAGTATTTTCAAATGAAAATTATTTATTCCCTCAAGCGCATTTAATTACATATTATACCATTACAGCAGGCAAGGTCAAGAAAATTACCCTGAATCAGCTTTGAGAGTTTGCCTAACCGCAAAACGGTCTGAACTAAAGAGCAGATTTCTGTCTAAGTGAAGTTACTGCCCGTCTGAGCTCTCGCTTTCCGATAAACCTCCGTTTATGTATTTGCTGACATCAAAGATACCGCTTGTGTCCGAAGCGACGGCAGGAAGCTTTCCGTCCCATTTGTTGATAAACTCCATCATAAGAACCTTATCGGTAATCTCCGCGTTTGTAAGTCTGTACGCTTCCGCCTCGGCCTCAGCCTGAGTAATCTTCTGCTCTGCTTCAACCTTTATTCTCGCAAGGTCCTGCTCTGCCTTTAAAGCCTCCTGCTGAGCGGTCTGCTTTGCCTCGATGGCTTTGTTAAATTCTTCCGAAAACTCAAAATTAATTATATTGAAAACTTCAATAGTAAGTCCGTAGCTGTTTATCTTTTGACTGATAGCTTCCTCCATCTGGGCGGAAACAACGGTTCGGTCTGTGATAAGCTCCTCTGCGGTGAATTTCGCTGTGACTGATTTTACGCACTCCTGAACCGCAGGCTTTACTATGATGTTGTCAAAATCCAGTCCTACGTTTTTATAAATATCCGCTGACGAGTTCTTCGCGACACGATAGTTTACTGAAATTGTCGAGGAAACGTTCTGAAGATCCTTTGAAGCGGAAACCGAGTCGATATCTGTTCTGAGAACGCGGTTGTCTATCTGAACCACCTCGGACACAAACGGGATTTTGAAGTGAAAGCCCTCCTGATATACGGTTGACGATACTTTTCCCAGATTGACTATAACTCCCGTATGTCCTGGTTCTACGACACATGTGCTTGAAACAAGCAGTATAACAACGGCAATGATTATGATTATCGGAATAATCACCTTCATTGGATTAAAACTGCTTTTAGAATCTTTAATGTTCACAAATTCAGGCATTTAAATTCTCCTCCGAAATTCAAAATTATAATTTATTTATCCTCAAGCCCTTTAAGAGCCTTGATTTCTTCCTTGTCAAGCTTGATAACAGCGTCTTTTATAACTTTTACGTCCTTTTTGTCATAAACGTTAATTGTATCGCTGTTGCTGTTTTTTACATGAAGCTTCCCCGTCAAAAGATTAACCTCGGTTACACAGCCCTTTCCCTGCGGAGTTTCAACGATGGCACCTACTTTAGGGGTATGCTTTAAAAGCTCCTCATAGCTCTCCTGCTCATATTTTAAGCAGCACATTAGTCTGCCGCAGGTTCCCGAAATTTTTGTAGGATTAAGGGACAGTCCCTGCTCTTTCGCCATTTTTATCGAAACAGGCTGAAAATCTCCGATAAATGTCTTGCAGCAAAACGGTCTGCCGCATATTCCTAAACCTCCGAGCATTTTCGCTTCGTCTCTCACTCCGATTTGCCTGAGCTCTATTCTCGTTTTAAAAACAGAAGCCAAATCCTTTACAAGCTCACGGAAATCAACCCGGCTCTCAGCTGTAAAATAAAACAAAAGCTTCATATTGTCAAACGTACACTCTACGTCGATTAGGTTCATTTTAAGTCCGTGAGCGGCTATCTTTTCCTGGCATATCTTAAAAGCGTTTTTTTCCTTTTCGTTATTTAGCTCAACGGTTTTTAAATCTTCTTCGGTTGCGATTCTTATAACCGCTTTGAGCGGCGCAACTATTTCCTCGTCCTCAACCTGCTTGTTTCCCAAAACGACCTCGCCGCATTCTACTCCCCTTGCGGTTTCAACTATTACTCTGTCTCCGCTTAAAATGCTGAGTTCTCCCGGCGAAAAATAATACACCTTTCCGGCGCTTTTAAACCTGACTCCGATAATTTCCGTCATCTGGTCAGCCTTCCTTTCTCATTTATATCTTTTATATTTAAAGATATTTTGTTTTAAACTTCACTTTTTATTTGCGCGCACAGCGACGTGAGCGCAAGCGGTGCGAACGCGTTTGAGTCTATCCTTGACGCGCATTCACAAACCGCTGAATAAATTTTACTGAGCTTTGAAAGCGAAAACGCTCCCGCAAGCTTTTTTGCGCTTTCCTTTCCGCACGAAAAAAAGCACCCCGCCCCTGATTTCAACACTGCGGCGTCGCATAATATCTCTCCGAAAAGCTCAAGCGCCGTTTTTATCTGCGCTCTGTCCTGTCCCAAAGCGGTAAGTTCTCTGAGTATGGCGTATTCGTCACCAGAAACAACCGCGTCGGCTGTTTTCTTCGCCGCAATAACGCTTTCGCGCAGAGCCTGAGACTCTATATACTCAACGCACCTGCCTATATTGTGTGCAAAAGCCTCAGCCGCCTCGTTGATTTGGCTTTGCTCAAACCCTTTTTCAAAAAGCGCCTGCCTGCACTCGTCCTCGCTGACATTTGAGACCGCAAACGGCATTACTCTTGAGCGGATTGTCGGGATAATTCCCGATTTTGAAGACGCTGTGAAAATAAAAACCGTCTGCTCAGGCGGCTCCTCAACCACCTTCAGCAGTATGTTCTGAGCCGGCGGAAGTGTTTTATCAAAATCGGGAATAATATAAATTTTCCTGTCTCCGTCGTTCGGCGCGACATAGGCGTCGGAGCAAATCGGTCTGAGGTCGTCCTCGGCTTTGAAATTTCCGCTTTTTCCGCTCGGCGATAAGGTTATTACGTCGGGGTGCGTTCCGTTTAAAATCCTTTTGCAGTTTCTGCACTCTCCGCACGGAGCCTTTTTTCTGTCTTGGCATAGTATGCTTGCAGCCATATATTTCGCCGCTGTCTTTTTGCCAAGTCCCCTGTCTCCGTAAAGCAGATAAGCGTGAGAAACCCTGTCGTTTTCAATCATCGACCGAACCGCCCGCAAAAGCTCATTGTTTGAATATATTTTAAATTCCAAAGCCATACCTTAAAGCTTTTCAAAGCGCTCGATATTGGTTACAAAAACCGTTGCGCCCCCGACGTTTACTTCAACGGGGAAAGAGGTGAACTGACCAGCGTTCATCTTGCTGTTTGCCGACGGCATGAACTGTTTTCTGCGGTGGCTGTGTTCCTTTATAACGCTGAGAATCTCATCAACCTTCTCGTCCTCGGCGCAAATCAGAAACGTCGTGTTTCCCGACATCAAAAAGCCGCCGGTTGAAGCGAGCTTCGTCGCCTGAAATCCTGCTTTCATCAGTGATGAGGAAACGCCTGAGCTGTCGTCGTCGTTTACGATTGCAAAAATAAGCTTCATATCAATCAACACCTTTATTAAAATTTCTGCGCTTTGTTGTTTATACATTCCGCCGCATGAACGCAAGTATACAAGTATATATAAATACCCGATTTTATTTTATCACATCAGCGGTTAAAAAGCTATACCTTTTCATTATTTTTACCACGTTTTCATCAATAAGCTCACCCGAAACGACTATCGGGACCCCGGGCGGACAAGCTGTCACCGTTTTTGCGCATACTCTGCCCACTGCGTTTTCAATATCAACGGTTTCGCTGCATGAAAAAGCTGCCTCCCTCGGCGAAAGCGCTTGTTTCGGGCTATATCCCTCAAACTCTGTCGGCATAAGCCTGATTTTCGGCATGGGAAAGCTCAGCGCCGAGACAAGCCGTTTAAAATCCTCCTCTTTGCTGTCCGCTGACGGCATCAAAACGACATAGCCGTAATCGGAATACTCGCACTCGATATTTTTCATTCTCAGCCTTTGCGCGGTTTCATCTCCCGTCAAACCGCAGTCAAGAGTATAAAGAGAGATTTTAAGCCTTTCGTCTCCGTAAACCCGATATCCGAGCGCCGAAAGCTCCCGCTTTGCGTTGCCGGCATATCCACAAACAGTCTCAAGCTTTTTGGGATAATCCTCCGAGAGCTCCTTGTTGCACAAATCAAGCGAGCAAAGGGTCAGATATGACGGGCTTGTAGTCGAAAACAAAGACATTGCCTTTTTTGCGTTTTCCGAAAACCTCTTAGGCGCAAGCTCGGAAATATGAAGATAAGCGCCCGGCGTCAGCACCGGAAGGGTTTTATGCGCCGAATCACAGCACATATCCGCACCGAGGTCAATCGGGTGGCGGCTTTTTTTCATAAACTTGAGATACGCACCGTGGGCATTGTCAACAATCAGCGGTACGCCGTGATTTCTGCAAATCTCAGCGATTGAGGCGATATCATAGGTTTTTCCGAGATAATCGGGGCTTGTTATATAAACAGCGCACGGGTTTTCGGTGTTTTCCAAAGCCTTTTCAATCAAATCCGCAGAAACATCTCCCGAGCATATCGAACCGCTGTACTTGGGATAAACCCATTCAATTTCACATCCGCACAGGGCGCAGGCGTTTATAAATGCGACGTGAGCGTTTCTCGCGGCGATTATTTTCGGATTTTTCACTCCCATTGCCGCAAGAAAAACCATTGTCTGAATGCAAAGTGTCGAACCGCAGGTTGAGTAAAGAGTTTTTGCGGTATGAAAAATCTCCGCGGCGTTTTTTTCGCTTTCGGCGATTATCCCGTCTGCGCAAAACAAAGCGTCGGCGCCCTTTATCTCGGTTATATCAAGCCGCTCCGGTCCGAGCCTTTGGTTTCCCTTATGCCCTGGCATATGAAATCGTATTGTCTCCCCGTCGGCGTATTGTTTTACAAAATCATAAATCGGCGTGCTTATGCTCATGGCTTTTTACCGTAACAAGCGCTTATCTCGCTGAGCTTTTCAAGCGCAAGGTCCTTTACATATTCGGGCGAAATTATTCTCGCCTTTGAGCCGAACTGAAAAAGCCATCCCCAGAAAGTCGGACTTATCTGCACCAAAAGCTTTGCCCGAAACCTTTCTCCGTCAACGGCGGTAATAGAAATCTTCTCTCCGAACCGGTCAATTAAGACGTTTATAAGGCTGTTTTCCATTTCAAGCTCGATTGTTTCCTCCGCTCCTCCGTACATATTGTAGGTTGCCCGCATTGATTTTGCGAATTCTTCCTCATCGATTGACAGCTCTTTTCTGTCGGCTTCCGAAACCGAAACGTCGGACATCCTGTCTACTCTGTAACGGCAGATTGTGTTGTGCTTTTCGCAAAAGCAGACAAGGTAATAGTTGTCGTTTTCCCAAATGAGATAATACGGTGAAACCGTATAAAGCTCTCCTCCGTGGCGAAGCTGTTTTTTCTTCTCAATATTGTATTCAAAATAGTAAAAGGTTATTTTCTTTTCGTTATAAATCGCCTGATGTATGGCGTTTATCGAGTAATATATTCCCTCGTTTGCGGTTTTCACACGGTTTGCCACGTAAATCGCGCGTCTGAGCTGAGGAGCGGTATATCTGCTTGTCAGCCCCTGAATTTTTTTTATAAGCTCGTTTGATTTTTTTACAGTCAGAAATTTTGATGACGCCACAGCGTCGGCAAGCACAAGCAGCTCCTCGTCCTGAAAATGCCTTGAAGCTACATAATATGCGTTTGAATGACCGACTTTATCAATCAGAATATCCATTCCCGAAAGGCAAAGAGTCTCAATATCGTCATAAAGGGTTTTCCTCTCCGCGCTGATTCCCCTTGCCGCAAGCATATCTATTATCTGTGTTCCGAGCAGCTTGTGGTTTTCATCGGTGTTTTGCAAAAGCAGTTCCCTTAAAACCAAAAGCTTCTGCTTTTGTCTCGGCTGTGCAGGCATTGCCATCAATCCTTTCGTCAGTTCTTTTTCAGATCCTTAACCGGTATTTTTGTTCCGTCAGGCTCTAAAATGGTGATGTTTTCAAGCTGCCCAGAAAGGCTCTGAGCGAAAGCTTTTCTGTATTCAAACCTCAAAGCCTCCCTTTCCTCTTTTTCCTCTAAAGTCAGCTCCCTTTCTTTCGATATTTTCGTAAGCTCGCTGATTCTGTCGATTTTTTTCTTATCCATAAAAGCTTCTCCCTTCATCATAGTTTTATGTGTAAAATAAGTACCTTTATTTGTACTGTAAGTATAGCACAACAAAACGCCGATTGCAACAAAAACAGCAAAAGCGCACCGAAAAGACGGTACGCTTTTTAATGTATCTCTATTTTATCCAGATTTCATTTAAGCCAAGGTTTGCAAACGCCTTAGCCGCCGCATTAATTTCTTCATCGGAAAGCCCCTCGGACTTTATCGCCGGAATAATTATACATCCTGTATCGGCAGTCTTGTTTACAAGCATTTGCGCAAGCAAGCCTGCTTTTTCGGCAGGGCTTTTTCCCTCAAGGTTAATTTCCGTCCCGTCCGCGCAAACGAGCTTTTCATTTACCGACTCTGCGTCAAAAACAGCCAAAATCCTTCTTGAGCCGAGCTCCGACGGCACAAAGACCTCGCATTTTCCGGCAGCGGCTTGCGCCATAGGTATTTCGGCAACGGCGTTTTGGCCGGCGGCATTTAAAAAGTCTATCAGCGCTTTATATCTTTCGGGGGATTTGACAATTTCACCCACATAGTTTAAATCGGACGTTCGGAATGGCGGAAACTCCAAGTCCTTAATAACTACCGTTGAGATTCCTGCCGATGTTATTTCGCTTACTATGCTTCTGAGATATTCCCTTGACGCTGACTTGAAAGGAGAAAGCCATGCTCTTCCGCCTCTTTCAAGGCGGTTGTCAAGCCAGATGGTTTCCGAATTTTCAAACGTATAGCTGTAATCCCGGTCTCCCATTGAAACGATATGGTCGGTTAAAAGGCTCAGCTCAGCTCGTGCTTTCAATCCCGACGACGATATCACCGACGCAATGGTTTCAAGAGGCAGAGCTTCGCCGTAAATCGCTTTATGCTTTGCCGCCGTCTGGTTTAAGGTTTTAAAATACACCGCTCCGCCGTTTTGGACAAGCTCCACACAGACGGCGTCGGCGCCTTTTTCCTTTGCAGAATTTACCGCTTCACGCAGAGCCTGCTCGGAAATCAAACTTTCCGCATATAGCGTGATTGTTTTCTGAGGAGTCTGCTGATTCGGAAGCTGTGAAATCTCCGGCACATCCTGAGGCGCTGTCGTCTCGGAAGTTATTTGAGTTTCGGTCATACCGGCAGTGGTCACAGAAGGCTCGGTAACCGCTTGAGAAGTGATTTGGGATGTCTCCTGATTTTTTTTGTCAGACAATCCTCTCAGGTAATCGGTAACAGGCTTCCCGACGCTGTATCCGACAAAGCCGAGCACGAAGAAAAACAGCAGTGTCGCCGTTACTGTAACAACCTTCTGAAAGGTTGTTTTGCGCTTTTTATATATTCTTTTATTGCGTTTTATTTTTGCCCCTTTGTTATCCATTAAATTCATCGCCCCTTTTACGCCGCCTTTTCATAAATCTGCGGAATTTAATTATTTTATACCGTTCTCTGAAAAACAAACATAAGCATTGAGATTATCCCGATATAAATCATTGCCGACGGAAAGCCGCGGAATGACTTTGATATTTCCTCGCTGCTGAACCTGCTGTAATTTATCGACATGAGATAAGTCGCAAGCATAAACCCCAGACCTGTCGCCAAAGCCGTAGCCATATAATGCGCAAATCCTGCCTGAGCAGACGCTATAAACGGCACTCCTATTACGGCGCAGTTAAACGACGAGAGGTGAATATATTTTTTCAGCCTTAAAAAAAGCTTTGGAAACAGTTTCCACAGCAAAATCAGAGTCAGCGCGTAAATAAATCCTACGCATAAAACGTATATCATCGGCATATACAGATAGCTTATGTCGTTTTTTCCGAGATAAACCGAAAACGGATACGAAACCGCGCCTGTAAGCAGACAAAAATATGTTATAGTGAGCCCGAACTCAAGCACGTTTCTAGGATATTTGGCAAAAACAAGCATTGTAGAGGTTCCGAGAGCTTTTGAAAAAATGATGTTTTCAAAAAGCACAGCGGTCAGCGATGCCAAAAGCAAAGAGAAAAAGTCCATATCTCACTTATCCCCTTTCCCGTAAAGCGCCGAAACAAACCCACGAAACAGCGCCGACAAAATTCCGAGAAGTATAAACCCGCCGAAAGGATATGCGAACGCCGGGAATGTAGGAAACGACTCAAAAGCCTTGCCAAAGCCGTCTAAAAGAAACTCTCTTGAAGCGCCGAAAAACAGTGCCGCAAGGTCAAAGCCGAGTACATATAAAGCAACCGATTTTACCATGTCGAGTTTTCCGAATTTATAAAACTTAAGCTCCGCTTTTGAAACAATAAGCGAGTTTGTTATTAAAAGAGGCGCATAAATCGAAAGCTCGCCGACTTGTACAGGAAACGCAGAGTTCGCGATCAATACTGTAGGTACATACACCAGCGCCGCTACAATAGTATATAATATTATGCGGAAAGTATATACCACCTTTCTGCTGAAAAAAGACGAAATAAGTATAGACGAGAATGTAATTGACGTGAAAACGAACGAAAGAGCCAGCGCTGTCACGACCGAATTGACTGCGCACACAAGCGGAGCGATAACCAATCCGCTGACAAAAACAGTATTTTTATATATAAGTCCGTCAGCTGACGGAAAAATTAAAGAACCGTTTTTAGCGCTCATATGTTTTCAACTCCTCAGAAGCTTTCTGATTTGATTTGTCCTGCGGAACATATATCTTTGTCTTTCTCAGTCCGACAGCAGCCGCCTCAGCAGCCCTTTTAAGTCCGTAAGCCGCATGAAGCGCAAGGTCGTCGAACAAAAGCGTAAATACGTTTGCCAGCAAAACTCCGTATACCGCCGCATATTCCGAACCTGAATAGCGCCGGTACAAAACCGTGAACATCCCGGCGAAAACTCCGTAAAGCACACGCCCGCCCTTGGTAAACGGAATATTATGAGGATAGCATCCCATAAAAAGCAGACAAAATACCGTTGAGCCCGACAAAAGCTCAAAGCCCACGGAGGTCATTACCGATGACGAATAAGGGCTTACTACTGCTCCCAAAACCGGAACGGCTATTGATGAAAAAAACACAATCGGAGAAACCGCTCTCAGGCTTAAAAGCGAAACCGCGCAAACTGCGATTACTATAAGGTGAGTAGTTCCCATCGGACCCGCAAACCGTCCCAAAAGCAGGTCTATATCCGACACCGCGGGCTCAGTTGAGCTGTCAACAAGATATGTAAAGGAATTTGTAAGGCCGTCGGTTATAACAGATGACACCGGCAGCTTACCGAAAAATGAAGGGATCGGAAACAGCCGCATCTCTTCGCCGAAACAAATCGCGAAAAATCCAAAAGACACAGCGGCAGGATTAAATATAAGATTTTTATTGGAACCAAAGGCATGTTTGCCTACGATAACCATGAAAAAGCTCGCAGCGGCAACAACCGAATATCTGACCGAAGCCGGCATCATAAGAGCCAAAGTCAGAGCGCTTACAGGAACAGACAAATCTTTGAAATCGTATTTTCTTTTACAGGCAGCTGTCAGCGCAATATCGCTAAGTATCCCCACAAAAAGAGATATAAGCACTATATACAGCGCTCGTGTTCCGTAATAAAAATACGCCATAAAAGTCAGAGCGCACAGACATATAAAGATGCTGAGCATTACGGAGTTTGGACTCAGCGCTTTAGTTTGCTTTTTAATAATTATACATTCCTTTCGGGAGCTTGATTTATGAAAATAGAAATAATTAATACAAACGTAATAAAAGTTATGCTTTCACCTGAGGATCTCATGGATTTTGGCACTTCTGCCGACAAGCTCGACCAAGACGACGAAAATGCCGGCAAAGTTATTTCCGATATTCTCACAGCGGTGAAAATAAGGGAGGGAATTGATTTTTCATGCAGAAAACTTTATATAGAAGCCTTCGACGTCTGCGACGGAAGCTGTATTTTATATATTTCGGCAATTTGCGGCAAAAAATCGGCACCTTTAAAGGAAAAACACCGGATATTGTGCTCAACAAAAGATTTTACATCTTTAGGCAACGCCGCAAAGTCACTGCTCAAATCCGCAAATTGCACAGACATATTGTCAGACCTGCTTTTCGAGCCTCCCGACCGATATTGCCTGATACTGTGTGTTCAGAACATTCCAGAGAGTTTTTTATATATGCTCCCGGAATTTTTTGACTCTGTCTATACTGATGAAACAGAGTGTGTAAAAGCAATGGAGAGAATGCGTCCGCTTATCACGGGAAATGCGGTTAAAACTCTTTCAGAACTTTAAGCTTTCCACGGCTTCTTCGGCATTTTCAGCTTTGAAAAGATATGAGCCGGATACTAAAACATCGGCCCCGGCGTTTTTCACAAGCTTCGCGGTGTTTGCGTCTATTCCTCCGTCAACCTCAATATGAATATCATATCCGTTTTCATCGCAAAAACGTCTGAGAGCGGATATTTTTTCAAGCGTTTCGCTGATAAATCCCTGCCCGCCGTATCCCGGCTCGACAGTCATTACAAGTATCATATCAGCTTTCGGGCACAGCTCAAAAACTTTTTCAACCGGGGTTTTCGGCTTAACCGACACCCCTGCCGAAACTCCCAGAGCATGAATCTTATCTATCAGCTCCGCCGGGTTATCGGCTGCCTCAAGATGAAACGTAATGTTATCAGCCCCCGCCTTTGCAAATGTCTCGATATGCTTTTCGGGATTGACGACCATGAGGTGAACGTCAAACGGAGCGCCGGTGCAATTTTTTACAGATTTAAGCACAGGACTTCCGTAGCTGATATTGTCGACAAAACTACCGTCCATAACATCGAAATGAATCCAGTCGCTCCCGGCGGCGATTATGCGCTTGATTTCTTCTCCGAGCTTTGTAAAATCCGCACTCAAAATTGAAGCGGAAATAATGGCTGACATATGAAAACAGTCCTTTCGGTAATCTCAATAGTATCTATTCGGCTTTAGTATACTATATTTTAGCAATTACGTCAATCAATTTATCGCGCAAACAGCTCCGACGGTTTTCCATCGGAGCTGTTTTTACAAATCACTGTTCCTCAAGTTTTTCGAGCTTGAACTTCTTTATTCCCTTTGTGTTTTCAGTAAATGTGTATTCAGCTGTCCATTCCTCAAGCAGAGAGTCGAATTCGTCACCCTTAAGCTCATAAAGAAGAGACGAACGGTAGGTGTCGTATATATCGGTTCTCTCAAGTGTGGGAAGTCTTAAAACAAGGTAGTAATAATTGTCATCCTGAAGAAGAGTCGGCTCGTTTTCCTTTGCGGTGTTGAAAAGATAATCGATAAACTTGGTTGAAGGATATTCGCCGTCTGCCTTATACAAATTCTCATTCTTATAAGGGTCTTCCTCTTCGTCTGTCTCCTCATCGGTTTCAGCGCCGTCAGTATCCTCTGTGTTTTCCGTATTTTCTGTGTCCTCAGTATCTTCCGTGTTTTCAGCGCCTTCGGTGCTTTCTGTGTTGTCCGCTGTTTCCTCGCTTGAATCCTCAGCCTGTTCGCCGTCGGTATTTTCTGTATTTTCAGTATCTTCGGTGTTTTCCTCAGTGCCGGAAGAGGACGAATCATCAGTCTCCTCAGCACCATCTTCAGCTTCAAGAGACGCCTCGTATTCTTCAATCAAAGCGTCAAAGTCCTCTCCGTTTTTCGCGCGCTCAAGATATCCGTTCGCGACCTCAAGCATTTCGGCCTTTGCGTCGTCGTCAAGCGCGTTCCCTTCGCTGTCAACAAGTGAGAAGCTTATAATCTTAGCTCTCGCATACTCTGTATTAAAGTAATTTTTAATATCATCCTCGGAAACTCCGGAAAGTCCTCCGACCTCATAATACTTTTCAAAAATTTTATCTTCTTTGATTGCGTTCAGCTGAACCGCTTTAAGCGAGCTTGACGCTATTCCGAGATTATTATAGCCATCCTGATTCTGATTCATGGCGTCATTTACAGTGTTTAAGACGTTTCTGTTCTCTTCCTCGGTAATTTCAAGACCGAGCTCGTCAAACATCTTCTCAATCGCGTAGTACTGCTTTGTGCTTTTAACTGCGTAATCGTTTATATAATCGGAAACCTTTGTCCCGTCCGGCATTTCCATATCAAGTATACTGTCATCGGTATAGTAAATCGTATAATCCTGCTGAACCAGTTCTGAAAACGCCTGTGCATATCCTTCTGTCTGATAATAGATATAAACGCCGGCCGGAATTACCTCTTCGCCGACCTTATACGACCAGGTAGTGTCGGCACACGCCGTCATTGACAGCACCACCGCCGCTGACGCAGCGCCTGCGACAATTTTCTTTATATTTGATGAAACAGACATAAAAATCCTCCTAAAAGAAAGTAATCATACTAATGTATTATACAACAATATTTCATGCTTGTCTACTCTTTTTTTTTAAAACCGTTTTTGCACATTTTCGCAGTATATTTTTTCCCTTTGGGATTGATTTGTTTTAAGGTTTCTGTTATAATGCAGTTATAAGCTTAAAGTACGTTTAAAATATGAAATTTATCGGAGGAAACACTATGGACAACAAATTCTACTCAGCTCATATCGGCCCCGCCAAATGCGCTCTCGACCTTGGCGACGGAAGCGAACGCGCCGAATATGTAAACCAGGACTACATACTTCACAAGCTCGGAAGACCTCACAGATGCGTCAATATCATGTACACGCTCTATCCTAACGACAAGGAATGGCCCGCAAGAATAAGCGTTGCCTGCAAGAACATGGAAGTCAGTTTTCAGTGGGATTACCCTTATGACGATTACTTTCCTTACGGCGCTGACGGACAGCCCTTTGAGCAGATGAGAGACATCCGCAGACACGGACAGGACGTTTTGCTCACTCTCACAATCGACTGCTCTCTTTCCGACGAATATCTGCGTGAAATTGCTCGTCAGTTCAGAACGTTCGGACGCATGAGAATCAGAATTAACCACGAATGCAACGGCAGCTGGTTTACTCATAACAGACGTTTTTCTTATGAAGAAGTAGGAAAATTCTTTGTCCGCTTCAACAACATAATAAAGGAAGAGGCTCCTAACGTTAAGACTATATTCTGCGCCGGCTTCATAAAAGACGACGGCTCTGATGAGATCGACCGTCAGGCAGAGTTTTTGGAGGCGTACAAGGCGGCTGACATCTGGTCGGCTGACTGCTATCTCGCTCTGCACTACGGCTGGCCGTTTGACGTGTGCGAAGAGGGCGGAACCTCGTTCAGCCACGGAGCCGTTGACGCATACTATAACAAGTTTGAGCGCACCGCAAAGAAGCTTTCCGAAATTACCGGAACAGCGAAGCCCATAACAACCGCCGAGTTCAACACCGACGGAGATGTTACCGGTCCCCTTTCCCAGGGTGAATCAATCAAGAGATTTGCCTTTAAGTTCCGTGATAACAAAGCTGACTGGTTCAAAGGAATTTCCATGTATCAGTTTAGAGACAGAGGAAGACTCGGTCTGGAAATTGAAGACCCGAACAATCCCGCCGTCGGAATTGAACAGCCCATAATGAACGACTACAAGGAAGTTCTTTTCGACCCTTATTTTATGCCCGAGATAACCTCCGGCTCGGAGGAAGTCAGCTTCCCTGTCAAAATGCGCTGGGGCGGCTCTGAAGACGCCGACGGAATTACTGTTCCCGTTACTTTTGAACACTCTCCCGAATTCTGCGAGGTTACTGTCGACGAGGAAATCGGTCTGATGATTGAAATCAACGGACGCTGGTTCTACAAGGCTCCCACAACAAAGACAATTGACCTTATGTCAGCTTTCTTTAACAATCCGATTGCAGACAAAACAACGTTAAACGTAAAGTTTTTCGCTACTCCGGCAGACGGTGAGAACCCCGAAAACGGCTCTGACGACTGGAATATAAACTACTATACCGAGCTTAAAAATCCTCCGCAGTTCAGAATCCGCTATACAACACCTTCAAAGGTTCTTTAATTTAACGACGCGAACACAAAAAGCTCTCGTGCAGATTTTGCATGAGAGCTTTTTGTGATTTACAGATTATTATACAATTAAAATTGACATCATCAGCGCAACAGCAGATAAATACTTGTACCGCTTAAGTAGCAAAATTTTGAATTGTATTATACAAATCTTCGTCAATGTTCGCCCAAGCATTTTTGATTGTATCAAGTTTTTTATTGATTTCTTTATTTCTGAAACTTCTTACCCATTTTATTGTATATTTATCTAAAGGCAAATGACAATCTTTGAATTTGTTCGAGATTTCTTTGCTATCCGAGAAACACATCATATATTTCAATGACATATTAACAAATTTTTGAGCCAATCCAAATCTTTGATTATTCATTATCTGCATAGATTTTTGTATGCAATCAGAAAAACATTGATTAAAGCATTTATCATTTGAATCCAAATAATTAAAAATACACTCTAAAATCGGTTTGATAAGTTCATCTTTGTTTGACGCATAAGATAGCTTGCTGCGTCTGGCATATTGATTAAAAGCATCGTCAAATGCCTTACGCATTCCATAATAA
>CALWZA010000017.1 GCA_944385905.1 uncultured Clostridia bacterium
GCAAAACAATTAATCTTGCAGCTCCCGTTTCCTCATCCGACTGAAGCCATCATTATCATTGTCAGCAATGCAGATACATTTTTTTCATTTCTATTCCTCCAAACAAAAATGCCGTCAGCTGACGGCATTATCAAGCAAATACTTTTTATATATTTATTATATCTCCATAGTTTCTATATGTAAACAAATTTTATATTTCACATATTCTAACAAACTATTCTGTCTGTTTTGGTCATAACAACAAATTAATTGATTGTTATCAAATATTTAAAAAGCGCCTGTGTTGCAGACGCTTTTTATTATGCTGATATATTTTGTTCTCAGCAGCGGTTATTCAAACCTGAACGACTCAAAATCAAAGTTGCTTCCGGGCAGGAATATGAACGCCAAATGCTTTTCTCCTGTTATTCGCTCAATGTCAAAGGTTTTTTCAACATAATCAGCGCTCTTTTCAAACTCAACCGCCCTGACCTCGGTTCCCTGACCTTCAAGTCTTATATTTACTGTATTTATATCATTTGGAGTTTTTCCGCAAATTGTTATTTTACTCGCACCATCCGCGCCGAAATCAACATCGCCAAAGTCGATGATTACGTTATTACCGATACCTATTACTCTGCTGCCTTCAACTTTATAGCTGTCTCCGTAAATCTCGGCACACTCAGACGCATAAACCGTCGCTCCTAGTCTTACAGCCTTTTTAAACTGAAAGCCCATGAATCTCATATGACCGGCTGTTACAAAATAAATACTGTGTACTCCTTTTATCTTTTCGCTTAACTCAAACGACGTTTTTATAAACTGTCCCCAGTTTGCCTTGGCATTTATTTTCCACTCGCCGAGCTTTACTGAACCGCTTTCATTCGGATTACCGTCCCAGAGTTCAAAATTCTGACCCTCGCTGAAATCCGAAATCTCAATCTCAAAGCTATCCGAGCCTATTTTTCCGAAATCAACCCTATCAAATCCAAATGGGGTTCTCGGGCTGTAGCCTGTATCTATTCCAAGCTTTCCGAAAAACTTTACATTTTCAGAAGAAGTATAGGTTGCGTAAACATAATCGTAAGGATTTACAGATGCTCTTCCCACGCCCTTTATTTCAAGCTCAAGCTCAGAAATAATCTCAACATTGTTCTTTCCGTTTCTGCACTGTGTCCTCAGCCTGACCTCACCGTCTCCGGCAGCTTTGATTGTTGCCTCAAGTCCGTCGCTTTCAACTTCCGCAAGGTGTGACACAACTCCCGAATCATTTACTATCATCCACTCAATATCGGAATATGTTGCGTTTTCGGGATAAATCCTTGCCTTTGCTTTAATTTCAGGAGCTTCCTTCGTCAGTATTTTTGAACTTACCGAAATATCAATTCGTCTTACCGGAACATCATCCGCCATATCATTGCTTACGGGAACTTTGTATGCACAGCAGATTTCATCATCTGCCTCGCACTCAATTGCTCTCAGCACAATTGTTTCATCAGGCATTGAGACAGAGCTTACGGTTACTTTTATTTCGCCGGCTGTTTTATCCGAAGCAAGCATTGCTAAAACTTTTCCTGAGAACATTTTTCTGTTATCGGTTTTATACTGTTCATAATCTGTGGAATCACCGTTATCCATTCCCATAAGACGGGCCGCTCCCGAAACCGAAACCTTTACTCTGTTTCTAGCGTTTGATACAGGATTTCCGTTTTCGTCAACACACCCTATTGTCAGGAAAATCATATCCTTGCCGTCTGCTTTCATAAGCGTTTTATCGGCTTCAACTGTCAGTTTAACAGGGTCGGTAAACGAATGAAGTCTGTCCTCGCAAAGGATCCTGCCGCTTTCGTCATATCCGACCGCAAGCAGCTCTCCCTTTTCATACGGAACACGCCATTTTCCCGTCAGCTCATGTCCGTTTACATGATTATGCTCAAATGAGCCTATCAGTTTTCCGTTTAAATACACCTCTGACTTAGCGCAGTTTGTATACGCCTTGATGTCAATAAGCTGACCCTCGTTGAAATCCCAATAAGACGGCACAAGGTGAATCATTGGTTTCTTTTCGGGAGTCGTCCACTCTGCCTGATAAATATAAAATGAATCCTTTTCAAATCCCGCCGTGTCTATTTGTCCGAAATAGGAGTTCTTTGTGCTGTACGGAGTAGGCTCTCCGATATAATCCCAGCCTGTCCATATAAATGTTCCGGCAGAAAACTTCTTATCCCTGTCCATATATATGACATACTCTGTGATGTCAGCTCCCCATCCTGTAGAGCAGTTACCCATAGACGAACACTGAAGGTCGTCATATATTGTTGAATTTACGCTTTCAGGGAAATGGTATATTCCTCTTGACTGAATCGTTGAAGAGGTCTCACTGCCGTATATACACCAGTGAGGATATTTTTTATGGTGCTCGTCATAAACTCTTTCCGCATAGTTGTATCCTACAATGTCAAGATACTGCGACGCTCTCTGCGCTCCCTCCCAAGGCATAAAATTTGAGCCCTGCGTTACATATCCGTTTTTCTTCGGATCATGCTTTCTCGCAAGCATCGCAAGCTCGCCCGCAAGCTCAGCTCCTCTGGGTCCTGCATGCTGGTCAAGTATTTCATTTCCAATACTCCACATTGCCACAGAAGGGTGGTTTCTGTCTCTTCTTATCCATGACGCAACATCTTTTTCATGCCACTCTTTGAAAAATCTCGAATAGTCGCATGAGGTTTTCGGCATTTCCCACATATCGAAAGCTTCGCTGTCAACAATAAATCCCATCTCATCAGCAAGAGCCATGAATTCCTCGGAAGGCATATTATGAGACGTTCTTATTGCGTTTACTCCCATCTCCTTGAGCTTTGTAAACTGTCTTCTCAGCGCCGCTTCATTAACTGCCGAGCCCAAAGCGCCGAGGTCGTGATGCATACAAGCTCCGTTGAGCTTTAAATGCCTGCCGTTTATTAAAAATCCCTCATTTGGGTCAAACTCAATTTCTCTGAACCCAACTTTACAGCTCTCGAAATCAATTACATTTTCGCCGTCAACGTCAATAAGTTCAGTAACAAGCGTGTATGTATACGGGTTATCAATATCCCAAAGCCTCGGGTCGGTTATGGCAATTCCCACTCTCGCAAATCCGGTTAAAGGCTCAGCGGTATACTGTCCCTTTCCGATTTCTGTTCCGTTTGAGTCTAAAATCGTGTTTCTGACAAGTATCGGTTTATCGGTAACGACTTCGGTTTCAATATCAGCAATCCAGTTTCCGCGCTTTTTTTCAGCGTGGAAATACACTCCGTCCGAAACTATATGGTTTTGAGGATATTCCTTAAACCACACGTTTCTGTATATTCCCGCTCCCGAATACCATCTTGTGTTGGGAGATCTGTGAGCCACGCTGACGGTTATATTGTTTTCGCCGTCTTTCAGAAAATCGGTAATGTCAAACTCAAATGTCGAATAGCCGTATTTCCATTCGCCTGCCGTTTCACCGTTTACAAATACAGTGCAGTCCATGTAAACTCCGTCAAATCGAACTGAATATCTCATTCCTCCTGCTTTTTTTACTGAAAAATCCTTTGAATACCAGCCCTTTGACGTGCGATAAAGGTTATGTGAATCGTATATAAGCCAGTCGTGCGGCAAATCTACGTTTTGCCATTTATCGCTTTGAAGGGCTTTTGAATCTGAATCAATATCAGTAAGTTGAAACTGCCATCCTCTGTTAAATAAAGTTTTTATTGCCATATCCCAACCTCCGCTCATTCCTTTTTTTTGAAGTTCAAATATTAATATAATACCATTAGTATAGCCGTTCAAACCAACCTTTGTCAATAATATTTTTTAATCTAAATAATAGTTTATATATTTATATTAACCGAATCTTAATTAAACCAGGCAGACCGTTTCTTGACTTGAAGCTTGATTTTGTGATATACTATTTCAGTACTTTTAATATTTAACCAGCATGCTTGTTTTTTGACTATCTTGACGAAAGGACTGAAATTTTTGACTTTCCCTTTTAATGAGCAGCCTTTAAAAAAAGGAGCTTTTATAGTCTTTGAGGGACTTGACGGCTCAGGCAAAGGCACTCAGATTCAATTGCTCGCTTCAAGGCTCAGGCAAGAAAACATTAAAGTTTCATGCTCGGCAGAACCCACTCAGTCATCTACCGGAGGACTGATAAGAGATGTTCTTGCGGGCGATATAAAGCGCTCGCCGGCAGAGCTAGGCGCACTTTTTCTTACCGACAGAATTCATCACAACATTAACAGCTCAAACGGAATTAAAATGTGTCTTGAAAACGGAATAACCGTTATCTGCGACAGATATTACTACTCATCCTTCGCCTATCAGGGAACTGAATGCGACCTTGAGTGGCTTATGGCGGCAAACTTAAACTGCCCGGATATAATTAAGCCTGATTTATGTATTTTTCTCGACGTGCCACCGAATGAATGCAGCGACAGGATATCTAACAACAGATCAAGCAAAGAGATATTCGAAAAAAGCATTGACACTCTTAAGGCTGTGCGCAGCAAGTTTTTCGAGGTTTTCAGTCTTCTTGATAAAAGCGAAAATATTGCTGTTCTCAACGCCGACACTCCGGTTTCCGAACTTTCTGACAAGATATATGAGGTTGTGAAAAAAATACTATGATTATGAGGTTTATTCAGGGATTTTGCATGGCTCTCGCCGACAGCGTTCCAGGTGTTTCAGGCGGAACGGTCGCGTTTTTAATGGGATTTTACGATGATTTTATCGGTTCGCTTGACGCTCTTTTCACAGGAAAAAAGGAAGATAAAAAGAAAGCAGTTATTTTCCTTTTAAAAATCGGTATCGGCTGGGTTGTAGGCTTCGCTATCGCCGCAATCGCTTTGGCAAGTATTTTTACCACACATATTTATGACATAAGCTCGGTTTTTATCGGGTTTATCATATTCGCTATACCTATTGTTATTTTTGCAGAAAAGCAGTGCTTTAAGCTTTCCGCATCAAACATAATCTCCCTGATAATCGGCATTGTCGTTGTCGTCGGTATCACATATTTCAGCAACTCTTTCGGCAATGCCGGGGTCAATATTGACAAGCTGAGCCTTCCTATAGCTATTTATGTATTTGTTGCCGGCATGATAGCTATATGCGCTATGGTTCTTCCCGGAATCTCAGGCTCCTCGCTTTTGCTTATTTTCGGGCTTTATATGCCTATCATGAGCAGAATCAAAGGCTTGCTAACCCTCGATTTTTCAGGTCTTCCGATTATAATAATATTTGGTCTGGGAATCGTTGCCGGTATACTTTGTACTATCAAGCTTGTCAAACGCTCGCTTCAAAACTATCGAAGCCAGACCTTAAATCTTGTTGTCGGTCTGATGTTAGGTTCGATTTACGCTATCATATACGGTCCGGCTTCTCTTGATATTCCTCAGGCTCCGATGACTTTGGATACTTTCAGTATCCTATGGTTTTTAATCGGCGGCGCTGTTATTATAGGAATGCAGTTTTTGCAGACGAAAAAAGCTGATAAATTTTAGCTCAAGCATTTTCTTTAGGTGTCAATTTTAAAACGCACAATACGGGCATAATAACAAAAACAGTCAAGGAGCCGTAAAATGCTGACATTTCATGAAATTAAAAAAAACGAAGTAATAAACACATACATCAAAAGGGCTGACGAATCTCTTTCCGCTCTGGGATATACCGAACACAGCTTTGCTCATGTCACCAGCGTTGCCGCAAAAGCCAACTATATTTTAAAAACTCTCGGCTACTCCCATCACGACTGCGAGCTTGCTCAAATTGCCGGATATCTTCACGACATCGGCAATCTCGTAAACCGTGTCGACCATTCTCAGAGCGGCGCTGTAATGGCGTTTCGTATACTTGATAATCTGAACATGGACGCTTCGGACATCGCCACCATAGTCACCGCTATCGGAAACCATGACGAGGGTACAGGAATTGCGGTTAATCCGGTTGCTGCCGCTTTGATTCTTGCCGATAAATCAGATGTCCGCAAAAGCAGGGTGAGAAATTCAGACCCGGCTACTTTTGACATTCACGACAGGGTAAATTACTCAGTTCAAGGCTCAGAGCTGACCATCAGCGAAGACAAGAAGTTTATAAAGCTTTCTTTGGCGGTTGATACCGATTACAGCTCAGTTATGGATTATTTTGAAATTTTCTTAAACCGCATGATAATGTGCAGAAAAGCCGCCGAAAAGCTTGGCTTGAAGTTTAAGCTGGTCATGAACGGTCAGCAACTTATGTAGTCAAAACGCCGCTTCCAAAAAGGAAGCGGCGTTTCTTTTTAATTTGAAAAATGCGACAAAAACGCTTTTGTTCGCGGGCTTGAGGGGTTATCAATAACTTCTTCGGGACGTCCCTGCTCTACAATTACCCCGCCGTCCATAAATACAACTCTGTCGGCAACGTTTCTCGCAAAGCTGATCTCATGAGTTACTATCACCATTGTCATTTTTTCAGCCGCAAGCTCTTTGATTACTTTCAGTATCTCCCCGGTAATTTCAGGGTCAAGCGCTGAAGTAGGCTCGTCAAAATACAAGATATCCGGATTTAAAGCAAGCGCGCGGGCTATAGATACTCTCTGCTGCTGTCCTCCGGAAAGCTGGCAGGGATAACTTTCCGCTTTATCTCCGAGCCCCATTTTTATTAGAAGCTTCTGAGCTGTTTTTACAGCCTCGGCTTTCGGAACTTTTTTATTTACTGTCAATGCCTCGGTAACATTTCTCTGAACAGACATATGGGGAAACAGGTTAAAATTCTGAAATACAAGTCCGAAATATGAGCGGATTTTTTTCAAAGAGGCTTTATTTGCGTACCGTACAGCTCCGCCGACGGTTTCCGCCATTTTTTCGCCTTTGCAGTAAATTTCCCCTCCGGATATTTTTTCAAGCATTGTAGCGCATCTTAAAAGGGTTGATTTGCCGCTTCCCGACGGTCCGATAATAGCTACTACCTCTCCCTCGCTGACGTCAAACGTTATGTCTTTTAAGACTTGAAGCTCTCCGTAGCTTTTGCTGAGATTTTTTATTTCAAGCAGTTTCAAAGCTGCTCCTCCTTCCTACTTTATCTCGTAATATGACAGGCTTTTCTCGACTCTTTCCATAACAAACGCAATGATATAGTTGAAAACATAATAGAACAAGCCGGCAAACAGATACGGCATAAATGAAGTCTGCGATGAAGCAATCTGCTTTGCAAGAGAAAACATTTCAAGCTCGGAAAGAACATAAGCAAGCGACGTGTCTTTTACAAGCGTTATAATTTCATTTGTTACCGACGGAAGGATTCTTTTTACAACCTGCGGGAAAATGATACGCGTAAACGTGTCAAACCTGTTAAAGCCCAAAACCTTAGCGGCTTCATACTGCCCTATCGGCATAGATTCGATTCCGCTTCGGTATATCTCGGCAAAGTACGCCGCGTAATTTATTGTAAAAGCTATGATGACAGCGGGAAAATTATAATCTGATGTCAGCCGGATACCGAAAAGAAACCACGGACCGTATCTTACTACCAAAAGCTGAAGCATCAGCGGTGTTCCGCGCATTACCGATATGTATATCTTTGCTATCCATCGTATCACCGGGTTTTTTGACATTCTTCCAAACGATACGAGCAGACCCAGCGGCAATGACAATACAAGCGTTATCCCGAAAATGGAAAGCGATTTTATCATTCCCTCCCCAAGCTGTTCAAGCATTGTTGTCATAGACATTTTTTTCGCAAGCTCAA
Organism: uncultured Clostridia bacterium; assembly: GCA_944385905.1. Lineage (GTDB taxonomy): Bacteria > Bacillota > Clostridia > Oscillospirales > Ruminococcaceae > CALWZA01. Next base: position 7,735 of record CALWZA010000017.1, read on the forward strand.
TGAATATATCCATAGCCGGCCTCCGTTTTAAAAATTAAGGGCGGATAATTCGCTTACCCGCCCGATTTTTCTCGCTTTTTGCTTAAGCTTACTTGACTATTACGCTGTCCTGAAGCCCCCAGGCAGTTGCGATTTCCATGAACTTTCCGTCTGCCATCATTTCATCAAGAGTTTCCTGAACAAGGTCGCGAAGCTCAGTGTTTTCAAGTGCGAATCCTATACCGTACTGCTCCGCCGCGAGCTGTTCTTCCAAAATTACAAACGCGTCGCCTCCGCGGCTTTCAATCTGATACTTAGCTACTCCGATATCCATTGCGATTGCGTCTGCAGCACCGGACTCAAGGTCAATAAAAGCGGTATTGTATTCTGGGACTGTCTTAAGCTCTTTGAATGTTGCGGCAAGGGCAAGCATTTCCTCATTGTCTTCTTCTGATGTCAAAACAGCAAGTGCCGATGAATCAGCCTGAACCTCCACAAGCTTGCCCTCAAGGTCTGCAAGTGTTTCGATTCCGCTGTCTTTCGCAACAACGATTACCTGGCTGTTATCTACATACGGGTCGCTCCAGAGGTAATCCTCCTCGCGTCCGTTAATGGTAAATCCATTCCATATACAGTCGATTGAACCTGATGAAAGCTCAAAATCCTTAGCGTCCCAGTCAATCGGACGAAGCTCAAGAGTCCATCCTCTTCTTGCGCATACTTCCTTTGCGAGGTCAATGTCGAATCCTGTATACTCACCGTTCTCGTCCATATATCCGTACGGAGGGAATGAAGCGTCAAATCCGAGAACAAATGTCATTCCGTTAGTTGTATCGGGAGTGTCCTCAGCGCTTCCGAGGTCTGATGCGATTGTAGGCTCAGCTGTTGAATCAGCAGCCTTAGTTGTTGTAGATGTTGTTGTAGTTGTATCAGAGTCATTTTCTCCCTGCTCGGAACCGCATGCTGTGAACATTCCGAAGGACATCACTGCCGCTGCCATTACTGCAAGAATTTTTTTCAATGCCATAATTAACTTCCTTTCAGTCTCACGGTTTTAACCGTATGTAAATATTACTGTAATATTCTATCACACTATCATGCTGAAGTAAATAGAATTAAACCAACTTTGGCGAAATGGACAGTCTTATAAGGTTTTAAAGCGATTTTTATGTACTGATTTTAAGGCTTTAACTTGTTTTTCTATATGTTTACACTTTATTGTTGCGTTATCTGTATAAAAATGATATAATATTTAAATTAGCGGACAAGCTTTAACTGAGCGAAAAGTATGCTTATCCCCTCATTTATCGGGCAAATTATCATTTTTTTGTTAATTTACATATAATAAAATCAGCTAACAGCAAAAAACTGAAAGGATGGTTATTAACAATGTGCGGTTATGTCGGATTTACAAGCTTAAAAACTTCAAACCGGACGAACGACGCTTCCTCCGTTATTGAGAATATGATGGATACAATCAAACACAGGGGGCCGGACTCTTCCGGAAAATATGTTGACGATGATATCGCTCTCGGATTCAGGAGACTTTCTATTATCGATTTGGCTCAGGGCAGTCAGCCGCTCTATAATGAGGACAGCACGCTTGTACTTGTTTTTAACGGCGAAATCTACAACTATCGGGAGCTCAGGCAAGAGCTGATTGCACACGGTCACTCTTTTCGCACAGAGACAGACTCCGAGGTTCTTTTGCACGGTTTTGAGGAATGGTCGGAAAAAATGCTCGACCGGCTGAGAGGAATGTTTTCTTTCGTTATTTGGAACACCAAAACCAAGGAGTTGTTCGGAGCGAGAGATTTTTTCGGCATTAAACCGCTTTACTACGCAAAAATGGGCGATACTTTCATGTTCGGCTCTGAAATCAAAAGCTTTATTCCCCACCCCGCTTTTGTCATGGAGCTTAACGAAACCGCTCTTGAAAACTATCTTACCTTTCAATACTCGCCCACAAACGAGACTTTTTTCAAAAACGTTTACAAGCTTCCCGCCGCTCACTGCTTCAGATACAAAAACGGCAAAATGACAGTCAAGCGCTACTGGGAAATAAAATTTGACGCTGATAACACTCCGGGACTTGACGATTGGGTAAACAAGATTACACAGACCTTTAACGACTCCGTTTCGGCGCACAAGATAGCCGACGTTGAGGTCGGAAGTTTCCTTTCAAGCGGAGTTGACTCAAGCTTCGTCGCCGCCGTCGCCAATGTTGACAAAACCTTTACGGTCGGATTCGGCGAGGACGAGAGATACAATGAAATAGGCTATGCAAAGGAATTTTCTAAATACATCGGAAAAGAAAACATTTCAAAGATTATTACTCCCGACGAGTACTGGTCCTGCTTCCCGAAAATCCAGTATCACATGGACGAGCCGCTTGCCGACCCTGCCGCTGTCGCTCTTTATTTCGTTTGCAGGCTTGCCTCGGAAAAAGTCAAAGTAGTTTTAAGCGGAGAGGGTGCAGACGAGATTTTCGGAGGCTACAATATTTACAAAGAGCCCGACGACATGGCCTTTTACAACAGGATTCCAAAGCCTATAAGAAAGGCTATAGGTCATTTCGCGCAGCAGTTTCCCGCTAAGCGTGGACTCAATTTCCTAATTCGCCGCAGCAAAGACCTTGAGGAACGGTTTATCGGAAACGCTTACATTTTTTCCGAAAAAGAGCGCAAAGAGCTTTTGAAAATTCACACATCCGCTCCCGACGCCGCTGAAATTACAAAGCCTTTTTATGAAAAAGTTAAAGACAAGGATTCGGTTACAAAAATGCAGTATCTTGACCTTCATCTTTGGATGACCGGCGATATCCTGCTGAAGGCTGACAAAATGAGCATGGCGAACTCACTTGAGCTGAGAGTGCCTTTCCTTGACAAAGAGGTTATGAAGCTTGCGGAGAGGATTCCCACAAAATACCGAGTTACCAAAGAAAACACGAAATACGCAATGAGAATCGCAGCTTTAAAAGCCTGCCCTCCTCAGACCGCAAACAAGAAAAAGCTCGGTTTCCCTGTTCCTATACGGGTTTGGCTCAGAGAAGAAAAATACTATTCGATTGTCAAAGCCGCTTTTACATCTCAGACAGCACAAAAATATTTTAACACCGACAAGCTTGTTTCATTGCTTGACGATCACAGAGAAGGCAAATACGACTATTCACGCAAAATCTGGACAGTCTATTCGTTTCTCGTCTGGCACGCTCAGTATTTTAATTGAAGATATACAAAAACAGTCTCAACAATAAAAAGTTGAGACTGCTTTATTTATACTGTCTGAAGTTCCTTTTCGGCTGAGATTTCCGTGTTTTGCTTGTCAAGCTGTTCCTTTGCGATTGAAAGCATGAGCTTTATGCGGTTTTCCTGATTGACTCTTGAAGCTCCGGGATCGTAGTCTATCGGAACAATATTAGCGTTTGGATGAGTTTCAGATATTTTTCTTATCATTCCCTTTCCGCAAACATGGTTAGGAAGACATCCGAACGGCTGGGCGCAGATTATATTGTTGTAGCCTTTTTCACAAAGCTCAACCATTTCGCTTGTCAAAAGCCAGCCCTCTCCCATTTTGCAGCCGTGTCCGATTATGCCGTTTGACATATCTTTCATTTCATGGAACGGCGACGGCGCTGTAAACTCAGGGTGAGCCGAAACCGCGTCTATCATAGCCATGTCAATTTTGGCAAGGTACTTATCGACTATTTTATAAATTTGATAAGTAAGTTTGCTTCCCCCGTATAATTCATATGTAATTATCGAGTTTTCCACACAGTACATCATAAATCCCAGAAGACCCGGCATCATGACTTCGCAGTCCTGAGTGGCGAGAAAGTCTTCAAGATTGTTGTTCCCGAGAGGACAGAATTTTACATATATTTCGCCGACTATTCCCACCTTTACCTTAGGAACACGATTTACCTTGATTTTCGCAAATTCGTCAGCAATGATTTTAAAGTTTGAGCGGATTTCTTTCATTGAGTATCCCTTATCGGCGTAAAACATTTTCTGAAGACGCTTAACCCATGAATCCAAAAGCTTATCGCTCTCTCCTTTTTGAATTTCATAGGGACGTATTTGATTTCTCAAAAGAACAAGCAAATCGCCGTAACATGTAGCTATAAGTCCTTTTCTGTATTCAAAAAGAGAAACCTTTGCTCCTTCTCCGCCCAGAATATCGGCAAAATTCAGAGGCATCACCGGGATATTTGGATATCCCGCTTTTACAAGGGCTTTCTTAAGCAGATACAAATAGTTTGAGGCTCTGCATCCTCCGCCAGTCTGAGATATCATAAGAGCGGTTTTTTTGAGATCATACTTGCCGCTGTTAAGCGCGTCTATCATCTGACCGATAACCAGCAAAGCCGGATAACAGGTATCGTTATGGACATATTTAAGTCCGGTATCCGCAACCTGCTTTCCTCCGTTGTGAAGCACCTCGACGTTAAACCCGGCTTTGTTCAAAACGGTTGTAAGAAGCTTAAACTGCACTGTCGCCATATTAGGTATAAGGAGTTTATAATCCTTTTTCATTTCTTTTGTAAACACAAAGGGGTCAGTTTGTTTTTTCGCCATTATTTATCACCCTTTTCTTCATCCAAAACCGCAAAAAGACTTCTCATTCTTATTTTTACAGCTCCCAAATTATTTATTTCATCTATTTTCAGCTGTGTATATATTTTACCATTGCTTTCGAGTATTCTTCTTACCTCATCGGTTGTAATCGCGTCAACTCCGCATCCGAACGACACAAGCTGTACAAGGTTATAATTTTTTCTTTCGGCTACAAACTCAGCCGCATTATACAGCCTTGAGTGATAAGTCCACTGATTAAGAACATGAACCTCAGGCGGAGATGTCAGATATGAAACCGACTCCTCGGACAATACAACAGCCCCGAATCCGGCAACAAGTCCGTCGATTCCGTGATTTACCTCAGGATCAAGGTGATACGGTCTTCCGCAGAGAACTATAACCGGAAGATTTTTTTCTTCCGCCAGCATCATAAGTCTCAGTCCCTCGGCACGGATTTTCTCAATATGCTCGTGGTACGCCTTATACGCCTTGTCTGCGGCGGTTTTAACCTCCGAAAGCGATATGCCGTCAAAATATTTCTCAAGGATTTTAGTCATTTTCTCAGGGAAAAATTTCGGCATATCTATCCCGACATAGTCGTATATGTATCTTATTTTCTTAACAGACGGCATATTTGCTCCGATAACCTCGGGATAGTATGCTACGACAGGACAGTTATAGTGATTTACTCCCAAGCCGTCGTCAAGATTATATGACATGCACGGATAAAAAATCGTGTCTATACCGTCTTCGATAAGCTGCTGAACATGACCGTGTATAAGCTTTGCGGGGTAACAAACCGTATCGGACGGAATCGTCTGCTGAGCGTGAACAAACATTTTTCTGCTCGACGGATTTGAAAATACAACCTCAAAGCCGAGCGACGTGAAAAACTCGTTCCAGAAAGGCCGAAGTTCATACATATTGAGTCCGAAAGGCATTCCGATTTTTCCTCTTACGCCCTTTGGAGATATATATGACGCCAAAAGTTCCCGCTTAAATGCCCAGAGATTATTCTCCTGAGACGAGGATTTATTTGTTATCGGTTTTTCGCATCTATTGCCGCCGATGAATCTTCTTCCTCCGTCAAAGGTGTTTACAGTGAGCCTGCAATGGTTTTCGCAGCCCTGGCACACTACGGTTTTCGCCTCATGGGAAAAGGTCTTAAGTCCGTCTAAGGTAAGTGTAGTACTCGAATTTAACGCCCTGCTCTTAGAGTAAAGCGCAGCGCCGTAAGCTCCCATAAGTCCGGCGATTGACGGACGTTCTACATTTCTGCCTATTTCATTCTCAAACGCTCTTAAAACAGCGTCGTTTAAAAATGTTCCGCCCTGAACTACTATATGCTCGCCTAGCTGTGAAGCGTCCGCACAGCGTATAACCTTATAAAGAGCGTTTTTTACAACGCTTACAGCCAGTCCGGCCGAGATATTCTCAACGGTAGCCCCGTCTTTCTGAGCCTGCTTTACGGATGAATTCATAAATACTGTACAGCGGCTTCCGAGATCGACCGGATTGTCAGCCTTCAACGCCATTTTAGCGAACTCTTCGGCTGTATACCCGAGGGCGCTCGCGAATGTCTGGAGAAACGAGCCGCATCCGGACGAGCAAGCCTCGTTGAGAAAGATATTGTCTATCGCTCCGTTTCTGATTTTAAAGCACTTTATATCCTGACCGCCGATATCAATTATAAAATCAACTTTCGGGTCAAACTTTTTTGCCGCCGTGAAATGCGCAATGGTTTCTACTATTCCGAAATCAAGATTAAACGCGTTTTTAACAAGCTCTTCGCCGTATCCGGTTGCGGTTGAACCATATATCTTCGACGTTGGATAACGGTTATAAAGCTTTTCAAGAAAATTCTTTACCGCCGTGACCGGATTGCCCTTATTTGTAAGATATTCAGAAAATACAATGTTCTCGTTTTCGTCTATCGCTACTGCTTTGACTGTTGTTGAACCGGAATCTACGCCGAGATAAAGCTTTTCCGGATCTTCCTTTGGGTCTATAGTATCAACCACAGTTTTGCCGTGTCTTTCCGAAAACTCCTTATAGTCATCCTCTGATTTGAAAAGCGGAGGACATGAAGCATAGTTGCCTCTTGCCGAATATCCCGATATATCGTCTATGACATCTGCAATTATTACAGGCTTTGAGCTGTCAGCGGAAAACGCCGCTCCCATCGCTACGAAATAAAGTGAATTTTCAGGGCATATTCCGGTCGTTTTAAGCCTGTGGTCGAACCTTTTTCTCAGCTCGCTGAAAAACGTCATCGGTCCGCCGAGATAAACCACATTTCCCTCAATAGGCCTGCCCTGAGCAAGTCCTCCGATTGTCTGGTTTACAACGGCGTCGAATATGCTTATTGAAATATCACTCTTTTTCGCCCCCTGATTTATAAGAGGCTGAATATCCGTTTTAGCGAAAACTCCGCAGCGCGAGGCTATTGTATAAATTTTTTCATAATTTTTCGCGCACTCGTTCATCTCGTCCGGAGAAATATTCAGCAAAGTTGCCATCTGGTCAATAAACGCTCCGGTACCTCCGGCGCAGGTGCCGTTCATTCTGACTTCAAGACCGCCGGAAGATTCTTTATCTATAAAAAGAATTTTTGCGTCTTCGCCGCCGAGCTCAATTACTACATCCGTCTGCGGAAGAAGTCTCTTTACGGCGAGACGTGTAGCGTAAACCTCCTGTACAAAGGTTATTCCGAGATTTTCGGCAAGCCCCATTCCGGCAGACCCAGATATACACAGCGCGCACGGATCTGACAATTTCAGCTCCTCGTCCATTTCGGAAAGCACTTTTGCAGCCTTTTCTGCTATCCTCGAAAAATGACGTTCATACTTTGAATAAATTAAATTGTTGTTTTCATCTAAAACAGCGCACTTAAGCGTTGTTGAACCTATATCCAATCCGATTTTTATCATAAGTTAGCCTGCTCCTCAGAGCGCACCTCCTAACCGCACATCTATTACTATGCCTTTTGCACAGTCATAATGCGTACCCATTAATTATATACTTTTTTTCGGCGCAAGTCAACCAACTGCGACGTTTTACACACATTTGGCACTTCTTTCGACAGGCTATAAATCCAATACTGCGGCATTTCCCAGAGAAAACGAGTAGATCACACACTCCTTTACCGGCTTTTCAAGAAGTAGATTTAAAGCTGCTTTATACATTTCAAGCTGAGCAAAATAGCGTTCTTTTAAAGTCTCAATGGATTTTACCCTGTCGGTTTTATAATCAACAAGTACATATCCGTCATGTTCCTCAAAAACGCAGTCGGCTATTCCCTGAAGCATTCCGTCTGTATTCTCATATACTTTCAGCTCTTCGGTTTTTATTTCGATTTCTGATATTCTGACAATAAACTTTTTTTCACGAAAAACTTTTGGAGACTTTTCAATTCTTTTATAAAGCACGCTTGAGAAAAACGCGCTGAGCTTTTGCGTATCTATAGACTCCGCCTGCTTTTGAGAAAACACTCCTCTTTCCATAAGTCTTTTTAGCTCCTCTTTAACATCACGGGCAGCCAAAGAGTAATCCGCTCTCTCCATAAACCTATGCAGTGCGGTTCCCTTTTCCTCAGCCGTCAGCTCGTCAAATTCGGTTGTAAACCTCGGAAGCGCAGGATAAAACTTTGCGGAATCATTATTTTTAACGAGCTCGGTTACCGTCAGCTTTGAGTCGGCTTTTACAAGAGAATCGTCATACTTGTATCCGATTATCATTTTAATATCGTTTTTGACGGCTGAACTTTGCTTTGTGTCCTCACTCTTTAATGTTTCCGCACGTTTTTGCTCATTTTTTTCCGCTGAGCATATTTTTATATCGGATTCGGTTTTATATATCGGATATCTCAAGTCGTTTTCCGCTAAATTCCTGAAAAAATCCCCGCCAGGATGTACTAACAAGCACATTGAGATCCAATCCTGCATTGACGATGCCGATTTTACTATTTCCGCGGAAATCCCGTTTTCATTGCAGATTGACACCGCTAAACCGGTCAGCCTTTTTATACAGTCCGCCGATATTCTGTAAGTTATGAACAGCCTTTCTCTTGCTCTTGTGAGAGCTACATACAAAAGTCTCATTTCTTCGCTCAAAAGCTCATTTTTAATTTTCATCCTTATCACATCATAAGGCAGTGTTGTATACTTCATAAGCAGACCCGGTTCATAAAGTGAAAAGCCTATACCTGCTTTTTCCGATATAAGCATTCTTCCGTTCAGTTCTTTCAAATTAAACTTTTTCGAAAATCCGCATAGAAAAACAAACGGATATTCAAGTCCCTTTGAACGGTGAATAGTTTTCACACTCACTGAATCTTCACCGCCGAACGACGTTAACGCCTGCTTAAAATCTTCTCCGTTTTCGCCGATAAATTTTATATACCTTAAAAAACCGGTTATTCCTCCTCTGACCCCGTTTTCATATGACGCGGCGTATTCTCGAAACAGCATTAGGTTTGCTCTTTTTTGTTTGCTGTCACGATAAACCGACGTGAGCGACAATATATCCGTGGCATCGTAAATTTTCTCGATAAGCTTTCCCAAAGGAAGGCTTGCAGCGTAAAGTCTTAGCTTTTTTATCATCCGTTCGGCAAAATCACATTTTTCAGACAGCTGAGTACTTATGATTTTTCTTTCATTTTGAGCACCTGCCAGTATATTCTGATAAAGCTTTGATTCGGTATTAATAAGTTTTATTTGCGCAAGTTCGTCGTCTGTAAACATAAACACGGGAGACAATAAAACGGCAGCCATAGATATATCATGCATGGGGTTGTCTATTACTGATAATATGCTGAGCATTAATGATATTTCCTTTGACTTTAAATAGCCGTCTAGTCCTTCGGCGGCAGCGTTAAGTCCATATCTCTCAAAAGCGTCCGAAAGCATTTTTCGGGATAAATTGTTTCTTGCCAGTACGCAAAAATCGCTTTGGCGGCATTTCCTTTCAGCACCGTTTTCGGTAACTGTTACCCCGCTGTCTATCATAGATCTGATTTTCATTGCCGTCTGAACGTATTCTGCACTGCATTCGCTGTCGCCGTCATCGTCATTTTCACTGCTGTCAGTATTATCGTCATAAATGAGTATCTCTGTAGGAATATCCACATCAGGATAAGAAGCGCCTTTAACAAGTCTTTCATCATCGTTATATTCTGTTTCGCCTATTTCGGCAGACATAAGATTTTCAAAAACGAAGTTTGTAAAGTCTATTACATTCTTTCGGCTTCTGAAATTGCTTTTTAAAATAACTTCGGTAAGCTTATCTTTATTCTCATCTCTTGACGCCTCATATCTTGATGTTACAAATATCTGTGGGTTTGCCAATCGAAAGCGGTATATCGACTGCTTTGCGTCTCCAACTATAAACATGTTGCTTCCCATCTCGGCAGGACTCTCGCTGTCGGACAAGGCTTTGAATATCAGATTCTGCAGATTGTTTACATCCTGAAACTCATCAATCACTATTAACCTATAGGCTTTGCTTTTTATGATTTCCTCTGCAAGCTCAGTTCTTTTCAGTTCGCCGGATTTTCCGTCGACAAGAAGATTTATGCTCATTATTTCAACGTCAGCAAAATCTACGGCGTTTTTATCCTTTTTAATTCTCAAGACTTCCCCGGCAAATTCCTTTTCTATTTCATAAAGCTCAACAAGTACTTTTTTTGATTTGCGCAAATCATAATCTATCTGGCTTTGAGTATATGAAAACATTGCCGCGCAGGCTGCAACAGACGATTTGAAGGTTTCTCTCTGCTTTTTTATGTATTCGATTGCCGCCTGCTCAAGCTCACAGTAGGGAGAACTTAAAAACTCAGCCTGATTCTTTGCAGCGAGAGCAGTCCGCATTGTACCGAATTTCACCTCTGAAAAAGCTTGGACCGCGGCATCCCATTCGCCCCGCTCAAGTGTGTCTACAAGGCTTTTGCAGAGCTTAAGATTCGCTTCTACCGTTTCATTTACCGACGGGTGATACAATACGGCTTTCAAGCTGAGTTTAGCCTCATTTAGGGCTTTTTCGGCAGCTTTCATCTTCGCTTTCGCTGCAGCTGTCACATCGTTTTGAAGTCTTTGTCTCCGTTGCGGACTGTCGTAGCTTTTTATAACATTGTCAATCCACTGTTCGGGAAACGGCTGAGACCTTAAAAATTCATAAAGGTTTTTTATGTTTTCACCGACCGGATCTGCACCCGATGTGCTCATGCTGTCAATTAAAAGACGCATTCTGTCCGGACTCTGCTCATAGTTTTTTTCCAATACGGTATCAAGCGCCTTTTTTTCTATTAATTTTAGCTCAGCTTCATCGAGTATTCTAAGCCCGCTTTGAAAATCAAATCTGTTTAGATTGCTTTTGACAAGGTCTAAGCAAAAAGCGTTTATGGTGGTTATCTTTGCCAAAGAAAGCTTTTGTCTCTGAGATGTCAGCCATTCATTTTCAGGGTTCTCCGCTATTTTTTTCTCAAACGCAGAGTTAAGCTTATTTCTCATCTGAGCTGCCGCATCATTGGTGAAAGTTACCGCAAGCAGTGTATCAGCAGTTACTCCGAGGCTCTCATCGGAAAGAATTCTTATTGTGCGTTCAATTAATACGGCTGTTTTTCCGCTTCCTGCCGCAGCTGATACTACTGTTCCCTTTCCGACAGACTCGATTGCTTTCTTCTGGTCCGCTGTCCATTCAGGCATCATCTTTTTCCTCCTTTAATCCTATCAGCTTTCGCATTTTTTCCTTGTCTTCGGCGGATATCAGCTTTGTCTTATCCGGCTCGGGGTCAGGACACACCGACCGGTACTCGCAGTACCGACACGGTATTTTTTTCGCGTATCCCGCCGGTACAGCATCAATTTTTCCGCCAAGCAAACATTTTCCCATTTCCGTAATCTTATCTGCCGCAAATTGCTCGAGTTTTTTGAATGCGTCTTCCGGTATTACTTCTGAGCCCGCGGCCAGTTCTCCGCTTTTTTTACGCGCAGCAGGAGCGTAATAGCCGCTGAAGGTATCGTCCATAGCCTCCAAAGAGATTTCGTCGTCCAAAATAACGCCGCTCCTTTTATACTGCTTTCTTTTACTGTCGTGAATTTTTTCCCTGAGTATCTCCTCACTGCCAAACGCTGCTCTTCTTTCGATATTATTATCAAGCCACCCTGCCGGCATATATAATATTCCGGCAGGCTTAAATCCTTTATAAGGAGAGCCGGCTCCTTCGGTTAAGGCGAGCAGATAAAGTATCATCTGCAAATTAAGGCCATATAAAAGCTCGGCATAGGAAAACTTTTTGATTCCTGTCTTATAGTCGATTATCCTTATATATTTTTCTCCTCCGGGCGAAGTGTATATGTCAGCTCTGTCAATGCTTCCTCTGACATTTATACATCTTTCGTCATCAATTTTAACACTGAGAAGACTTTTTCCGTTTTCCGCTGACAAGCTGTACTCATAAGCGTCGGGAACAAATTTTGAATGTGAAAACTCTTCGATTATGTTTTCCGCAACATTTTCCAACAGTCCCTTCAGTCTGTTAAAATCATCTTTGAATTTAGCGCTTTTTCCGAAATTTCCGCAAAGCTCTTCTTCTGAATATTTGTTCAAAAGTTCTGCGATACGGTTTATAAGCTGATATTTTAAATTGTTTCCATCGCCTTTTTTATACTCGGCTTTCCAAATCTCAAGCTCTTTAAGAATGTTTGAAAGAACATAGTGCACGATTGTTCCCCTATTTGCCGGATCTATCTCAAGAGGTCTTATTTCGGATATTTTCAGGCCGTATTTTAGAAAATAGCTGTAAGGGCACCTGTTATAACTTTCCAGACGGCTTGCGGACAGACTGAGACCATGCTGTGCAAAAAGTCTTTCTCCCGTTTGGGGACGAATACTGCGGTTTGACGACTGAAAACTATTGTCAAGACGCTTTATTTTTTCCGCATACTCGGGTATTTCCATCAAAACGCTTTTTATTGCTTCCGCATCTTTACCTCCGTCTTTGTAATGCTCAGCCAGCTTGTAATACGCCGACCGAGGAGTGACGGCGTAATAGCTCAGGCCAAACGACGATGCTTTCTCAGCCTCTTTCACGCCTGTTATGCTCAAAGCCTGTCTGATAACTTGAGACTCCCTCATCAAATTTCCTTTAAGATCAGTCTGAGCGTACGTGCAGTATAAATACCGCTCCGCACTCGCAAAGGCTTTATACACCGCTGTACGCTCGGAGCTGAGTTTATATTCAAACGAATTGCTAAGCTCTGCTCCCGCAGTTTGCAGAGCATGTCTCTCCCTTTCTGAGAATAATCCTCCGTCAAACATTTCCGACGGGAAAATCCCATCGTTAAGACCTATTACAAATACCGCTTTTTTTGACGGTACTCTTGAACGTCCGGCAAACGCAAGAGTAACCGCGTCAAGAGTCTGCGGCGGAGATGCTACAGTTGATTCTGACAATATAAGGTCTAAAAGCCCAGCGTACTGTCTAAGCGTCATTTTATCTTCACCGGCGTACGCGTTTATAGATTTTATCGCCTCAATTACGGTCTTCCATATTTGTTTAAAGCGCCTGCCGGCCTCAATTGACGTTTCGTCCTCGGATTTCAGCGAACTCTCAATCACACTGTAAGTCTTTTCGGAAAGCTTTATTTCATCAAAAAGCTTTTTCAAACCAACGGATATTTCAGCTCCTGTCGCCGAACCGGCTTCGGATTTAAACCTTTCGAGAGGATCAATTATACGTTTTCTTATTTCGTTCATTCTGTCAAGACTCATTTTTGCAGGCTCGGCCTCAAAGTCTTTCAGCCACATATCTCCGTCGACATTCCATTTTACGCAATAATCATCAACAGCACTGCTCTCAAACTCCTGTATATCGGAAAGAGGAGAGCGAACAAACCTCATTATTGTTTCGGTACTGTACTGTCTTGTCATGGCAGCCTCAAGCACTGATTTTATGTACATAACAAGAGCTGACTGTGATGAATTTATTCTGCTGTCGGTAAATAATGGTATGCCATACCTGTCAAAAACTCCGTCCGCTATGCCGCCGTATGACGTTTCTCCTCCTGCTATCACCGCGAAATCAGAGTATCGCATTTTTGCCTGAGCAGTCAACCTTCTTATTGTCGCCGCAGCATATTCCAACTCCTCATACATGCTATCAGCAGATATTATCTTCACCGACCCGTCATTTTTGACCTTACTCGGGCGTATCATGAAAAGTCTGCCGCTCAACTCAGATATAGTGCCTGTTCTGATATCCGTCACATTTTCAAATTTTATTGGTCTGTTATATAATGACGCAAGCCCTGTCAGGCGTTTTTCTGTTTGCTTCGGTATTTCAAACGGAGACATTATACCGGCGGCATTAGGAGTGTCTGCGGCTGTCAGCGAAACGGTAACCTTTTTCGCCTGCTTCATTATTATGCTGAGCATTTTATATTCATCTGACGAAAATCCGTCAAATTCATCAAGATAAACCGATGAGCCTTTAAACCATCCGCTTTTTTCAGCACTTTCAGATGCGGCATTCACTGCTGTCGCTTCTTCACACAAGCCGTTTTTTTCAAGCTCCGTATTATACAGCAAAAACAGAGAAGCAAGTTCAGAAACCTTTTCCTTTATTGTACCGCTCAGCTTTTCCGACGCTTCAGACAACATATTCGGAGTTATTCCAGACGAATTAAACTCAGATATCTGCCTTACGGCTGTTTTTATAAAAAACGGCTTTTCCGACAAACGCTTAAAGTATTTTAACTGCTTTTCCTTAGCCAGCGCTTTTATAGCCTTAAACATCAAAATGATTCTCGCGTTTTCGTCAATCGTCGGGAGGCACGGCTCGTTTCCGTTTTGAAGTATGGCTTCGGAAAGCCTTTTAAAGCCGGTTGTTTCAATCAAATTAAAATCCTTAGCCCCTAAAAAGCCGTAAAGCTCTTTATCAAATTCAAACGAATACTGATCGGGTATTATTGCAATAACCCTATTGCCTTCGGACACATCCTGCCTTATTAGCTCTTTAAATATTTTGCTTTTGCCGCTGTCTGTTCCTCCGCTGATTATGGTAAGCATTTTTCGGCTCCTTTTCGCTTTATTTATTGTATTATACAACGAATAGCCGCTAAGGTCAAACGCTTACTGTCCAAAAAATTTCTCCAGTTTCAAAAAAAGCTCATATATTTTCAGCTTGAATTTAAATTTTTCGGGATATTGCATTATAGCTATTTCCTCATCCGTAAAATACCCGCTTTCCGCCGCTACAGACGGCGCTATACAAAGACTCGGAAAGCATACGCACCACCAGTTATGTCCTTTTGCTTCGCCTATTTTAACTCTGAGAGCGTCATATTTTCCTGCTGGCAACGAAAAAATTCCGTAATCTCGGCGCTCAAAATACATACTTACAAGTTCACATGAAACACTGTCATTTGAGCCGTTTTCACGGAGTATTCTTTCTGACACCTGCTCTGTTTCATCTAAAAGCGAAGATATTATCTGTTTTGCCTCATTCTGAGACTCGCAGTCTTTCAGCTTTTCACCGATAAACTCAACAACCCCATCCCTGACCAAAAGCTTTAGCCTTTGGTCTCTTTCACTGTCCGAATCAGCAAGAATATGAACGCGCACAACTTTATTTTCAATACCTTCCACATTTGCCTTTACAGATGCCGCCGCTGAAACAGCAAACGTAAACGCAAAACCTACAGCCATAGCCGCTATCAATTTTTTCATCGAATTATCCTCTCTTTTTCAGTTATCGTGAAAATTATTGACGCTTTTTTTAAACTTATACAAAACCGGTACAGCCGAAAAATCAGCCGTACCGGTTTAAAACTGTTATGCAATTTCTTATTTGCCGTGACCTGCTATTTTGTCAGGGGAAGGATATCGTCGCTATGACCCATGACTATAAGGGTTTCGTCAGATTGAAATACATGCTCTGGACTGGGGACAGGATTCATTACGCCGTCTTTTTTTGTAGCGATAATATTAATTCTGTGCTTTTGACGCACTGCCTTTTCGATAATGGTTTTTCCGACCCAAGAGTCAGGAACTGAAATTTCATATATACTGTATCCGTTTGAAAGAGTAAAGTAATCAAAAATTTTATCGGAACCGTACTTAACGGCAAGGCGTTCAGCCATTTCCCTTTCCGCATACACGACCTCGTCCGCTCCTGCCATCAGTAAGAATTTTTTATGCACGTCCCGGTTCGCTCTCGCGAGAATATGCCTTGCTCCGTGCTCCTTGAGCAGCGCTGTCGTTTCAAGAGAACTTTGAAAATTATCCCCAATCGCTACTACGCACATATCAAAATTATTTACTCCCAGCGATTCGATAAAGCTGCCTTTTGTTGAATCACCTATCTGTATATCATTTACATATTTCAATGACTCGTTTGCCCTGTCCTCATTAATTTCAACTGCCAGCACCTCGTTCTTCTGCTCAACAAGCTTTCTCGCCATAAATCTCCCGAACCTACCGAGACCGATTATCAAAAAGGACTTCATTTTTTTCTCCTCCGATTATTTTTGTATTTATACATTATTGTACATCAGTTCAGCCTATAGCTATTTTTTCCGCCGGAAGTGTGGATACATTATTTCCCTGGCTGCCGCTGAACGCAAGCAGAACCGATATTCCGCCTATTCTTCCGACAATCATCAGCATTATCAGTATTACATGTGAGACCGCTCCGAGAGCCGGCGTTATGCCAAGCGACAAGCCCACGGTTCCGAGTGCTGAAACCGTTTCAAAAAGCGCTGATATAAAACTTACCGAGTCTAAAACGCTCACCATTATCGCTCCTAAGCATGCTAAAATCAGATAAAGCATCAGAACACAGCACGCATTGTGCAGTGCCTCTTCCTCAATGCGTCTCTTATAGCACTCAAGCGACTTTCTCTTTTTAAAAACACCAAGTATACTTAACAGCAGTACGGCAAATGTCGTGGTCTTTAATCCGCCGGCTGTAGATCCAGGAGATCCGCCTATCATCATAAGCATTATCATTATAAACTGAGTCGATTCATGAAGAGCAGTAAGGTCAACTGTATTAAATCCGGCCGTGCGGCATGTCACGGACTGGAAAAGAGATATCAAAAGCTTTTCAAAAAAGTTCTTTCCCTCCATCGCTTCGCTGCCGTATTCGATACTCATAATCGCAACCGTTCCCAAAATTATCAGCAAAGCGGTAGTTGTCAATACAATTTTGGTGTGCAGACGGTAGCTCTTGAAATTAAACTTATGCTCCCTTATGTCGGACCATACAAAAAAACCGAGCCCTCCGAACACTATGAGGAATATTATTGTTAAATTGATTATAATATCTACATCGGCTGTCGTAAAAGACGAGTACTCTGAAAAATTGCCCATCAAATCTATTCCGGCATTGCAAAACGCCGATACTGAGTGAAACAGTCCGAAATAAATTCCTTTCGCCAATCCGAGCTTCGGTACAAACCTTATTGAAAGCATTACCGTTCCGAAAAGCTCTGTAAGCAGTGATCCGCTGACTATGAATTTTGTCATCCTTACTATTCCGCCAACATGAGGAGCCGCGACCGAGTCAGAAAGCGCCATACGCTGTTTTAATCCAATTCGCTTTTTTGTCAGTGATATGAGAGATATAGTGATCGTCATGAATCCTAAACCGCCGAGCTGAATAAGCAAAAGTATTACTATCTGGCCGAAAAGAGACCAGTATGTATATGTATCATGCACAACAAGACCTGTCACGCAGGTCGCCGATGTCGCTGTAAACAGAGCATCCAGAAAATGAGCTCCGCCCTCCCCTTTTGTCGCAAACGGAAGCATTAACAACAATGCCCCCGCCAATATAATTAAGCAATATCCGGAAAGAATCAGCTGCGTTGTTGACATATTATGCAGTTTATTTTTCATTTTCTGCCTCTTTTCGTTCGGCTTTATTTTTATATTCCGCATTTGAATATCCCTTTAATGCCGAATCAAGCTTAGTTTACATGCTAATTGTAACTCTGATATAACTAATTCATGACGGTTTTATTAACATCTATTCAGCTCAGACTGTCTTTTATTTAATAATATTTGCTTAATCAGCTTTATGCTTTACCAAACGGCAGCATGCATCTTTTTACTTTATGATAATTGTGAAACAATGATGAAACCTATGTGAAATAAAAGGGTAATCCCTTGACTTATATTGCCGCCAGGTTTACAATATATTTGGAAAGTTAATTACATTTTTATATCTAAATATGATCTTCTACAATGTTGATTAATGTCAGTACTTACATTGCACGGAAAGGATGGATTTGTATGTTGGAATTAAAATGTATCAAAAAGGACTATCCTGCCGGTGACGGAACCGTTCATGCCCTTAAAGGAATTGATCTTACCTTCCGCAAAAGTGAGTATGTTTCTGTTTTGGGACCTTCAGGATGCGGAAAAACCACTATGCTGAATATTATCGGCGGCTTGGATCAATATACCGACGGCGACCTTATTATCAACGGAGTATCTACCAAAGACTTTTCCGACAGAGACTGGGATTCCTACCGCAACCATTCGGTCGGATTCGTTTTTCAAAGCTATAATCTTATTTCTCATCAGACAATTCTCAAGAATGTCGAGCTTGCGCTCAGTTTATCGGGTGTTCCTAAATCCGAAAGACGGGCAAGGGCCGTTAAGGCTTTGGAGGATGTCGGGCTTAAAGATCAAATCAGAAAGAAGCCCAGTGAGCTTTCGGGCGGACAGATGCAGCGTGTCGCAATTGCCAGGGCTTTGGTTAATAATCCTGATATTATTCTTGCCGATGAGCCGACAGGCGCTCTTGACACCGAAACGAGCATTCAGGTTCTAGATATTCTCAAGGAAGTTGCCAAAGACAGGCTCGTGATTATGGTCACTCATAATCCAGAACTCGCAGTTAAATACTCGACCCGAATCATCAAGATGCTTGACGGAAAGATTATTGATGATTCTGCTCCCCTCTCTGACGAAGAAAAAGCTCAGGAAAGAGCCGCTGAAGCAGACAAAAACGCTCAATCCGCAAAAAAAGTCAAAAAGTCCTCAATGTCACTTTTGACCTCTTTCGGTCTTTCAATAAACAATCTTTTTACTAAAAAAGGCCGAACGGCTTTGACTTCTTTCGCAGGAAGCATCGGAATTATCGGCATCGCGCTCATTTTTGCCGTTTCAAACGGCACCACCATGTATATAAACGCCATTCAGGAAGACACGCTGTCTTCTTACCCTCTTACAATCGAAGCAACGCACATGGATATGGGCTCGTTTCTTGAAACGTTTATCAGTTCCGCTCAGTCGTCGCATCAGCATGAGCTTGACGCGGTTTACACAAAGCCCGCAGTTTATAACATGATTAACGCGCTCAATAACATGAAAACAACTGAAAACGACCTCGAGTCGTTCAAAAAATATATTGAGCATCAAAGATCAGACCCGAATTCGGCCAGCGGTCTGTCAGATGCGGTAAGCGGCGTCCAATACTCCTACAATCTTGATTTGCTAATATACACAAAAAGCATTGACGGGAAAATTATTCGTTCCGATACTCAGTCGCTTATGCAGGAAATCATTATGAACAATATCGGTCTTGATCTTTCAGCTTTGATGGACATCGGAAGTGACTCCTCAACGGGAAGCAACTCGGTAATGAATATGATGTTCTCTGGAAGCGGTTTATCAATGAGCCTATGGCAGGAAATGCTTCCCGGCGACAACGGCATGCTTATTAACCCTCTTCTTGAAAAGCAGTACGACCTTGTATACGGCTCATGGCCCAATCAGTACAACGAAATAGTGCTTGTTTTGGATGAAAATAATGAGCTTGATGATATTACTCTGTACGCTCTCGGCCTTAAGTCGGAAGAAAGCATTAACGCTATTATGGAAGCTGCTATAAATAAAACAGAGCTTCCTGTCGACACGCAAAAATGGTCGTATGAAGAAATATGCGGCATGGAATTTAGAACAGTTTTAAATTCCGACTGTTTTTCCTATGACCAAAGCACAGGTCTGTACAACGATTTGAGAGAAACCGACGCCGGACTGCAATATCTTTATGACAACGCTATTCCTCTCAAGGTTTCCGGAATTATCCGTCCTAATGAAGACGCGATTTCCTCTATGCTTTACGGTTCAATCGGTTACACCTCAGCTCTTACCGAATATATCATTGAACATTCTAAAAACTCTCAGGCTGTAAACGCTCAGCTTGAAAATCCGTCTACGGATATTTTCTCGGGTCTGCCTTTTAAATCAAGCACGGGCAGTTTGACCGATCAGCAAAAGGAATCTGACTTCCGCAGCTATATCGCGGACCTCGACGAAAAAGGCAAAGCGGATGCTTATGTGAAAATAATGAGCATTCCTACCGATGAACAGCTCTCAGCGGCGGTTTCTCAGGCAATGGAAAACATGACACGTGAGGATATGGAAGCTTTAATGATCCAGGAACTTACTCAGCAGATGGGTATGAGTGAAGAACAGGTTGCCGATTATACCGCATCTATGAGCGATGAGGAGCTGACTTCCTTGTTTACTGATATTATCGCTCAACAGGTAAGAATTCAGTTTGCCTCTCAGGTTCAGCAGCAGCTGAGCTCAATGAGCGTCTCCCAGCTTGCTCAGGCTCTTGATATGTCCGCCCCCGCTTATACCACAGAGCAGTGCGCAGCATATTATGATGAGGTTTTGGAGTTTTCTGAATCCAATTACGACTCAAACCTGCTGGCGCTTGGCTACATTAATCTTGAACAGCCTTCAGCAATAAATCTGTACGCCTCGTCATTTGAAAGCAAGGATGTCATTGAAGACGCGATTGAAGATTACAACAACAGTCTTGACGATGAACTTTCTCAAATTAAATACACTGACTATGTGGGGCTTATGATGTCATCAATCACATCTGTTATTAACGCTATCACTTATGTACTGATCGCATTTGTAGCGATTTCGCTTGTAGTATCCTCTATTATGATTGGAGTCATCACTCTCATTTCGGTTCAGGAACGAACAAAAGAAATCGGTATACTGAGGGCTATCGGAGCCTCGAAACGAAATGTCTCAAGCATGTTTAACGCTGAAACAGTTATTATAGGCTTTTCTTCGGGAATACTCGGTATCGTTGTAACATATATTTTGTGCATACCTATAAACGCGATTATTCACAGCATTACGGGTATTTCCGGACTATCGGCTTATCTTCCCCCCGCTGTTGCGGCAGTTTTGGTTTTAATCAGCGTTGCTCTTACGCTGTTTGCTGGAATTATTCCTTCAAGAAGCGCCGCCAAAAAAGACCCTGTTGTCGCTCTCAGAACTGAATAACCGTTACTTTAAGCGGGATAAAGCGTTTG
The DNA here is from genome assembly GCA_944385905.1 of uncultured Clostridia bacterium. Taxonomy (GTDB): domain Bacteria; phylum Bacillota; class Clostridia; order Oscillospirales; family Ruminococcaceae; genus CALWZA01. The sequence goes on from CALWZA010000017.1 coordinate 28,643, forward strand.
TTCTTTATCCCGCTTATTGATTGCTAAAATATGTTTGGTCCTTTCTTGTTGCAACCGGTTTAAAAATATGATATAATTAATTAGCTTATTTTTGGAGGTGCTGTATGACAGCCGATTTACACTGCCACTCAACTTTTTCAGACGGTTCTCTCGGAATTGAGGAAATTATCGTTCAGGCAAAACGAACTCAGGTTGATTTTTTATCAATTACAGATCACGACTCGCTTTCTTCTTCAAGCCGGGCGAAAGTTCTTGGCGAGAGGCACGGCGTTCATATTATCCCAGGAGTTGAGCTTTCGGCTTGGGATAAAAAAAGAAACGCTAAGGTTCATATCCTCTGCTACGCTCCTCAAAAGCCGGAGCGTCTTGAAGGGCTTTGCCTTAAATCCTGCGCTATCAGAAAAGAGAGCGCTAAGGAAATGATTGAAAAGATAACAAGTCTCTACCCTATACCTATTCAGGCAATCCTCAAGTACTCGACAAGCTCCAAAAGTATTTTTAAACAGCACATAATGCGTGCGCTTGTTGATTACGGATACACGACCGAACTCTACGGTGAGCTTAACAATCAGCTTTTTAACCACACTGACGGCACATGCTATGTTGAGCATGAGTATCCGGATGTCAATTTCGTTTTGGATCTTATTCACTCTTCAAAAGGTATTGCAGTTATGGCTCATCCTAATTACTACAACAGCATTGAGCTTTTGGAAGAGCTTGCCGCCGCAAAAAAACTTGACGGAGTGGAAGCCGCTCACTGGTCCAATTCAGAAGCGCAGGAGAATGAAATCAAGAATATTGCTGATAAATACGGTCTTATTGTTACCGGCGGCTCTGATTTTCACGGTCTTTACAATGAACAGCCTGCGCACATAGGATGCAAATCTACCGACAAGGAAAACATTGACAAGCTGTTTGCAAAAATCAAATCATTATAAGGTTACTCTGCCAATTAGGCAAATTTTATCATAAAGGAACATATATAATATGGACATCATGCAATCCGCACTTAAAAAGCACTATGAATGGAAAGGAAAAATTGAGGTTATTTCCCGTGTCACAATCGATAGCCGTGAAATGCTCTCAAACGCGTATACTCCGGGAGTTGCAAAGCCGTGTCTTGAAATTCAGGCTGACCCTTCGCTCTCCTATGAGCTTACCAGACGCGCTAACCTTGTAGCCGTTATTACCGACGGAACTGCTGTTCTCGGTCTCGGCGATATCGGCGGACTTGCCGGAATGCCGGTTATGGAAGGCAAATGCGCTTTGTTTAAGGAGTTTGCCGGAGTTGACGCTTTTCCTCTCTGCATTAAATCAAAGGATGTTGACGAAATCGTAAATACCATAGCTCTTATCGCTGACAGCTTCGGTGGCATTAATCTTGAGGACATATCGGCTCCGAGATGCTTTGAAATTGAACGAAAGCTTAAAGAGCGCCTCGATATTCCCGTTTTTCACGACGACCAGCACGGTACGGCTATTGTTGTTGCCGCTGCGCTGACAAACGCCTGCAAAGTCGCAGAAAAGAAAATTTCTGACCTGACTGTCACAATAAACGGAGCAGGCTCAGCCGGTATTGCCATAGCGAAGCTTCTTCTTTCCTTGGGCGTGAAGGATATCATTCTCAACGACAAAAACGGCATTATCTGCGACGGAGACAGCTCGCTGACTGACGCTCACGCCGAAACGGCGAAAATCACGAACAAGACTCACCGAACGGGCGGACTTGCTGAGGCTATAAGAGGCGCAGATGTTTTCATCGGAGTTTCAAAGCCGAATCTCGTAACCGAAGACATGATAAAATCTATGAACGATAAGCCGATTGTTTTCGCCATGGCTAACCCGACCCCTGAAATCATGCCTGACGTTGCATTAAAAGCCGGCGCTTTCATTGTCGGCACGGGACGAAGCGACTTCCCCAATCAGATTAACAACGTTGTCGCTTTCCCGGGAATTTTCAAAGGCGCTCTTGCGGTCAGAGCATCAGACATCAACGAAGAAATGAAGCTTGCCGCCGCAAAGGCTATTGCAGAATGCGTTTCAGACGACAAGCTTTGCGCTGAGTTTATTCTTCCGAACGCATTTGACAAATCTGTCGCCAATGCTGTTGCAGAAGCCGTCGCCGAAGCAGCAAGAAAATCAGGAGTAGCAAGAATTTAAAAGGAGATTACTAAAATGACCATAAACTACAAAACTCAGGGCACCTGCTCGAGACAAATTAATATTGAGGTTGAGAACGGAATTGTAAAATCTGTTCAGTTTATCGGAGGCTGCAACGGGAACACAAAAGGTATTTCACAGCTTGTCGCCGGAATGAAGGTTGAGGACGTAATTGCTAAACTCGAAGGCACAACGTGCGGATTTAAGGGCACCTCTTGTCCAGACCAACTTGCGAAAGCTCTTAAACAGGCTCTTTAATTGCTCAAACAAATAATAAAAGCGATACACCGCGATTGCGGCTGTATCGCTTTTTATATGCTTTCTAAAACTATTTAGTAAATTTTACTGTTACAGTCGTTCCCTCACCCACAGCGCTTTTAAGCTCTACCCTTGCGTTGTGAATTTTCGCCGCATGTTTTACGATTGAAAGTCCGAGACCTGTTCCTCCGACCTCTTTTGACCTGCTTTTGTCAACACGGTAAAATCTCTCGAAAATCCTGCTTTGATGCTCGGGAGCGATTCCTATACCTGTATCGCTTACCGACAAAACCACATCGCCGCCGTCCTGCGCTACGGACACGGCAACTTTTCCTCCTTTGCGGTTATACTTAATCGCATTATCGCAAAGATTGTAAACAATGCCGTAGATAAGCTGATAGATACCGCTGACGACTGACGGCTCACCTGATAATTCCAGTGTTACGTTTTTCTGCTCTGCCTGTGATTTAAGACTTTCAACCACGCTGTTCGCAACCGCAAAGACATCTACAGGTTCTTTCTTTGAATAATCGGATGTTTCATCAAGGCGCGAAAGATTTATAATATCCTCGACGAGCTGAATCATACGCTGGGCTTCGGTGTGAATTTTTTTGGCAAACGGAATATAGTCCTCCTTCTTGACCATGCCGTTTGCCATCAGCTCAGCATATCCGGATATTGACTGCAGAGGCGTTTTAAGCTCATGCGATACATTTGCTGTAAACTCACGCCTTATTTGCTCGGCGTTTTCTCTTTCTGTAACGTCAAACAGCAAAAGCGCCGCGCCGGACACGGTGTTATCCGAAATAATAGGACTGGCGTCCACCTGATAGCTTCTGCCCTGCAAAACTATTATTTTTTCGGCGCTGACTCCTGTCATCGCTTTTTCCAAGACCACGTTTACCGAAAGATTTCGGCAAACCGTAACCATATCCTTGCCCAAGCAGTCGGACGGAGCTTCAAGAAGCTTTTTCGCAGTGCGGTTTATACTGAGTATCTGACTTTTTTGATTTAACAGCACTATTCCCTCGTTCATGCTTTCTATAACCGCGTTCAGCTCGTCCTTTTTGCTCTGAAGCTGCTCTGATTGTTTTTTAAGCTCTTTCTGCTGTGCGTCGATGCGTCTTAAAAGAGGAGACAGCTCATCATAGCCCTCGTTTTCAAGCGGTTCGTCAAGATTAAGCTTGTTGAGCGGATTGACTATTGACCTTGACAGACGGACTGCCAAAAATACCGAAAGAGCTACCGCGGCAAGTATTATTACGCATATCGGCTGAGACATTCCAAGCAAAAGCGCGAATACCGAGTTTTGCGATATTGACAGTCTTACTACAGTTCCGTCGCTGAGCCTTTCTGCACAGTACAGCAAATGCTGCATAAGCGTTGAGGAATAACGTCTGCTTTCGCCGTAGCCGTCTTTAAATGCGTCCTGAATTTCCTCTCGCTCAAGATGATTTTCCATTGAACCTGCGTCTGAGTCGCTGTCATAAAGCACTGTTCCGTCGGCGTTTATCCATGTAATTCTGTATTTTGATGTGTCAAGTCCTTCAAAATAGGTTTTGCCGACCAAGTCAACTCCTTGCGATACCAAATCAGTCTGAATCCTTAACTGTGCTTGCTGAGTATCGGAAAAGTAGTCGTATAACGCATACAAAAACAAAATTACCGAGGCGGCAAGCACTGAAACTGCGGCTAAACATACAGACCTGAAAATACGTTTCGTCATTGATCGCCCTCCATCCTGTATCCGACTCCGCGAACGGTTTCTATGTATTCCCCGCACGCTCCGAGCTTTGTTCTGAGGGTTCCTATATGAACGTCAATTGTTCTTGTTTCGCCTACATAATCAGAATCCCAAACCTTTTCAAGAAGCTGGTCACGGGTAAAAACTCTGCCCTGATTTTCCATGAACAGCCTCAGAAGCTCATACTCCTTGAGGGTAAGCTGTACCTTTTCACCGCCTACTGTTACGGTATGCTTTTGAGGATTCAGCTCAAGCCCTCCTATACAAAGCGTTTTTCCGCTGTCTTTAGATGTTGTTCGCCTTAAAACGGCTTTGATTCTCGATATCATTTCCATCATTCCGAAAGGCTTGGCAAGATAGTCGTCCGCTCCCAAATCAAGACCTATTACCTTATCATACTCCGCGCCCTTCGCCGTTGACATTATGACGGGAATATCGGAAGTTGAGCTTTTTTGCCTGAGTTTCTTGAGAATTGTCAGTCCGTCTTCACCGGGCAGCATGATGTCAAGCATTATAAGCTGAGGCTTTTGCTCCTCAAGAGCCTGCCAAAGCTCTTCGCCGTTTGTAAATCCGGAAGCCTCAAAGCCGGAAGAATTAAGCGCGTATATCATTAAGTCACGGATACTTGAATCGTCTTCTACACAAAAAATCATATTATTATGCGCCCTGCACCTGCAATGGCTCTCCCTTCGTCAAATTTCAATTGCAATACAGTGAAAATTACTCGCTTTCTCTGCTTCCCGTAATGGAAAAGAGAACCCAGTTCGCTATATTTACCGCATGGTCGCCTATTCGCTCAAAATACTTCGCTATCATCAGAAGGTCAAGCGCGTGTTCGCCGTCCGCTTCCGGCTTTGTAAGACTTTTGATAAGCATTTTTTTGACTTTATTAAAATAGTCGTCCACAATATCGTCGTATGCGATTACCTCTCTTGCCAAAGTTTCGTCCTTTTTTACAAACGCATCGATACTGTCGGTGACCATTTTTATAACAGACACTGCCATGTCATGAATATAAAGCGAATCGTCTGACGCAAATATATTCTCCATTGAGATAATTTCGGCTATATCGGCGGACTGATCCCCTATCCGCTCCATATCCGTTACCATTTTCAGAGCTGAGGATACCACCCTCAAATCCCTTGCCACAGGCTGCTGCTGAAGCAAAAGCTTAAGACAAAGCCCCTCGATCTCTCTTTCCTTTTCATCTATCTGCACTGAAATTTCAGGCACATTGGCGGCAATTTCAAGGTCGCTGTTTACAAGGGCTTTTGCTGACAGAGCTATTGCGTTTTCGCAAAGCGCACCCATTTTTATCATTTCACTGTTTAACAACTCAAGCTGCTCGTCGAACTTTGAACGCATTATCCGAACCTCCCCGTTATATAATCCTCTGTTCTCTTGTCCTTTGGCATTGAAAACATTTTTTCTGTATCATTAAATTCTACCATTTCTCCGAGAAGGAAAAACGCTGTTTTATCCGATATCCGCACCGCCTGCTGCATATTATGAGTAACTATGACAATAGTATACTGCTTTTTAAGTTCCATTGCAAGGTCTTCAACCTTCGCGGTGGAAATCGGGTCAAGAGCGCTTGTCGGCTCATCCATGAGCAAAACCTCAGGCTCAACCGCAAGCGCTCTTGCTATACAAAGCCTCTGCTGCTGTCCGCCTGACATTCCGAGAGCCGATTTTTTTAAACGGTCTTTTACCTCGTCCCATATTGCCGCATTTCTGAGCGAACGCTCAACAATATCGTCAAGCTTTGCTTTTGAACGTATTCCATGAGTTTTAGGACCGTACGCAATGTTATCGTAAATGCTCATCGGAAACGGATTCGGTTTTTGAAATACCATACCCACCCTTTTTCTCAGCAGGTTTACGTCCATATCGCCGTATATATCCTCGTCGCCGAGCTTTATGCTTCCGACTATTTTGCACCCTTCAACCAAATCGTTCATTCTGTTGAGGCTTTTAAGCAGAGTCGATTTTCCGCATCCGGACGGTCCTATGAGCGCCGTTATTTCATTTTCCGGTATATTCAAGCTGACCGATTTCAGAGCCTGAAAGCTGCCGTAGTATAAATCAAGATTTGAAACTGTCATTTTATCCATTTTGAGCTTTTCCCCCTAACTTTCTTGCCAACAATTCCGAAATGGCGTTGATGATTATAACAAAAACAAGCAGTACAACAGCAGTCGCGTATGTTTGGTTTAGATAAATACCTTCGTCAGACAGCGCATACATATGAACGGCGAGAGTTCTGCTTGAGTTAAACACGCTTTTTACAATTGAGGGCACAGTTCCCGCGGTATAAATCAGCGCCGCCGACTCTCCAACTACTCTGCCTATTCCCAATATAATTCCTGACAGTATTCCGGGGACTGCTGTCGGAAGCACCACCTTAAACACAGTTCTGAGTCTGCCGGCGCCGAGACCAAAACTTCCCTCTCGGTAACTGTCCGGAACGGCAATTAAGGCTTCCTCTGTTGTTCTCATAATAAGCGGAAGTATCATTATCGCAAGAGTCAGAGAACCTGAAAGCAGCGACAGCCCAAATCCCAGAAATTTAACGAAAAACAACGAGCCGAACAATCCGTATACAATTGAAGGTATTCCTGAAAGAGTTTCCGCAGTAACCCTAACCGCTCCTACAATTTTATTTCCCCTTTTAGCGTATTCGGTAAGGTATATTGCAGCCCCTATTCCTATCGGCACTGAGAAAAGCAGCGAGAGGAATATCATAAATAGAGTGTTTATTAAAGCCGGAAGCAGAGAAACATTATCAGTATTATATTCCAAAGAAAACAAATCAAGCTTTATATACGGTATACCCTTAATAAGTATATAAGCGATTATGAATATAAGAGCTGTGACTGTTATAACAGCCGCAAGCACAACAACTGAAAACAAAATGAGCGAAACGGGGTCTCGCTTAAACTCCTTCATCCTTCTTCTGATATCAGAAAGCTTAAAGCTTATCACTTACTGCTCCTCCTTTTCATCATTGAGAATGACAAATTGATGATAAGTATAAACACAAAAAGCACAACCGCCGTCGCAATCAGCGCTTCTCTGTGCATATCCGTCGCATAACCCATTTCAAGAACTATATTTGTAGTCAGAGTTCTTACTCCTGAGGTTATGCTTTCGGGAAGCATAGGCTGATTTCCCGCAACCATCAATACCGCCATTGTTTCCCCTATCGCTCTGCCTATCCCAAGAACTACTCCTGCGAAAATTCCGCTTTTTGCCGCCGGCAAAACTGTGAAGAATACACTTCTTTCGTGCGATGCTCCGAGCGCAAGTCCTCCCTCGTAATAGCTCTGAGGAACCGCCCTTATTGACGCCTCAGAAACGCTTATTATTGTCGGAAGAATCATCAATCCCAAAAGCACCGACGCTGTCAGCACACCCATACCTCTTCCGCTTCCGCCTATATTTTCCCGTACAAACGGAACCAGCACTACCAATCCGAAAAAGCCGTATACCACTGACGGTATTCCTGCCATTAGATTTACAGCGGGCTTTATTACGGCATACAAAGGCTTTGGGCAAAACTTAGCCATGAATACCGCGCAGAGTATACCTATCGGTACTCCCAAAATCAAGGCGCCTGCCGTTACATATATCGACCCTACTATCATCGGAAAAATTCCGTAAAGGTTATTCGCCGGCTTCCATGTTGTTCCGAACAAAAATTTAAGCGGACCGATTTCAGCTATCGCCGGTATTCCGCTTGTAAACAAGAACAAGCATATCAGTACAACCGCAGCAATTGAAACGCATGCTGTCAGCAGAAAAACAAATTTCATTATTATTTCTTTTAAGTTTTTCATTATTTCTCTCCATATGCCGCAAAAGGCTGCGACCTCTAGTCACAGCCCCACTGCGGTGATATCTTTATTCTCCGGTGACGTCGCTCCAAACTGTGCTTGCTCCGGTATATATGTTCATAACCTGCTCGCTTGTAAGATTGTCAATCGGATTTTCCTTGTTGACTATTACCGCTATGCCGTCCGTAGCAATTTGAGTTGGTATAAGCCCTTTTTCAAGCTCCGAATCCTTGACTGCTCTTGACGCCATTCCTATATCGCATGTTCCGTCAGCGGCGTCAGCCATTCCGGTTGAAGAATCGCTCTGCTGAACCTCAATTGTAACGTCAGGATTCTTGGCTATATACGCTTCTTTAAGCTTTTCCATTACGGGAGTTACTGAGCTGGAACCCGATACAACTATCTTTCCGCTCTTTCCAGAAGGCGTATAAGCTCCCGCGTCGGACACCTTGATATATCCGCTTTCTTCAATTACCGCCTGACCGTCGGCGCTGAGAATAAAATCTACAAAGTCCTGAGCGACTTCACTCAAGCCCTCCTTGACAGCTATATTGAACGGACGGGCGATTTTATATGTTCCGTTGTTTATGTTTTCAACCGTCGGCTCTGCTCCGTCAATTTTCAATGCCTTAACCGTATCCTTCAGTGAGCCGAGCGATGTATATCCGATCGCGTAAAGGTCGCCAGACACTGTTGTTGTCATAACTGAGGTTGACTTTGTAACAATCGCGGACATTATAGTCATGTCTTCTTTCTCACCGCTTGCATTTTCCTGCTCAATTCCGAAAAGCTCTATAAACGCTCCGCGGGTTCCCGAACCATCTTCACGAGTTACTACTCCGATTGCTTCCGAATTTTTAAATCCTTCATCGCTTTCACCCGAACAGCCTGCAAATGCTGTCAAAACCATTGCCGCCGCCATTGCGGATACCATTAATTTTCTTACTTTCATATGCAATTTCTCCTTTTGCATCTCTTACTATAATCTTTCTTGATTACATGTTAATAATACATTCCAATAATCAATTTTGTTATCGTATTATTGTAAAATCCGTGTAAAGTTGAATATTAAGCGGTTTTTCGGGCATTGCAACGATTAACTTAATAATTTTACAAAAGAAATACCGCTGTCTGCCTTTTTAAATCAAAGGATAAACAGCGGCATTTGAGTATTGCCTTATATTTATTTTTCAGCTACGTTAATTCTGTTTAACGCTCGGCTTAACTTGAGCTTAACAATCTGCTCATCTCGTTCGCTTAGCTTTTCAGCAAGAAGCTTTCTTGCCTCAGCTTCAGCTCTTTTTGCACGCTCGACGTCAATTTCATCAGACCACTCAATTGCTGAGCAAAGCACCGACACCTCGGTTTTTGACACCTTTAAAAGACCGTCCGCAATTGCGGCAGCCCTGAATCCTCCGCCTTTTTGTTTTATTTTCATCGCTCCTGACGGAAGATTTGAAACATAATCAACATGTCCAGCCAAAATTCCGATATCACCCTCGGTAGTTCTCGCTATTAATCTTTCAGCCATGCCGTCGAAAAAAACTTTTTCTGGAGTTGTTATTTTAAGTCTGAATTCAGCCATAAAATCACCTTACTGCTGTGCGGCAAGCTTCTTTGCCTTTTCAACAGCCTCGTCAATCGTTCCAACAAACAGAAACGCCGATTCGGGAAGGTCATCATGCTTGCCTTCGATTATTTCCCTAAAGCCTCTTATTGTCTCTTTTATAGGAACATATTTTCCTGTCATTCCCGTAAACTGCTCGGCAACGGTAAAAGGCTGGGAAAGAAATCTCTGTATTTTTCTCGCTCTTGAAACCGTGAGCTTGTCTTCATCCGAAAGCTCATCCATGCCCATGATTGCAATTATGTCCTGAAGCTCCTTATATCTTTGAAGTATCGCCTGAACTTTTCTGGCGACCTCATAATGCTCGTTGCCTACAATTTCAGCCGTGAGGATTCTTGAGGTTGATTCAAGAGGGTCAACAGCGGGATAAATTCCCAATGACGCTATTGTTCTTGACAAAACAGTCTGCGCGTCAAGGTGAGCAAAGGTTGTCGCAGGAGCGGGGTCGGTAAGGTCGTCGGCAGGTACATATACCGCCTGAACAGATGTGATAGAGCCCTTGTTTGTAGATGTTATTCTCTCCTGCAAGGCACCCATTTCAGTCGCAAGAGTCGGCTGATATCCAACCGCTGATGGCATTCTTCCGAGAAGAGCCGACACCTCGGAGCCTGCCTGAGTAAATCTGAATATATTATCAATAAAAAGCAGAACGTCCTGTCCCTCGACGTCACGGAAATATTCCGCCATTGTAAGTCCCGAAAGGCCTACCCTCATTCTCGCTCCCGGCGGCTCGTTCATCTGGCCGTATACAAGCACAGTCTTATTAAGTACCCCGGATTCTTTCATTTCGTTGTAAAGGTCGTTTCCTTCACGCGTTCTCTCGCCTACTCCGGTAAACACGGATATTCCTCCGTGCTCGTTGGCTACGTTATTGATAAGTTCCTGAATCAAAACCGTTTTTCCTACTCCGGCTCCGCCGAAAAGTCCGATTTTTCCGCCCTTTAGGTACGGTGCTATAAGGTCGATTACCTTAATTCCCGTCTCAAGCACTTCGTTTGACGCTGACTGTTCCTCAAATGAAGGCGGCTGGCGGTGTATTTCCCATCTTTCCTTGGTTTGCGGCTCAGGCAAATTGTCAACAGGCTCTCCGAGAAGATTAAACACCCTTGAAAGTGTCTCTTTTCCGACAGGAACGGAAATAGCTTTTCCTGTATCGACTGCCGCTGTTCCTCTTACAAGACCGTCTGTTGAGCTCATCGCTATACATCTGACTGTATCGTCGCCGATATGCTGTGCGACTTCAACTACAAGTCTCTGACCGTTATTGTCTATTTCAATTGCGTTAAGAAGATTCGGCAGGCTGTCCTTCGGAAAGCGGATATCCACAACCGCTCCGACTATCTGAATAACCTCGCCTGTGTTATTCTGCATTGGCTTTTTCCTCCTCGCTTATTTGCCGCCGAACATTGAACCGGCGACTATTTCATTTATTTCCTGTGTTATCTGTGCCTGCCTTGCTCTGTTATAAAGCAGAGACAGCTTATCTATCATTTCGCTTGCGTTATCACTTGCAGACTCCATTGCGGTACGCCTTGCAGCCTGCTCGGACACAAAAGAATTAACAATCGCGCAATAAATAAGTCCTGTAACATATTTTGGCACGATGCCGTCAAAAACAGCCTCGGCTGAAGGTTCATAAATTGTCAGCGGACAGTTTGATTTCGCCTCTGTTTGACCTTCGACAGGCAAAACGGCTATGCTTTCGGGAGTCTGCATAAGCGCTGACACAAAATGTGTATACAACAGTTCCACAGTTCCGTATTTGTTGAATTCAAAGCCTTTAACTATTTCCGCCGAAATGCTTTCCGCGTCTTCAAAAGAAAGCTCCTCAGCGACATTCTGATATGAAGAATAAACTTCATATCCCCTTTTTGAAAAATACTCGACCGCTTTTTTTCCGACGGGAAGTATTTTAAAAGTTTCGCCCTTTTTGTTCAGTTCATCAATTCTCTGCTGAGCCATTTTCAGAACATTGTGATTAAAGCCTCCGGCAAGCCCCCTGTCTCCGGCAATGACAACAATAAGCGAAGCTTTTAAATGCCTTTTGCTCATAAATTCTGATTTAAAGTCTTTAGCGCTTAATATATCGCACATTGTCTCGTACATTTGAGCAAAATAAGGCTGACAGGCTTCCGCACGTTCCTTTGCTTTGCGAAGCTTTGACGACGCTACAAGCTCCATCGCTTTTGTTATCTGCATTGTGCTTTCAACGCTTTTCATACGTCGCTTGACGTCTTTTATATTAGCGGTAGCCATTAGCACTAGCTCCTTTACTTAGTCTGCAAAAATTTTTCGCCGAACTCAACGAGAGTTGTTTTGATAAGTTCTTCATTTTCAGCCGTGAGGTCTTTGGTTTCCTTTATTGAAGCAATTATCTCCGGACGGGTTGTATCCACATAATCAAAAAGCTCTTTTTCAAATTCCGAAATATCTGCTACGGCAATATTTTTAAGATAGTTATTTACAACGGCATAGATAATGATAACCTGATGCTCGACAGTCATGGGTGAATTTCGGTTCTGCTTTAAAACCTCAACTATTCTCTCGCCCTGTTCAAGTCTGTCTTTCGTGTCCTTATCAAGGTCTGAACCGAACTGAGAAAACGCCTGAAGCTCGCGATACTGCGAATACAGAAGCTTAAGCGAACCCGAAACCTTTTTCATCGCCTTTATCTGGGCTGATCCGCCGACTCGCGAAACAGATATTCCGGGGTTTACGGCAGGTCTTACTCCCGAAAAGAAAAGCTCTGTTTCAAGAAAAATCTGACCGTCGGTTATTGAAATAACGTTTGTCGGTATATAAGCCGAAACGTCGCCAGCCTGGGTTTCGATAATCGGCAGTGCTGTTATCGAACCGCCGCCGTAGTCTTTGTTAAGGCAGCAGGCTCTTTCAAGAAGACGGGAATGAAGATAGAATACGTCTCCCGGATACGCTTCTCTTCCCGTCGGTCTTTTTAAAAGCAGCGACATTGTTCTGTACGCAACAGCGTGCTTTGAAAGGTCGTCGTAAACGCACAGGACGTCCATGCCTTTAAGCATGAAATACTCAGCCATGGTAACTCCTGAATAAGGAGCTATATACTGCAGCGGGGCGGTTTCGGAAGCTGTCGCGGAAACAACTATCGTATATTCCATAGCTCCGTTTTTCTCAAGAGTATCAACTACGTTTGCTACAGTTGAACTCTTTTGACCTATCGCCACGTATATGCAGATTACATCCTTGCCTTTTTGGTTGATAATTGTATCAAGGGCGATTGCGGTTTTTCCTGTTTGTCTGTCGCCGATGATAAGCTCTCTTTGACCTCTTCCGATTGGAATCATAGAATCTATCGCTTTTATTCCTGTTTGCAGGGGTCTGTTTACAGGCTGACGGGTGATTATTCCGAAAGCCGGCTGCTCAACCGCTCTTGTCTCTGTTGTTAAAACAGGACCCTTGCCGTCAATCGGCTCCCCGAGAGCGTTGACGACTCTGCCTAAAAGCTCTTCGCCGACAGGCACTGATACGATTTTTCCTGTACGCTTAACAGTGCTTCCCTCTTTTATTCCTTCCTCATTTCCGAGCAAAACCGTTCCGACCGCGTTCTGCTCAAGGTTGAGCGCCATTCCGTATACTCCGCCGTCAAACTCCAGCAGCTCTCCTGACATACACTTTTCAAGTCCGTGAACCCATGATATTCCGTCGCCCACGGTCACTACTGTACCTGTGTCGGACAGCTCAAGTTTTGAGCTGTAGTTTCTTATCTGCTCTTTTATTATTCCTGTTATCTCATCAGGACGCAAGTTCATGTTATTATTCATTCCTTTCCCGCCGCTAAAAACCAGCTGTGCTTTATGCCATGACAGAATCAATTTGCGCTCTGATTTTCTCAAGTCTTGTCTTTAAGCTCGAATCCATCTGCACATTGCCGTAATTTACTACTATTCCGCCCAGAATTGACGGCGACAGCTTTTCTGTCAGAATAACTTTTTTATTCAAAACGCTCTCAAGCTTGGCTACAAGCTTTTCTTTAAGCCATGTTTTTAAAGGAGCCGCGGTTGTTACAGTAATTTCAGCTATATTAAAGGCTTCGTTATATAAGTTTCTGAATTCTTCGCATATCCCGTCAAAATAAGTCAGTCGTGATTTGTCCGTCAGCAAACTGATAAAATTATAAACCGTGTCAGAAACTCTTCCTTTGAAAACGGATGAAATTATCCCGTGCTTTTCATCGTTTGACAAAGTCGGAGCGGAAAGCAGCTTTACTATATCTTTGTTTTCGTCAAGCACCGCTCTTATGCCGCACAGCTCTTCGTTAACCGATTCAAGCGAACCGTCCTCGCTGCACAGCTCAAACAGCGCCTCGGCATAGACTTTTTCCACGCTTTGAGCCATAAGTCACTTTCCTCCAAACTTATTTGCCGACGTTGTCAATAAATTCTTCAATCAACCGGTCGCTGTCAGCCTCGCTTACCTCACGTCCGACAACTTTAGACGCCATATTATAAGCTATATCGGTAATCTCATCCTTAACCTGATTAAGAGCTCTTTTCTTTTCTCTTTCAATTTCCGAGCCGGCTTTTGCCATTATCGCCGACGCTTCCGATTTTGCTTCGTCAATAATCTCATCTGAACGCTGCTGAGCTTTTTTGGCTGCGTTTTTCAAAATTTCAGCCGATTCTTCCTTTGCCTTTTCAAGCTTTTGCGAATATTCAGTCTCTAGCTTCTGCGCGTTTTCCAAAGCGGCGTCCGCGTCGCCATATGTTTTAGCGACAGCGTTTTTTCTGTCTTCAAGCACCTTGTTCACTCTTCCGAACAAAAAATGCTTTAAAATCAGAAACAGGATTATTGTATTTAACAGTGTCGGGATTATTGTGCCGAGGTCGATTGAGAAGAAATCGGTTATCCTCGCGTTTAACATCGTTTCTCCAGCCTTCCGTTATATTAAAGCTTTCCGATAAACGGATTTGCGAACATTAAAAGCAAAGCCACTACGAATGAATAAATACCGGTTGATTCGGCCATAGCAACGCCGATAAACATCGTTCTTGTACAGTCTCCCTGCGCCTCTGGCTGACGCGCTATTGCCTCGATGGTTTTTCCGACTGCGTAGCCCTCACCGATACCCGGTCCGAGACCTCCGATCATTGCGAGACCCGCGCCTATTGCCGAACATCCTAAAACTATTGCTCTTTCCATAATTAATACCTCCGTAATTGTTTGGTTGTTTTTTGTATTTTATTCAGCGGCTGAGCTGACATAAACCATTGTTAAAGTTGAGAATATATACGCCTGAATACATGCTGAGAACAAATCAAAATAGACCGATAAAACCGCAGGTATTCCTACCGCTGCAACATCAAGCGTAAACGGACCTAACACAAACTCAAGGTGCAGAAGATTTGAAAGCGCACCGAGCGCCATATAAAGCAGTGTTGTTATTACCATTCCTCCCGCTATGTTTCCGAAATGACGGAAAGCCATTGACGCCGGAGTTGCGACTTCACTTAGAATATTTATAGGAGCAAGCAGAAATATCGGCTTTGTAAAGGATTTGAGATAGCCTAAGGCTCCGTTTGCTCTAAATTTGTTATATGTTATCAGAGCGAATGTCATAAGCGCCCATGTTGCCGTTACGTTTATATCAGCAGTCATCGAGCGCAGTCCGAGCAGGCCGACAAGGCTTCCGCTTGCCGAAAACACGATAAGCGCCGCTATATAAGGCGCATAGCCCATGAACTTTTCGCCCATTGACGTCTTAACCATATTGTTGACAAATTCAACAGCCATTTCGGCAATAACCTGACGCTTTTTTTCAGGCACTTTTTTTAAATCGTGCGTAAGCCACAGGCACAAAAAGAAAATAACAGCTATTAAAACCCATCCGATTACGGTTGTTTCGGTTATGGATATCCCTCCGAAAAGCGGTATTTCAAAAACGACCTTAGGTCCGTGAACTATCTCGCTTGAAGCCTCCGCGGCGACGTTTGCGGCACAAAACATTTTTTTCAGCCCTTTCCTAACATTTTATTTATTATCAGCGCGAATCTTGCGTAAAACTGCGGAATCAAAACGCCTATCGGATTTATAAAATCAAGCTCAAATGAAATCCAGCACAGCAAAAAAAGCAGAGCGTACCTCAGCGCATAGCTTGTAAACATCATTCTCTTTGCCTTTGACGGATTTTCAAAAACCGCTCTCTCAACTGTTTTTCCCAAAAGCCAGAGGCTGAAATAAGCGTAAAGCAAGCCTATTATCAAACCAATAAGCGTTGACAGGTCAAAACCCCAAATCAAGGTTATAATATACACGCCTATATTCATCAAAAACATTATCGGAAAGATGCTTTCAAGAGTTTTTCTTATCGGAGTCTTTTTCTTTATTTTCTTTGGCTCCAAGCTTTTTCACCACTCCGTCCTTGCTTTTTCCGGAAATGCTCATCGCTGATTTCGCAAAATAATACAGGTTGCTTATCATCATAATTCCCGCAAGCGCAACCGCCGCAAGCATTACCCAATCTCCGAGCGAATATTTTTTCTGAATATAAAGTCCTGCGAATATGCACACAACGGTAGGTACTGTCATCATCGATGTAAACTGAAGCCCCAAGACAAGTCCTGAAAAATTCTTATCCTTATTTTTACCGTGGCTGTTCAATTTATCTACCGCCGTCTCTATATTTTTTATAATGGTTCTTCCGATAATTTATTATTCTACCATGTATTTATTAATATTTTATGAACCGATAATTAATTTACAATAATTTTTCAATGCTTTCCGCCACTAAAGCTTTTGCTATGCTGCTGTTTTCAAGTGCTTTCAAAGCTAAGGCAGGCGTCATCCACTCGGCTTCCATGACCTCGCCTGAAAGAGTAAACTTTTCCTCAATCGCTCTTGCGGCAAACCCGAGCATAAGATTATCGGACTTGTGGTGATAACAGCTTTTAATATATTTAATTCCGCATATGTTTACACCGATTTCTTCAAGGACTTCTCTTTTGACCGCTTCTTCCGCAGTCTCACCTTCCTTTACATAGCCTGCAACACATACAAATCTTTCGTCATCTCCGTATGACTGCCTAATCAGAGCGATTTTTCCGCTTTCGCTGAACACCGCGGCTATTACGCATATATTAGATGACGGAAACCAAGGCTTTTGGCACCATGAGCAATAAGGCACCTTTCCTTCATCGCCGATAATTTTTTCCGAAAGTTTTTCTCCGCAAACTGGGCAGTATGTATATCTCAAATTCAGTCACCTCAAAATTCAATATAGTCCACAATCTGATAATATATCTCTGGAGTTATTTCGTCAATATAAACCAGCTCATATGTGCTTGAAAAATATGACATCCGATTTCTAAGGCTGACTATTTTTTCGGCAAGCTCCCGGCTTATGAGCAGTGCGTCGCTTATTTCCGCGGCGTCTGCGGTATTTATATTGACTTTTCGCCTTGACGCGGGCTCTGAAATAACCACGGTTTCCGGCTCCTCTTCTTCCGCGATAATATGTTCGGTAAGCTCTGAGGTTTCTGCTGCTTCTTCCTGTAAGACTGTTTGTTCGGTTTTCTCAGTAGTCACGGTAGTCCCGCGAACCGAGACGGACACCTCTGATGAGCTTGTCACTGAAAAAGTTTGCGAAGGCATTGAGGTTTCTGTACTGTTGACGGATACGGCGCTGTCTGCAGGTTTAACAGGCTCGGCAATTAAATATTTTTTAAGATTTTCAATTGTCTTTTCGCCGAAGCCGCTTATGTTTTTCAGCTCTTCAATTGTATTTATGTGCCCGGCGCTTTCACGATACTCAATAATTTGCTCAGCCTTGGCTTCTCCTATTCCCGGTATTGACATCAGCTCTTCTTTGCCGGCTCGGTTAATTTCCACCGGAAACTTAATATCAGCTTCCTCTGATTCTGTCACTGTTTCTGTATCATTCTCATTTTCTTTTGATTCATCAAGTGTAACCACAGCTGTTGCTGATTTATAAACAAAAGCGTCTTCATCGGGAATGCTGCTTCGGATATTAAAAGATACTACAGCCGCAAAAACAAGAATTCCTACAACTGCTAAATAAAACATCTTCTCGCTGTTCATTTCGTCACTGCTTCTCTTTTATATTCCCCATTTGAAAAACTTGCCCCATATATTTTCAACATGAGGCAAGCATATCTTTATTTATTTAACGCGCTGAGAATATCCGAAACCCTGTCAGTCTCTTCCCATTTAACCCCGAGCTCTTCCCTTCCCATATGTCCGTATGCGGAAAGCTCCCTGTACTGAGGCTTTCTGAGCTGCAAATCGCTTATAATGGCTGCCGGTCTGAAATCAAACACTTTGCTTATAGCCGCGGCAATCTCATTATCGGACACTTTTCCTGTTCCGAACGTGTCAACCATTACAGAAACCGGATGAGCGACACCGATTGCGTATGCAAGCTGAACCTCGCACTTTGACGCCAGTCCTGACGCGACTACATTCTTCGCAGCGTATCTCGCCGCATACGCCGCAGAACGGTCAACCTTTGTCGGGTCCTTTCCCGAAAAAGCTCCGCCGCCGTGACGTGAATATCCGCCGTATGTATCGACGATTATTTTTCTTCCCGTAAGTCCGCTGTCGCCCTGCGGTCCGCCGACAAAAAATCTTCCTGTCGGGTTTACATAATAAATTGTCTTATCGTCAAGCAGATTCGCCGGAATTACAGGCTTTATTACATACTCTATAATATCCTTTCTTATCTGCTCCAGAGTCGTGTTGCTGTCATGCTGAGAGGATACTACTACTGTATCAACTCTTACAGGCTTTCCGTCATCATACTCAACAGTTACCTGTGTTTTTCCGTCAGGACGCAGATAAGGAAGAGTGCCGTTTTTCCTGACTTCGGTAAGCCTCTTCGCAAGTTTGTGAGCAAGAGATATAGGCATAGGCATCAGCTCAGGAGTTTCGTCGCAGGCATAACCAAACATCATTCCCTGATCTCCGGCGCCTATATCAAAGGCGTTTTTGTCCCTGCCCTCAAGGGCATTGTCAACTCCCTGCGCAATATCCGGCGACTGTTTGTCTATCGTCGTCAAGACAGAGCAGGTATGTCCGTCAAAGCCGTATTTTGCTCTGTCATAGCCGATTGAAATTACAACGTCTCTCACTATTGAAGGTATGTCAACCACAGCGGAAGTTGTAATTTCTCCCATGCAAAGCACCATTCCGGTTGTACAGCAGGTCTCACATGCGACTCTTGCCATCGGGTCCTGCTTTAATATTTCGTCAAGCACCGCGTCTGAAATTCTGTCGCATATCTTATCGGGGTGACCCTCGGTAACCGACTCGGATGTGAACAGCTTCTTTATCATCTTTATAATCATTCCTTTTTCAAAATATGAGACAAGTTGGTAATTTCAAAAATTCACGTCATTCAAGCCGCAAAGGAACAAGCTTTTCTGGCTTTTGCCAATAAAAAAGCGCCCCTTTCCGAAGCGCATGAGTTTTATTCTCCTCATCTTTCGGAACACTCCGCAGGATTTAGCACCTTGTCTTGACAGGTTGCCGGGCTTCACAGGACCTGATTCCTCCGCCGCTCTTGATAAGGCTTGTTTGATTATTTTTATAATAACACATTATTCTACTCGTGTCAACATTTTATCACAACTTTATTGAAATTATTTAATTCAATTTTCTTACACAATGAATTATACTATAGCGGATATACACATAATATATCAGTTATAACAATTTAAAACGGAGGAACGATTGATATTATGAAATTAAAGTCGTTTAGAGGAGGTATTCATCCCTTTGACGGAAAAGCGCTTTCCATGGACAGCAGTATTACTGCTCTAAAACCGAAAGATGAGCTTGTTTTTCCTGTTTTGCAGCATATCGGGGCGTTCGCAAATCCAATAGTTGCTGCGGGAGAACATGTTCTTGCCGGTCAGATTATCGCGAAAGCGGGCTCACTTATTTCATCGGATATTATAAGCTCGGTTTCAGGTACTGTTAAAGCAGTTGAGACTCGTTTGACGTCTTCCGGTGATAAAATAATGTCAGTTGTTATTTCAAACGACGGAAATGATACTCTTGCCGAAGGAATAGGCAAGCAGAGGGATTACTCAAAGCTTTCAAAGGATGAAATAAGAAACATAATCAAGGAATCAGGTATTGTAGGTCTCGGAGGAGCCGGATTCCCGACAAGCGTTAAGCTTACGCCGAAAGACGATAACTCAATTGATTATCTTATAATAAACGGCGCCGAATGCGAGCCGTATATTACATCAGATTACAGAATGATGCTTGAGCGCCCTGAAAAGCTTATCGGAGGAATCAGGATTGCTTTAAGCCTTTTCCCAAACGCAAAATGCGTTATCGGAATTGAGGACAACAAACCGAAAGCGATTGAACTGCTCTCGGAGCTATGCTTATCCGAAGAAAAAATTGAAGTCTGCCCTTTGAAAGCAAAATATCCTCAGGGCGGCGAACGCTGCCTTATCAGGGCAATTGCAAATCGTGATATTGATTCAAAAAAGCTTCCGTTTGACGTAGGGTGTATAGTCATCAACGTCGCTTCATGCATTGCAGTTTACGACGCCGTGTGCTTGTCAACTCCGCTGATGAAAAGAATTGTCACGGTTACAGGAGACTGCGTTTCCAAGCCCTCAAATTTCGAGGCGTTTATAGGCACGTCAGTGTCGGAGCTTATTGACGCCGCAGGAGGGTTCAGCGCAACACCGGAAAAAATTATCGCGGGCGGTCCTATGATGGGCTCTGCCCTGTTTTCCACAGACGTACCCGTTATTAAAACAACCTCGTCGATACTCGCTCTTTCATCAAAAGAGGCTGCTCGCATTGAAGGAACAGAGTGTATAAGGTGCGGCAGATGCTCGGAAGTTTGTCCTGAAAGGCTTGCGCCTGCGAGAATCGCAAAGCTTGCTGAGAAAAAACGCTTTGACATGTTTGAGGAGTACCGTGGAATGGAGTGCATAGAATGCGGATGCTGTTCTTATATATGCCCTGCGAAAAGGCTTCTTACAGAAAATATAAGATTCGGCAAGCGCTCGGTTTCGGCAAAGCGGGCAAAGGCTTGATTTAATTAACGAAAGGTTAGATTTTTTATGTCGGATAATCTTTACACAGTTTCAATGGCTCCTCATATTCGTTCAAACGCATCAACGGCTTCAATCATGCTAGATGTCGCAATAGCTCTTATACCTTCGCTTGTCTTCGGAATTTATAATTTCGGCTTGCGGGCGCTTGCAATCATACTTATTTGTGTGGTTTCATGTATTGCTTCTGAATATCTTTACGAAAAGCTGATGAAAAAGCCTGTTACAGTCGGGGACTGTTCCGCACTTGTAACCGGACTTATTCTTGCTGTTAATCTTCCGTCAACAGTACCCTTTTGGCTTCCCGTAATCGGCGGAGCATTCGCGATTATAGTTGTTAAAATGCTTTTCGGCGGACTCGGTCAAAACTTCATGAACCCTGCTCTTGCGGCAAGGTGCTTTCTTTTGATTTCTTTCGCGTCCCTTATGACAAATTTTCCTGTTGTGGACGGCGTTTCCTCAGCTACTCCCCTCACCTCTCTTAAGTCCGGCGGGTCGGCGGATTTGCTCAAAATGTTTCTCGGAACCCACTCGGGATGTATCGGCGAAACCTCCGCTGCCGCAATTTTAATAGGTGCAGGCTATTTGCTTTTTAGAAAAGTTATTTCAATTAAAATTCCTCTTTCTGTTGTATTATCATCAGCCGCATTTATCGCCTTGTTCTCCGCTTTAAACGGCAGCACGGTCACCGTACCGCATCTGCTGGCTCAAATTTGCGGAGGAGGACTCCTTTCGGGTGCGGTTTTCATGGCGACCGACTATGTAAGCTCGCCGGCGACCGCCCCAGGAAAAATAATATTCGGAATACTTATCGGATTTTTAACCGCTCTTTTCCGAATATACGGAGGTTC
Source organism: uncultured Clostridia bacterium (assembly GCA_944385905.1). Classification (GTDB taxonomy): domain Bacteria; phylum Bacillota; class Clostridia; order Oscillospirales; family Ruminococcaceae; genus CALWZA01. Next base: position 50,188 of record CALWZA010000017.1, read on the forward strand.
AGCCGAGGGAGTTTCCTACGCGATTATCTTAGCGAACCTTACAACGCCTTTGATCGAAAAACTAACCCTTAAAAAAATTCCCGTTAAAAAGGAGGCTTTGGAGTCATGAACGGCATTTTAAAGGACACTTTAAAGCTTTTTTTGATAACTCTTGTTTCGGGAGTGTGTCTGTCATTTGTTTATGAAATGACAAAAAAGCCTATTGCCGACGCTGAACTTGAAGAAAAAGCCGCCGCTTATAAAGACGTTTATCCTCAGGCAACAGGATTTTCGGAAATTGACGGCATTGATCAAAAGCTGTCATCATCAGCCGATGAGCTTGAAGCTGCGGGAATCTCAGGCACTCAGATAAGCGATATTCTTGCTGTCAGCGACGGAGGATATGTTTTAACATCTTCTTCCTTTAACGGCTACGGCGGTGAAATAAAAATCGCTATGGGCGTTGACCAAAACGGCGTCATAACCGGCGTAATCATACTTTCCATGAGCGAAACGCCCGGTCTCGGCGCAAAATGCACCGAAGAAAGCTTTTACGGACAGTTCACCGGTATCAAGGCGGACACTGTCAAGTATTCAAAAACAGGAAAATCCGCTTCGGATGAAATCGACGCCATCAGCGGAGCTACCAAAACCACTCAGGCGGTTACCGACGCTGTCAACGCAGGACTTTGGTTTGTCAGAAGCTTGAAATAAGTCAGGCTTTTATCAGTATGAATAAAGGAATGGTCAACGCTATGAAAAATATTACCGAACGTCTTTACAACGGTCTTTTTAAGGAAAACCCGACTTTCGTTCTGATGCTTGGAATGTGTCCGACCCTTGCGGTTACGTCAAGCGCTTTAAACGGTATCGGAATGGGACTTTCAACGACTGCTGTTCTTATAATGTCAAATTTAATGATATCTCTGCTCAGAAATTTCATTCCTCAGAAGGTGCGCATGCCGGCTTATATAGTCATTGTCGCTTCGTTTGTCACTGTTGTTCAGCTTTTAATGCAGGCTTATGTACGCTCTTTATATGACACACTGGGAATATATATTCCCCTGATAGTTGTAAACTGCATAATACTCGGACGAGCGGAAAGCTACGCCTCTAAAAATCCTCCCCTTTCCTCGCTTTTCGACGGTCTCGGAATGGGACTCGGCTTTACAATCGGACTTACTCTCATCGGTATTTTCAGAGAGCTTCTCGGCTCAGGCACATTTTTAGGCATGAATATCCCTGTGTTTACCGATAACTTCACTACGGTTTCTATTATGGTTCTCGCTCCCGGCGCTTTTTTTGTTCTAGCCTGCTTAACCGCTTTGCAAAGCAAGTTTAAAGCTCCGAGCGCCACCAACAGGAAAAATGGCTTTGCTTGCAGCGGAAACTGTCACTCATGCAAGGATTCCGGCTGCTCAATCCAAAAAAGCTTTCAGTCTGATTTAACCGAAAAGGAGGCGGCTAAATGAATTACTTTACAGAGCTTCTTCTTACCGCTGCCGCCGCCGCTCTTGTAAATAACGTTGTGCTTAGCAGATTTTTAGGACTTTGCCCGTTTCTCGGCGTATCTAAAAAGACTGAAACCGCATTAGGCATGAGCGCCGCCGTGTTATTTGTTATGACAATCGCTTCCGCCGCAACTTGGGTTATTGATAAGATGATTCTCCGAACTCTTAGCCTCACATATCTGCGTACAATTGTTTTTATAATCGTCATTGCGGCGCTTGTTCAAATTGTCGAGATGATTCTGAAAAAGAAGATTCCCTCTCTTTATTCCTCTCTCGGAGTTTATCTTCCGCTTATAACGACAAACTGCGCCGTTTTGGGAATAGCAATTGACAATGTTCAGAAAGGCCTCGGTTTTGCTGTGAGCATGGCGTCTTCGATAGGTACGTCAGTCGGATTTGGAGTTGCTATTGTATTGATGGCGGGTATCCGGGAACGAATAGACGGCAACAATGTTCCCGATTCATTTAAAGGAATGCCCATTGTGCTGATAACGGCAGGGCTTATGGCGATTGCGTTTATGGGTTTTCAGGGCGTATTATAACAATCAGCGGCTTTTCGGAAAGGAACGGTTTTTGATATGAATTTTACTGACATTATTATTGCCTCCGCTGTTGTCGGAGGTGTCGGTCTGCTTGTCGGTCTGATTCTCGGAATTGCGGGTGATAAGTTCAAGGTCACTGTAGATGAAAGAGTAGAAAAACTACGAATCGCTTTGCCAGGAAACAACTGCGGCGGATGCGGATATCCGGGCTGCGACGGATTTGCCCGTGCTGTTGCCGAGGGAAAAGCTCCTGTGAACGGCTGTCCTGTCGGAGGAGCGAAAACCGCTGAAAAAATAGCGGAAATCATGGGAGTTAAAAGCGATTCACCAACCGAAAAAAAAGTCGCATTTGTGCGGTGTGCAGGAGACCGAAGCAACACAAGGCAAAATTACGTCTATGACGGACCTATGGACTGTCAGGCGGCATACTTGTCTCCCGGTCACGGCTCTAAAATGTGCTCATACGGCTGTATGGGACTTGCTACATGCGCTAAGGCATGCCCTTTTGACGCTATCAGAATGGTTGACGGTCTTGCGGTTGTTGATAAGGAAAAATGCACAGCATGCGGAATTTGCGTCGCGGCTTGCCCCAAAAACCTAATTGAGCTAATTCCCTATGATTCAAAATACGCTGTAAGATGCTCCTCGCATGAAAAAGGCAAAAAAGTCAAAGAAGCCTGCGACGTCGGATGTATCGGATGCGGCATTTGCGCCAAGGTTTGCCCGACCGAAGCTATTACCGTTTCTGACAATCTCGCTCACATAGACCAGCAAAAATGCATCAGATGCGGAAAATGCGCTGAAAAATGCCCGACAAAAATTATCAGAACGCTCAGGTAGCGTTATAATGTATAAACCGCCTCCCTTTGTAAAAACTAAAACAAAAAGTTTATTGGGAGGCATTTTTATGAAAAAAATTATTGCCCTGCTTATATGCGCCGCAATGACCCTGTCGCTTTCCGCTTGCGGAAACAACGATGAGGATAATTATACCGGAACAACCGCTAAAACAACTCAAAGCACTACGCTGAACACTTCGGACAATGAAGAAGATAATGCGGTTCCTCTTAAAACAGGGATGTGCGTGATTAACTCTTTAGCGTCTTCAAAAAGCGCATCTGAAGATTCAGACGGCAAAATAAAGGCTGAATCCACCTTTGCCGCTGTTTTGGTTGATTCGGACGGAAAAGTTGTTCAGGCTCAGCTCGACTGTGCGGAAAGCGAGACGGCTATTTCAATAACCGGAGAAATTGACGTTGAGGGCGGCACCGAATTTAAATCCAAAGGAGAGCTCGGAGACAATTACGGAATGAAAGACGCATCCGGTATTGACAAGGAATGGTATGAGCAGGCGGAAGCTTTCTGCAATTTTATTATCGGAAAAACCCAAAACGAAATTGCGGATATATCGCTTGACGAAAGCGGCAGGCCTGCCGACGCAGATTTGGCTTCGGGATGCACAATTAAAGTCGGAGCAATCAAAGAGGCGTTTGTAAAAGCGTGCGAATCAGCCTCAGACATGGGCGCAAAACAGGGCGACGAGCTGAAAATTGCAATCACCACGGTTGCTTCGGCAAGCTCAAAAAGCGCTTCGGAGGACGGAAACGGAAGCGTTGAAATAGACTCTGAATTCTGCGCTCTTACTTTAGACAAAAGCGGCATAATCTCAAGTATTCTGGTCGACTCTTCTCAGGGAGAGGTTGAATTCGACCTCGGCGGCATTATTGTTACCGACGTAACAAAGCCTTATCCCACAAAAAAGGAAGAAGGCGACGAGTACGGAATGAAAGCCGCATCGGCTATCGGAAAGGAATGGTATGAACAGGCAAAGGCTATTGAGCAATACGCAAAAGGTCTTACCGTTCAAAAGCTTTCCGATACTCCCTTTGAAAACCAAAAGCCCGCTCCCGATTCGGATCTTTCCGCAGGCTGCACTATGAAAGCAGAGGGAATAATTGAAAACGCAGTTAAAGCGGCAAATTCATAACATTTAAAAATATTGTGTAGGCGGTGACGGTTTGAAATCTAAAGCATTATTTTTTAATTCGCTGATATCCTCGGTTTTAATGTGCACAGTATTTCTTTCGGGATGCGGTGCTGAGCCGGCTGAGATTCAGCAAACCGGCAAAGAACGCTTTACTAAAACCTACCTTGATGTTTTTGACACTGTCACCACTGTTATCGGATACGCTGAAAGCAGTGAGGAATTTGAAAATCAGGTTTCACTGCTTTATGAAGATTTAAAATACTACCACAAGCTGTTTGATATCTACAACAGCTATGACGGTTTAACAAATTTAAAAACTGTAAACGATAACGCAGGCTTATCCCCTGTTGAGTGCGACCCTGAAATTATAAGTCTTTTAACCCTTTGCAAAGATTTATATACCAAAACAAGCGGCATGACTAACGTTGCGATGGGCTCAGTGCTGTCCGTTTGGCACAGCTATCGGGAGCAGGGACTGGCTGACCCGGAAAACGCGAAGCTTCCGCCTTATGAGGAGCTTTCTTCTTCGGCGGCTCACACAAATATTGAAAATGTGACTTTAGACAGCGAGCTGAATACGGTTTTTCTCAAAGACCCAGAAATGTCGCTTGACGTCGGCGCTGTCGCAAAAGGATACGCCGCGCAAAAGGCCGCCGATTCAGCCGCAAACCGTGGATTTGAGAATTTTCTTTTAAGCGTCGGAGGAAACGTGTGCGCTGTCGGATTTAAAGGTGACGGAACTTCTTTGTGGTCTGTCGGAATTGAAAACCCATTTGAAGACAGCAGAGATAGAAATTTATTTGTTACGGAAATTTCGGGACTTTCGGTTGTTACAAGCGGCGATTATCAGCGCTACTATGAAGTTGATTCAAAAAGATACTGCCACATTATATCGCCGCTGACGCTTATGCCGAACGAGGAATTTAAGTCTGTTACAGTTATCGGAACTGATTCGGGAATATGCGACGGCCTTTCTACAGCGCTTTTCAATATGAGCTATGACGAGGGCAAAGATTTGATTGATAACACAAAAGGATATAACGCCATATGGGTTTATCCTGACGGAGAAGTTAAATACACGCCGGGCTTTCAACGGCTGATTAAAAAATAATCGGCGGTTTAGGGCAAAATTATCAAAGGAGGAATATTTTTATGAGCTATCCGAACGAGGATTTCAGAGCAGACGGAAAAAACAAGTTCGGCTGGCTGATTTCTGCCGCTTTGATGCTTATATTAGCCGCCGCATTAATCATATTTTCAAGATTTATTCTTTCCGCACGGGAAAACAAATATTCGCAGAGGCTCTCGCCCATTCCGGAAATTATATCTTATGAGGAAATTGATATTGAAGGCTTTGACAAGGAATTGTACAATCTCAGGGGAATTAAAAAGGGCTTTGATGCCGACGGAAATCTTGCCGCTTATATAGTTAAAACCTTTTCGGAGGGATATCACGGAAAGGTTGTGGTTGAAACTGCTGTGACGCCTGACGCAAAATATGCTTTATACATGAAAGTTACAAGTCAGGACGAGACCGAAGGACTCGGAGAGCTTATTATCGAAGAGCCGTTTGCTTCACAGTTTGACGGAATTCAGCTTCCAGTTCATTTAAGTATGGACGGAATGAGCGGCGCTCAGATTGACGGCGTTTCAAGAGCGACCTATTCTTCAAGAGCTGTTGTAGAGGCTGTAAATCTTGCTCAAAGTTTAGTCAAAGATTTCTTTAAATGATTTAATGATTTCGCAAAGCCGAAACTGAGGTTTCACCAAACAAAAAGAGAGGTATGAGTTTTCTCATACCTCTTTGCTGTTTAGCGATGCTATTAACCAAAAATTAGTTTCTCTTCTTCGCAACTACTGCAGCAGCGCCTGCAAGAACGATAGGCATTGCGGCGAGAACAGCACCTGTTGTCGGGTTTGTATCCTCGTCGTCAACGTCAACCTCAACGTCGTCTCCAACGGTTACTTCTTCTTCTTCATCGGGCTTTTCCTCAGCGAAAGCTGTTACTGCCATTGCGGAAAATGCCATAGCACCTGCAGCCAAAAGAGCAAGCAACTTCTTTGTCATTTACAATCTCCTCCTTTTTGTTATCAGCGATCATTCTCGCCTTAATGTAAACATTATAACTTATTGTAAATCATATTTCTATTGGCACTTTGCACAATTATCCTCATTCAGTATTATGCTTTAATATCAAATTTGACTCTGAATTCATCTTGCCGTAACAAAAATACTGTTCTGTCATAAAATAAAGAAAAAGTATATCACACATTTGCGAGGTATTGCATGAAAAAGCACAACCTACGGTTTTTATGCGAAAAGAACCTGTCTGATCTTTGTTTAAACGAATCCGCATCAGTGAAACATATAAAATCCGGTACAGATATGTGCAAAAGATTCTGGGATATGGGGATTATTGAAGGTACGCCGGTAAAATGCGTTTTATGCGGCTCATGCGGATTAAAGGCTTTTCTTATTCGAGGCGCAGTTTACGCTCTCAGAAAAGAGGATGCCGAAAACATAATTATTGAATAACTGCGAAAGGGCTTGTACATAATGGGACTTACGGTTAGATCTGTCGGAAAAAACGCCGTCGGCACCGGCATAAAAATAAACAAGAATGATGAAAACTATGTGATCGCTATCGCCGGAAACCCGAATGTCGGCAAAAGCACGGTTTTTAACGCTTTGACAGGCTTGAGACAGCACACGGGAAACTGGTCGGGCAAGACAGTTGAAAACGCAAGCGGACGTTTAAATTTCGACAAAACAGAAATATCCGTTATAGACATACCCGGAACTTATTCCCTGCTTGCCCACTCGCCCGAAGAAGAAATCGCAAGAGATTTTATCTGTTTTGATCAGCCTGACGCTGTAATTATAGTCTGCGACGCAACCTGTCTTGAAAAAAATCTAAATCTTGTTTTGCAGATACTTGAAATCACCGGCAATGCCGTGGTTTGCGTAAATCTTATGGACGAAGCTGAAAAGCTCGGAATTAATCTGAACCTGACTGCCCTGTCAAAACGTCTGGGCGTTCCGGTACTCCCTGCCTGCGCGAGAAACGGAAAAGGTCTTTCAAAACTCATAAAACAAACTTTATCTGTATGCAGACAAAAAATCTCATACAATCCGTTTACAGTCAAATATCTTCCATCGATTGAAGAAGCGGTAAGCATGGTTGAACCTGCTGTATCGGATATCGCAAAGAGTAACAATATTTCATCACGCTGGCTTGCGCTAAGGCTTATTGAAAATGACTCGTCGCTTATAAAGTCTCTCAACAGAGCTTTAAATATTGATATTCTTTCAATCAGCGACGTATCTGAAAGTATCCGCAAAGCAGTTTCATTTCTTGAAAGCAACGGTGTACCTCAGGATAAAATCAGAGAAAAAATCGTTTCCTGCATTTTTCTTAACGCTGAGGATATTTGCCTTGAGGCTATTCCTTCAAAAAGCTCGGATCACTGGAATAAATATATAAAAATTGACAGATTTTTAACAGGAAAACTGACCGGCATTCCCATTATGGTGATTTTGCTAGGCGCCATACTTTGGCTTACAATTGTAGGAGCAAACTATCCTTCCGAGATAATTTCGTCGTTTTTATTTTTCATCGGAGATAAGCTGCGGTCGTTATTTGAATATATACATATTCCCGATTTGATAACAAGCGCTATAATCGACGGCGTTTACAAGGTTCTTGCATGGGTTACATCGGTTATGCTGCCTCCGATGGCAATTTTTTTCCCGTTGTTTACAATCTTAGAGGACTTGGGATATTTGCCGAGAGTAGCTTTCAACCTTGACGGAGCGTTTAAAAAATGTTCGGCGTGCGGCAAACAGAGTCTGACAATGGCGATGGGATTCGGCTGCAACGCCGCAGGAGTAGTAGGGTGCAGAATTATTGACTCTCCCCGTGAACGCCTGGCGGCTGTTATTACAAACAGTTTTGTTCCGTGCAACGGGCGGTTTCCTACTCTTATTTCAATTATATCCATGTTTTTTATTGCAGGTGTTTCGGGACTGAGCGGCTCATTACTTTCAGCGCTCATGCTTACAGCGATAATAGTGTTTTCTGTCTTGATGACTCTTGCCGCAACGAAATTCCTGTCCTTAACGATACTTAAAGGTATTCCGTCGTCATTTTCGCTTGAGCTTCCTCCCTACCGCAGGCCGCAGGTCGCTAAAGTTATTGTACGATCAATACTTGACCGCACTGTATTTGTTTTAGCAAGAGCGGTTGCTGTTGCGGCTCCGGCAGGTCTTGTCATTTGGCTTATGGCAAACATATCAATTTCAGGAAACACAATTCTCAATATCTGCTCGGATTTTCTCGACCCTTTGGGCAGGGCTCTCGGTATGGACGGTGTGATACTTCTTGCCTTCATACTCGGATTTCCAGCCAACGAAATTGTTATTCCTCTTATTATCATGGCGTATATGTCGGGCGGAACTCTGACTGAGCTCGGAAGCCTTTCACAGCTTAAAGAATTACTGGTTGCAAACGGGTGGACCTGGGTTACCGCTTTATGCACAATGCTGTTTTCGCTTATGCACTGGCCTTGCTCAACGACTTGTCTTACAATAAAAAAAGAAACGGGCGGAATCAAATGGACAGCTCTCGCAATCCTGCTCCCGACCGTTTGCGGAATGATAATTTGCTTTATTGTGGCTACGGCATCAAAAATTTTTCCATTCTCATAAATTCGTGCATATATCTCATACCTGCATCAGAAAAAAAGTAAAACAATCCGCTGGCGGCAATATAAATCAAAAATATAAATAACACAGATAATACGATTCCGATTATGCCGAAAACAAGTCCTGTTGTCGCGACTCCTTTGGGGAACCCGAACTTTGACGCATAGGATCTTGCCGAAGCGCCCAAAACAATAGCTACGATTCCCAAAACTATACCGAATATAATAGTTTCACACAGAACAAATGACATTATTCCGAGCACTAAAGAAGCTATAGCTGTACCGTCCTTAGGCTGAGGATAAGGCTGAAACTGCTGGTATTGCTGATATTGGTTATACTGCTGAGGCTGCTGATAATACTGGTTCTGCCCGTTATTGGCTGCTCCGTTATTATTTTGATATGTATTCTCTGACGCTGTTGTTTGATAATTGTCCATATTAATCCCCTTTCTTTCAAAAAAAGATATTTGCATTTATATTTTATCATTCAAATGTCTGTTTGTCAACAAAAAGCCCTGTACGTTCATCGCACAGGGCTTAACTTATTTTTTGCTGAAAGCCGCTATTGATTCGTCGATTTTCGACATTTTCTCGAGTGCTTTCGCAAGCTTTGCTTTTTCGGTTTCGATGAGCTGAGCCGGAGCTTTTGAAACAAAGCCCTGATTATTAAGCTTGCCGCTTAAGAAATCTATGTCCTTTTGAACCGACGCCTTTTCCTTCGCTAGCCTTTCAAGCTCTTTCTTTGTATCAACTATCTCTGACAAGGGTATGAAAATTCTCGCGCAGTCGGTAACCACCGTGAGCGCGTCGTCAACATTTACCTTATCCGCAATTTCAACCTCGGAAGCTGACGCAAGCCTCTCAAAGAACATTACGCCCTTTTCGAAAACTTCCTTTTCGGCGGTTTCAATATGAACCGTCGCTTTTACAGACGGTGCGACGTTCATTTCAGCTCTTCGGTTTCTGATTGCCTTAATAGCTGTGATAATTTTTTCAAAGTCAGCTTCTTCAGATGTGAACCTAAGTGACTCGTCAAATGTCGGGAACTTCTCAAGCATAAGCGGCTTTCCGCTGTTTACGAGAGCCTGCCATATTTCCTCGGTAATAAACGGCATAAAAGGATGCAGAAGCTTTAACATTCCCTGCATAACCCATACTAAAACATGCTGTGCTGTGAGAGCGGTTTCCCCTCCTGCGGCGATTCTAGGCTTTGTAAGCTCAATATACCAATCGCAGTAAACGTCCCAGATAAAGTCATAAAGCTTTGCGACAGCTACGCCGAGCTCAAACTTGTCGAGGTTTTCGTTTACTTCCTTTGCGAGCGTGTTGAACTTGCTGACCACCCATTTATCCTCGATATTGAGATTTTCAGGGAGCTTGCCCGTAATCTCAAAGTCCTCGGGAAGATTCATCATAATAAACCTTGAGGCGTTCCAGAGCTTGTTTGCGAAATTCCTCGAAGCTTTGACCTTGTCGTCGGAATATCTCATATCGTTTCCAGGCGAGTTTCCTGTCGCAAGCATAAATCTGAGGGCGTCCGCTCCGTAGCGATCTATTACCTCGAGAGGGTCTATTCCGTTGCCCAAAGACTTTGACATCTTTCTGCCCTGCGAATCCCTTACGAGTCCGTGGATAAATACCGTGTCAAACGGGGCCTTTCCTGTATACTCAATTCCGCTGAACATCATTCTCATAACCCAGAACGGAATGATATCGTAGCCGGTGACAAGCGTGTTTGTAGGATAGAAATAGTCGAAATCTTCGGTTTTGTCAGGCCAGCCGAGAGTTGAAAACGGCCACAACGCCGATGAAAACCATGTGTCCAGGGTATCAGGGTCCTGTCTCATAGGCTTTCCGCACTTAGGACAGGTTACGCTGTTTTCCTTTGATACAACCATTTCGCCGCAGTCGTCGCAGTAAAACGCCGGTATCTGATGTCCCCACCAAATCTGACGTGAAATACACCAGTCTCTGATATTCTCAAGCCAGTGGAAATATGTCTTTTCAAATCTTTCGGGAACAAAGCGTGTTTCTCCGGACTTAACAGCTTCGATTGCGGGCTTAGCGAGCGGCTCCATTTTTACGAACCACTGTGTTGAAACCTTAGGCTCAACCGTTGTTCCGCAGCGGTAGCATGTGCCTACGTTATGGTCATGCTCCTCAACTCTAACAAGGAATCCCTCAGCCTCAAGGTCGGCAACGATAGCCTTTCTCGCTTCATATCTGTCCATTCCTGCGTATTTCGGATAATCGTCAACGATTTTCGCGTCGTCCGTCATTACGTTTATAATCGGGAGATTGTGCCTTTTTCCGACCTCAAAGTCGTTAGGGTCGTGGGCAGGCGTGATTTTTACCACTCCCGTTCCGAAATCGACCTCTACATAATCGTCCGCAATTACCGGGATTTCTCGTCCGACAAGAGGAAGAATAACAGTTTTTCCGACAATGTCCTTATACCTTTCATCATTTGGATTGACCGCAATCGCAGTATCGCCCAAAAGGGTTTCAGGACGGGTTGTCGCAAGCTCAACATAGCCTGAGCCGTCCGAAAGAGGGTATCTGAGATGCCAGAAATGTCCTGCCTGATCCTGATACTCAACCTCCGCGTCGGAAAGAGACGTTTTGCATTTAGGGCACCAGTTGATTATTCTTTCTCCTCTGTATATAAGCCCTTTGTTATAATAATTTACGAAAGCTTCTTTAACAGCCTTTGAGCAGCCCTCGTCCATTGTAAAACGCTCTCTTGACCAATCGCATGATGATCCGAGCTTTTTAAGCTGCTCAATGATTCGCCCGCCGTACTGTTCTTTCCATTTCCAAGCTCTTTCAAGAAATGCCTCTCTGCCGATTTCCTCTTTGGTTATTCCCTCCTCACGCATTTTCGCGACAATCTTTGCCTCTGTCGCAATCGCCGCGTGGTCGGTTCCTGGGAGCCACAAAGCACAGTATCCCGACATTCTCTTGTATCTTATTAAAATATCCTGAAGCGTGTTGTCAAGGGCGTGTCCCATGTGGAGCTGACCCGTTATGTTCGGAGGCGGAATTACTATTGTATACGGCTTTTTCTTGCTGTCAGGAACAGCCTTAAAGCAGTCGTTTTTAAGCCAATACGCATATATTTTATCCTCGACCTCTTTGGGCTCATAGAGCTTGCTGAGTTCTTTTCTCATATTAAAGTTTCCTTTCAGTTATATTGCTTTTGTTTATTTATGCTCGACAAGCTCGAGGGTATCTCTTGCGATAAGAAGCTCTTCGTTTGTCGGAACAACCCAGACCTCAACCTTTGAATCGGCTGTTGAGATCTTTTTAAGAGTCCCCTTAACCTCCTTGTTAAGCTCCTCGTCTATTTTAATTCCGAAAAAGTCCATGTCCTTGCATACAGCGCCTCTGACTTCCCATGAATTCTCTCCGATTCCGCCTGTAAACAGCACTGCGTCAAGTCCGTTCATAACGGCCGCATATGAACCGATGAATTTTTTAATATCATACTGTAGAATATCGCTTGTAATGATTGCTCTCTTATCTCCCTTTTCAACCGCCGCGCATATATCTCTGTTGTCGCTTGAAACTCCCGAAAGTCCCAAAAATCCTGATTTTTTATTCATATACTCACTCATCTGGGACGGAGTAAAGCCGTGCTTATCCATTACATAAGTAACTGCCGAGGGGTCTACAGAGCCGCATCGAGTACCCATTACAAGACCGTCGAGAGGAGTGAAGCCCATTGATGTATCCACTGACTTTCCGCCGTCAACCGCGGTTATAGACGAGCCGTTTCCCAAGTGACACGATACAATCTTCAAATCCTTAGGGTCTTTTCCCATTGCCCTTGCGATCGCCGCAGATACAAAACGGTGAGATGTTCCGTGGAATCCGTACTTTCTTACATGATATTTTTTATAGTCCTCATAAGGAAGGCCGTAAAGATAAGCCTTTGGCGGCATGGTCTGATGAAACGCCGTATCGAAAACAACAACCATCGGTGTAGTTTCCGGAAGCACCTTTTTGCAGGCTCTGAGAGCAAGAGCGTGAGCGTGATTGTGGACAGGCGCAAGCTCACGAAGCTCGTCGATTTTATCTATAATCTCATCGGTTACGAGACAAGCCTTGTCAAAAAACTCCGCTCCCTGAACGATTCTGTGTCCGACAGCTCCGATTTCAGCCATACTTTTAATTACCGCGTTTTCTCCTGTTGTCAAAACCTCAACAAGCTTTTCAAAAGCCTCGGTATGGGTTGGGAAAGAACACTCCTGCTCGATTTTTATTCCCTTTGCGGGGACCTTGTGCGAAAGATGTCCGTCGATACCTATTCTGTCACAGTTTCCCTTTGCGATAACAGACTCGTCCTTCATATCGAGAAGCTGGTACTTAAGCGATGAGCTTCCGGCGTTTACTACCAAAATCAGCATTTTAACTACTCCTTTTAAAATCAGATATAATAACAAAAAGCTATAATGTTTTGTTATACAAGCATTTTTATAATACAATATTTATTAAAAAAAATCAAGTTTTTTGCATTAATCGCAGGCACTTTTTTCATTATATCAGCATTATCAGCATTTTCTTTTAGATGATGCCGATTAAGCATTTAATTTATGCATTTTTCACAGTTTCAATCTCCCGAAATAGCCAAAACAACAAAATCAAAAGCGTTCTGCAATAATTAACCATTGTAATTTGTGTTACAGTCAGATTACAATCATATTACAATTTGCCGCAATGAATTGATTCTTCGGTGAAAGCATGGTATATTGTTTACAACATACTGAAAGGACTGATTTTATGAAAGCTAAAAGGATTTCTTTGGTTCTTGCGTTTATGTGCGCTGTTTGTCTCGTGTTTTCCTCCTGCGGTTCCGAGTCTAAATCATACGATGTTTCTTTCAATGATAACAGTATGTCTGACTCAGCCGGTCAGACATCTCCGGAATATTATCCCGAAGAACCGGTTGAAGAGGAAATCGCCGTTGAAAGTCCGAGCATCGACACAGCGACTGACAGCGATTTGGACGAGAGCATTACTGAATCTCAGACAAGCGACGTCGCTTCACGAAAGCTTATAAAAAATGTTCACATTGATTTGGAAACCAAAAACTTTGACGAGTTCATATCGTCGCTTGAGGCGGCTGTAAACGAATACGGCGGATTTGTTCAGTCGTCAAGCATCAACGGAAACAGCTATTATTATACAAACTCACGTTCGGCTGACTACACGGTAAGAATACCATGCGAAAGACTTGATGATTTTCGCAAAAACGTCGGCAGTTTAGGAAACGTAACCTCGTCCTCCGAAAGCCTTGAGGACGTCACAATGACATACGTTGACATTGAAAGCCGCATTAAAGCTCTTGAAACCGAAAGAGACGTCCTTTTGGAGCTTTTGGCAAAATCTGAAAACGTAGAGTCAATTATCGCAGTTCAGAGCAGAATTTCAGAAGTAAACTATCAGCTTGAAAGCTATGAATCGAGAAAACGCACATACGACGACCTTATTTCCTACTCTACCGTTTATATAAAAATTCATGAGGTTGAACGGGAAACTATTGTAGAAAAACAATCGATGGGCGATGAGATATCTGAAAATCTTCAGAGAAATTTAGAGGATATCGGCAACGGATTTAAACGCTTTGCGATTAATTTTGTTTCCAATCTCCCGTACATAGGTCTGTATGTTGTGTTCGGAGCAATCGGAGTTATTATTATTGTTGCTGTTGTAAAGGCGATATCAAAGCATGAAAAAAAGGCGCAGGCTAAAATGTATCAGCAGGCTCAGACAAACACAAACTCAGCAGCGTCTCAGAACAACACCGAAAATAAAAATCAATAACCGTTAAAAATGTCCGGTCAGCTAAAATATACGAATATTATTTTCTTGACAGCTCATCAAATAGTATTATAAGCTATTATTAGAATTTTTCTAAGGAACTGACTTGATGAAATTTCAGGCATTTAACCCGTATCTTCCTTCATGGGAATATATTCCCGACGCCGAGCCTCATGTTTTCGGCGACAGACTTTATGTTTACGGCTCTCACGACCGATTTGACGGACCTCTGTTCTGCATGAATGATTATGTATGCTGGTCCGCGCCGATTGATGACCTGTCTCAGTGACGTTTTGAAGGCACGATTTACAAAAAAGATCAGGATCCTCACAATAAAGACTCTCAGCACTGCCTTTTTGCTCCCGATGTCGCGAAAGGCGCAGACGGAAGATATTATCTCTATTACAGTCTTGACGATACAGGCATTCTGTCGGTTGCTGTCTGTGACACCCCTGCCGGTAAATATGAGTATCTCAGCGATGTAAAATGGAAAGACGGCACTGCCTTGGGTGAAAATAAGGATGACGTTTATCCTTTTGACCCCGGTGTACTGGTTGACGATGACGGACGAGTTTTTCTCTATGTCGGATTCGCTCCCTGGGACGGAAGAATTATCGCAGGAAAGACAAGTTTTAAAGGAGCTTACTGCGTTGAGCTTGAACCAGATATGGTCACAATAAAGACCGCTCCGAAGCTTGTTTTGCCAAAGGCCGGACACTCTCAGGGAACGGGATTTGAAGGACATGAGTTCTTTGAGGCAAGCTCAGTCAGGAAAATCAACAGACGATATTACTTTGTTTATTCCTCAATCCAAAGTCATGAGCTTTGTTATGCGACAAGCAATTATCCTGATGAAGGACTTAAATACGGCGGAACTATTATAAGCAACGGGGATATTTCCTTTAAAGGACGCAGCACGCCGTTAAACTACACTGCCAACACTCACGGCGGACTTGTACAAATCAACGGACAGTGGTATATTTTTTATCATCGGCACACAAACCGTCACTGCTTTTCACGTCAGGGCTGCGCTGAAAAAATATATTTTAACAGCGACGGCAGTATTCCTCAGGTCGAAATGACAAGCAGCGGACTGAACCCAGTCCCGCTATCGGGAAAAGGTACATACGGCGCGTACATAGCCTGCAACCTTATGAGCAAAAACGGTGCGGGCGGATATTCAAACAACAAGGAAGCTTATAAAGAACACCCTTGCTTTACTCAGGATGAACCTGACGGTGAGGGAGGTTGCGGCGCTTACATAAACAACATAACCGACGGACCGTTATCGGTTACAAATATTTCGATTTAGGAAACACAACACAAATCATCATGGAACTTCGAGGCACAGGAAAAGGTAAAATGCTTGTCAAAAACGGATCGCAGGGAACAACAGTCGGATACATTGACATATCTCCGAGCAGTGAATACGCACTGTTTTCGGGCAGAGTAAGTTTTCCGAAAGAGTCAAAGCAGCTGTTTTTCATGTATGAAGGAACAGGCAGCCTTGATTTTTGCAAGTTTACCTGAGCTGATTGTCATAAGCTCAAAAGCACAAATAAAAAACCGGAAGGCGGGTTTGGGACAGTCCCATAAGGAAGTAATCTCTATGTAGGTACGGTGTAACCCCGTGAGGGGTTGCACCGTTTCCTCTTTTTATGCCACATAGCGGAATTGCTGGGGATCTTTCTTGATTTCCTCTATCATAGCACGGATTTCTTCTGCGGTAGGAATATCAATCATACCTACTGCGGAGAAATAAATATCGACCTTCACATAACAATGACCGCTTGATTTGTCGTTGTTGTGAACTTCGATACGGTCAATTAGTGAATTGACGATTGTGGGTGTAAGCTCATTCACATCGGTGAGTTCTCTGAGGGTTTTAAGCAGAAGTCTTAAATCCACCGCTTTCTGATCGGTGCTTTCTAAAGTTTTTCGCATTGCAGCAACCGAAGCAATTAACTCTCGCTGTTCCTTTTCGTACTCTGCCATCAGCGTGGTATAACGGTCATCCTCCAATTCGCCAAGAACCTTGTCCTCATAGAGTGATTTAATTAAGCGGTCAATATTCTTGATACGCTTTTCATCACGCTCTACCGCCAATTTCATACGGTTGTATTCCGCTTTCTGCATCGCACTGTTTTTCTTTGCCAACATATACAAAAATACTGCTTCGTGGCACTTTACAAAATCCGCAAGTCCGCTGATTGCTTCAAGCACGATTTTTTCAAGCGCTACGTTGCGGATATAATGGGTTTTACAAGTTCCTCTGCCGTCCTTATAGTTGGCACAACGGAAAAATTCTTGATTCGGCTTCAGGCTCTTTGCCGCACAGAAATGAAGCTTTGCTCCGCAATCGGGGCAGAATACCAATCCCGAAAACAGGCTTGTTCTGCCCGTTGCTGTATTACGGCGGCGGTTCTCACGAAGTTCCTGTACTCTTAGCCATATTTCTTCGCTGACGATTGGCTCTTGCATATTCGGGATAATTTGCTGTTGGTCTACGGGGTTATGAATAACCTTGTGAACCTTATAGCTGACGGTGGTGCTTTTGAAGTTGACGGCACATCCAGTGTACTGTCTGTTTTCCAAAATACCCACAACCGTTGCTTGATCCCAATTATACGGATTTAGAGGAACT
Source organism: uncultured Clostridia bacterium (assembly GCA_944385905.1). Taxonomy (GTDB): domain Bacteria; phylum Bacillota; class Clostridia; order Oscillospirales; family Ruminococcaceae; genus CALWZA01. Next base: position 67,378 of record CALWZA010000017.1, read on the forward strand.
TTCTGCGAGTGCTTTCTTCCGACAGATTGATAGTAAGCCGAAGGTACTAACACACGCTCACTTTCCAACTGTCGTGCAATCTGTGACGGGCCACGCCCTGCAAGGCACAGCTCGTATATCTTTCGCACAACTGCCGCCGCAGGCTCGTCAATCAGCCATTTTTCTTTATCCTCTGCGTCCCTAACATAGCCGTAAGGGACAGTAGAAGAAATGCGCTTGCCGTTGTCGGCTTTGGACTGCCATACCGCACGGATCTTTTTGGAAGTCTGCGCCGCATACCATTCATTGAATATATTGTAGAACGGCATCATTTCCATACCTTCACCCGTAGAGGTATTTACATTTTCGTGAATGGATATAAAGGTAACGCCGAGCGTAGGATATACGATTTCCGCAAGGCGACCACCTTCAATATGCTCACGACCAAAACGGGAAAGGTCTTTTACGATAATTGTGCCGATTTTACCTTCCTCAACCATACGTTGCATACGGTTAAAGTCGCTACGGTCAAAGCTCGTTCCCGAAATGCCGTCATCCACGAAAAACATTGTATTAGTATATCCGTGTTTCTTAGCATAGTCCGAAAGGATCTGCTTTTGGTTGCTGATACTGTTGGATTCATCTATATTCCGTCTCTTATTGTTCTTGTCATCCTTTATATCTTCAACAGAAAGGCGACAATAGAGGGCGGTAATCAAATCGTTGTTTATATTTTGTCCTTTAATATTGTTTGCAGTTGTCATTTCATATTCTCCTTTCCGACAACCGGACATTGCAAAAAGGGTAATTATATTTTACAATGCCCGATTGCCTTTTTCCAATGTGCGAGCATTACAATAGTTGCTCGGACAATATTAGTTCCTTAAATTGTTCAAATACGCACTGTCTACCGTTGGAATTAAAATGAGTGGATACCTCATAGATCGTGCCGCCGATCTTCATAGTGAAGGTATCTTCACCGAAGCGGCGCACCTTGCTGTAATCAAAGACACACTCATTACTGCGGGGAATCATATAATCTGCAAGGCAAACGGGTTCGTTTTCATCTATGGGTTCGGGCGGTATTACATTAACCGCCGTTGGATCGAATAATATATCTACTTTTTTCATATATTTCACCTTACCTTTCATCACGGTTGCGCTGACGGATTAAGAATTTGCGGTAATGCTCACAAGCCTTCAAAACAAAATCCTCAGCCTGCTTTGCATTGGCGTTAGGGACATATTGGCGAATACGCTCCATCGGAACTTTGAACATTTCCCGCTGATTGGCTTTTTCTTCCCCCATAACTGCGGCGATAACTTCGGGAGTCAGACCGTTTTCTTGGCTTATCTTCTTAAAGCGGCAAGCCTGCGAGAGCGACGGGGTGCAATCATTCAGTTCCATCTGCTCTAAAAGGTCGTACTGTTCCTGCTCGTTGAGATAGGAAAGCTCAACGGCGGGAGTGAAGGAAATGCGCCCTTCATCTACATATTGCAGAATTTCGGGGATAAGGTTGGTAAGGCGGATATAGCGTTGAATTTGCCGTGCGCTGTCATTGGCATCGGCGGCAATTTGTTCATCCGTTCTTAACTTTGCGCCAACTTGGCACGAAGTTAAATCACTCCTCCATCCTTGGTGTGCCAAAGCTTCTGCTTTCATCTTGTAAGCAAAGGCTTTTTCGCTCGGTAAAATATGCTCACGGTGTAGGTTGCTGTCCACAAGCACGATTGCCGCCGCATCATGATCAAGAGAAACAATTAAGGTAGGGATTTCGGTGATCCCTGCCTTTCTGCTTGCCATAACCCGTCTGTGACCAGATATGATTTCGTATTCGTCTGTGGTGTTTTCAAGTGGTCGGACTATGATGGGAGATACAACACCGTGTGCCTTAATGCTTTCGGCAAGGGCATCCATTTCCTCATTGTCCTGCACCTTGTAGGGGTGATTCTCAAATGCGTGTAATTTCTCAATAGAAATATTTTTCTTAGTATTTTTCATTGAGCCACTTTGACACTGCAAATGCGGTAAAAATACTCTTTTGAGCCAAAATCGGTTATCTTGGCTCAGCCGAACATTTCCAAATCCGCAAGGACATTTTTTGCGTTTTCCGCTTTCTGTTTTT
>CALWZA010000018.1 GCA_944385905.1 uncultured Clostridia bacterium
GTATGATGACCACTTTACTTTGATTATCAATGCGAGTAAAAAGCCTTTGAGCATTGAGAATATCCCGCTTGACGATATTGAGGAAGCTTTTGAGGGCGAAAATACCGAAACGGAGGGGTGTTCATCCATGATGACACCCGCTCCGCCAGACATAGCCCGGACGCGGTTCGCGTTCGGGCTCTTTTCTTATCTCAAAGCCATATTTTTCTTTACTTTTTTACAAAACTGCGGTATAATCAGCTGTGAAAAGGTGGGATGAACGTGAAAACAGAGTTTGATGAACAGCTGCTTAAAAAAATCCCTTTTTACTCTAGCTTAAATGACAGAGAAAAGGATTTTGTAAAAGCAAATACGGTTATTCACCAATGTGAGCAGAACAACATTATAAGGGGAGAAAACAACTCCTGCCTTGGAATGATAACTGTACTTAAAGGCTGTATAAGAGCGTATATTATTTCTGAGGAAGGCAGGGAAATCACTCTTTTCAGACTTCAAAAGGGGGACAGCTGCGTTTTGTCCTCGTCGTGCGTTATCAGCCAGATTACTTTTGACGTTCAAATGACTGCGGAAAAAGACTGCGAACTGCTGACTGTCAATTCAGATGCTTTCGGTAAACTAACCGAACAAAACATATATGTCAGATGTTATATGTTTGAAACTCTTACCAACCGCTTTTCCTCTGTTATGTGGACAATGCAGCAAATTCTTTTTTCACGCTTTGACAGCAGACTTGCCTCGTTTTTAGTTTCCGAATATGAAAATACGGGAGTTTCCGAGATTAAAATGACTCACGAGCAAATCGCTCAGCGGGTGAGCTCGGCACGCGAAGTCGTAGCGCGGATGCTTAAGCGGTTTTCTTCAGACGGACTTGTCGAGGTTAGGCGAGGCTCTGTTATAATTAAAAATCCCACAGGTCTGAAAAAGATTATCTCATAATGAACTGTTCCCCGGCGGCTGTCGGGGAATTTTTTGTGACAAAGTTACTGTTAATGATTTATTTCTTTGATATACTATTCTCAAATCAAAAAGAAAGGAGCTTATCGTTGCAGTATTTAATAACGTTTCTTGAGGGAGTCATATCGTTTATTTCGCCTTGTATGCTTCCGATGCTTCCGATTTATATCTCATATTTCGCCGGAAACGCCGATAAGAAGAAACACACTTTTGCCAGAGCCGCAGCTTTTGTGCTTGGCTTTACCGTTGTTTTCAGTCTGCTCGGTCTTTTCGCCGGAACTTTAGGCTCGCTTCTATCAAAATACCGTACGGCAGTAAACATTGTCAGCGGACTTATTGTTATCGCTTTCGGTCTGAGCTATCTAAACTTAATCCGCATACCGTTTTTTAAAGGGTTAAGCTCAAAGCGCGAAATAAACGGAATCTTTTCCGCTTTCCTGTTCGGAGTCATTTACTCAGTAAGCCTGACGCCATGTGTCGGAGCTTTTCTCGGCTCGGCTCTGATGATGGCTTCCGCCTCAGCAACGGCTTCGCAGGGGGTTTTGCTTCTGACGGCTTATTCTCTAGGAATGGGAGTGCCTTTTCTCATATCGGCGGTTTTAATTGAAAAGCTCAATACCGCCTTTCAGTTTATAAAAAAGCACTACAATGTTATAAATATAGTCTGCGGCATTTTTCTGATAGCAACCGGCGCCGTAATTGCTTTGGGCTGGATGAGCAGACTTATGGCTGTATTTTCGTAATGTGACAGATAAATACACGAAAGGGCTGATTTAAATGAAAGATAAAAAGTTTTTGATTCTTGCGGTTATATTCGCGGTTGTTATCTCAGCCTCCGCGGCAGGATATTATTTTCTCGCAAAAAAATTTGTATTGCCTCAGGCACCGGCTCATGCTCAAAACGAATCAAACGACGGCGAATTCTCAGAAGACTCCGCTGCGGCTCCCGATTTTACCGTCATTGATTTAAGCGGTGAAGAGGTATCTCTTTCTGATTATTTCGGTAAACCAACAGTTATAAATTTCTGGGCTACATGGTGCTATCCGTGCAAATCGGAGCTTCCTCACTTTGACAGCCTGTATTCAGAATACGGAGATGAGATAAACTTTTTGATGGTCAATCTCACAGACGGCAGAAGAGACACTGTTGAAAGCGTAAAAGAATTTGTAGAGGAAAACGGCTTTGCATTCCCTGTATATTTCGACACCGGGCTTGAAGCGGCAAACGCATACGGCGCTTACTCAATTCCGCTGACAGTTTTTATTGACGAAAACGGGAATGCGGTCGATGCCTATCTCGGAGCGATGAACGAAAGCACGCTCAGGTCATATGTTGAATCGCTTTTGCCGGAAGACGGCGTTTAATCACAGATACTTATAATTCTGATGAAAGGACGGATGAAGAAATGAAAATTACCCTTAACCCTGATGAGGAAATAGTAAAAACCGTTAAAGACGGCTTGGAAAAAACGGGCGGCTACTGCCCGTGCAGAACCCAGCGCACAAGCGAATACCGCTGTATGTGCAAGGAGTTTAGAGATCAGATAAAGGATCCGAATTTTGAGGGCTATTGCCACTGTATGCTTTATTATAAATCAAAATAAAATAAGGAGGTTTTTAAAATGAATGAAATTACAATTACAAAGGAAAATTTTGAGGCTGAGGTTTTGAACTCGAACATGCCCGTTTTGGTGGATTTCTGGGCGTCATGGTGCGGCCCGTGCAGAATGCTCGCACCCGTTATAGAGGAAATAGCCAATGATTATGCAGGCGAGGTAAAGGTAGGCAAGGTCAATGTTGACGATGAGCAGGAGCTTTCAATGAAATTCGGAATCGCAAGCATCCCCACAGTAATGGTTTTCAAAAACGGAGCAGTTTCAAAGGTCGCTGTCGGATACAGAGACAAGGCGGCAATCGAAGCCATGCTTAAATAATTAAAATATATAAAAACAAGCCTCCGAGTCTTGGGATTTACCCCTGCGCGGCGGCTTGTTTCTTTTTTTAGAGGAAATAATGTTATTTTAATTTTGCGTCCTTACTCAGCCATGTGTACAACATACGGCAAATCAGGCATACGCTTAAAGCCGTAAAACTGAAGCGCATTTTCTCCGATGAATTTTTTCTTGTCTTCATCAGTGAGCATATCGGACTTTGTTATGAAGTCAAGCGACATTTTATATGTAATGGCTGTCATTGTGCGGGGGTAGTCGCTTCCCCACATAAGCTTACCCATTCCGCATATTTCAGCCGCCTCAAGCACAGCCTTTACCGCGGACGGAAAGGGGTAAAACTCCGAATTGAAAAGCCATGTTATTCCGCCGCTTTCAATATAGACGTTTTTATTTCTCGCGAGTTTGATCTGCTCTTTCCAGCCGTCACGGGTTACCATGCCGAAATGTCCTATTGCAATTTTTACGTCCGGACATTCGGAGATGATTTCTTTCATTTCACCGACCTGCGCGTCTCCGTCGGCAAATTCGACCGCAACGAACTTTCCCGAAGCCTGCGCTTTTTTGAAAACGTCAATAGCATCGGTGAGCTTTTTATTAGTAAATCTTGCCGCGCATATTTTTATGCCGTCGAAACCGTCAAGGCGGTAATCGTCGTTTTCCTCATAAAGCGAACAGATTTTCAGCCTGTCAGGAAATTTTTCCTTTGCCGAAAGAAGATACTCGTCCTGATTTCCGTCAATATATTCCTGTGTGACTACTGCGCAGTTTACCTGAGCGAAGTCCATATTTGCGATGAGCTTTTCAACTGTGTTTTTGCCGTCGATGATATAAGGCGGCGTCATCTGGCGGATTTCTCCGCCAAAATAGCTTTTGCCGTTTCCTATGTCATAAACAGGCTTTGAGTTTACCGTTCCGTGCTGTTTTTCCCAAAGATGAGTGTGTGCGTCGATAATCATTTAAACCAGTCCTTTCGGGCTTATTTCGAGATTTCAATTAAAACCTTCTTAAGCGAACCGTCGTTCGACGCGAGAGCCTTGAAAGCGTCGTCTGCCTTGTCCATCGGGTAAATAGCGCTGACCATTTTCATTACGTCAACCCTGCCCTGTGCGACAAGCTGAATAAGCGCTTTGAAGTCCTTTGTATAAGCGTTTCTGCTTCCGAAAACGTTCAGCTCTTTTTTCAGAAGAACAGAGTGGAGAAATGTTGTCTCCTTCTTGCCGTTTCCGATCAGAATGATATTTCCCGCAAAAGCGGCAGCGTCTATGCAGTTTAAGAAAGTTACCGACTGACCGCATGCTTCTACGCAGACATCAAAGCCCTTTCCGCCGGTTATATTTTCGGTTTCCTTCATAAGATCCTGCTTTGAAACGTCAATTACGCCGTCTGCTCCGTATTGAAGAGCTGTCTTTAATCTTCCCTCAAGCATATCTGAAACATAAACTGTTGCTCCTCGAAGCTTTGCTGAAATGAGTGCGAAAAGTCCGATAGGACCTGATCCTACAACAAGAATCTTATCGGTCGGCTCAATTTTCGCTCTTGAAAGCGCGTGGTAAGCTATTGAAAACGGCTCGATAAGAGCAAGCTGTTTCGCGTCCAGTCCCATTCCCGGAATTATCCTGTCGATAGGCATCGCCACATACTCACAGAAGCTTCCGTCTCTCTGAACGCCCATTGTCTGATTGTCCGTACAGCAGTTTACATATCCTCTTTCGCATGAATAGCAGTGTCCGCAGTTAAAATAAGGATTTGCCGTTACGATATCTCCAACCTTGAGGCCCTTATTGTTTTCAGGAATTTCAACAATTTCCGCGCTGAACTCATGTCCCGGTATTCTCGGATATGTTGTAAACGGCTGATTTCCGGTATAGCTTGCTACATCTGCTCCGCAGACTCCGCAGTATCTGATTTTCAGAAGCGCCTCGTTTTCCTTAACAACAGGCTTTGGTGTGTCTGTTACCGCGATTTCTCCCGGCTTTGTTATTAACACTGTTTTCATAATGTCAGGTCCTTTCTGATTATTTTTAATATTTTGATTTTTGAGATTATCTGTTTACGTCGATATATTTGTCGTTCCAGATTACAGCAGTTTTGAGAGGGGCGCTCTTGGAGTAAATTTTATTAAGGTAAGCGCCCTTGGGGTCTGAAATAAACTCTTCCTTGTCAATCAGCTCGACAATTTCATCGTAGTTGCTCTTGGCAAGAATCTGAATTGCCTTTTCCATATGCTCCTGTCTGAAGTTGATTGAAGAGAAGATAAGGTGATTTTTAAATCCGAACGGCATTGAGTCAAATCCGACAACAGGACCGAGAGAGAAGCTGTTGTAAATTCCGTTGCAGCCCAAAACCTCCTGCTCAAACGCGATTTTATGCTCAACCTGTGAGCCGCTTACTCCGATAAATACCGTCGACTTTCCGCCGAGAGCCGTGGTTATGGCGTCCGCGAGCTTTTTGTCGGAATCGAAGCTGTTCTTTACATATACAGCGTGAGGAACCTGCTTGAGAGCAAACTTTACTTTCGGAGAATTTTCATCGCTTCTTGCGACAAAAACGATTTTTGCCTCAGGATAATTCTGACGGATAAGGTCTCCGATGAAAATTCCCGTTGTGCCGAGTCCGAAGATTACAACACGGTTAAATGTATGCTTCTTCGCAAGCTTTCTCGCCTCCTCCTCAGAACACTTATTTCTTGCCATTTCAACTCTGAAGCTATGTGCAGATCCGAGGTCTTCCATTCTCTCAAGCTGGAAAATCATGCAGGCATAAGGGTCGGAGAAAACAAGCTTTTTCGCAAATGAAAGCGCCATTTTTCCGTCCTTTACTCCTCCGTCGGGAATTTTAAGAAGCATGTCTGGGTTGTAGTAGTTGAAATCCGAGAAAAGTCCGTCCGCTTTATCGCAGCCGTATTCAAAATAGGTTTCATCCTCAGTGTATCTTGTCGGGTCATAGCTGTCTCCGCCTCGGATAAGCACTATTCCGAATCTGTTTTCAGAAGGAATCCACACTACTCCCTCGTGGCCGTTTATAAGCCTGTTTGTTCCTGCGGGGAACTTGTGCGACATATTCTCGGCAAGAGCCATATTGAGAAATTCTCTGTCCGTGCCGCAGAAACCGACAAACGCGCTTTCCGCTACAATACCCTCCTTTGCCTCCTCACCTCTGAGTCTCTGCCTCTTTGGGTTTATCAGTTCAACATCCCCATAGCAAAGCGGGTTGTTTTTGTCGTTTTGAAAATATGTTGCCTTTACTTTCATTAATCTGTCCTTCCTTTCGGTTGTTTAATGTGTTTGACTTGATGTTTTAATGCTGATATAATTAAGGTATATGCGTTTTTGATATTTAAATCGGAGGCGGTGCTTTATGTATAAAAAATACAGCAATATTAATATTGACTTTGTAATCGGCACGGTTAAATTTACCGTTTTGAATATTGTCTGTGAACGCTTTCTCCGCTCCATACCCATGCACGCCCACAGCGACAACAGCTATGAGATACACTACATTGAAGACGGTCACGGCACAGCAACGGTAAACGGTGAAAAGTATACACTTTCGCCGAAAACGCTATACATAACCGGTCCGAATATCAGCCACGAGCATACCCCTCTTTTGTCAGACCCGATAGTTGAATACTGCATATACCTTAAAGCTGAAAGCATAAAAGGAATACATCCCGAAAAAGACTCAATGGAAGATATTTTTACTAAAAATCATTTTTGGTTTGGCTTTGACAGCCAAAATTTAAGTGAGACCGTAAGTCAGCTTCTTAACGAGCTTGACGGGAAACGTCCGGGTTTTGCTGTCGCCGCAAGAGGTCTGCTTGAACAATGCGTGGTTAAAATCGTAAGAAACTACATTTTTGAAAACCGCAAGTTATCATTTAGCAAGTATACCGTTAAATCAAAGCCGGAAAACTTAAACGAGCAAAAATATATTGTTCTTGAGGAATGTTTTTTGTACGAGTATGAAAACATAACCCTCAAAAAGCTTTCGGACAGGCTCGGGCTCGGAACAAGACAAACCGAGCGCCTTTTAAAAGCGCATTACGGAAAAACGTTTCTTCAGAAAAAGACCGAAGCAAAAATGTCCGCCGCCGCAGTAATGCTTGCCGAATCCTCAAAAAGCATAACCGATATATCCTCGGCTTTGGGATACTCAACCTCCGAGCACTTTTCACAGTCGTTTAAAAAGTATTACGGAATGTCGCCCAGAGATTTCAGAAACAAAGCTATAAAGTGACGCCGTTTTTAAATATCGCAAAGTCGTGGTATCCCGCTATCTCCGACTTTACCTTTTCGCCCGACGCGACTCTGATTATATAATCCAAAAACTCATCTGAAAGCTTGCCTATGGTCTCATCCTGCGCAAGCTTTCCTGCGTTAAAGTCTATCCAGCCGCTTTTTCTTGCCGCAAGCTCGCTGTTGCTTGATATTTTAACAGTCGGAACAGGAGACGCAAACGGTGTTCCCCTGCCTGTTGTAAACAGTACTATGTGGGCTCCCGAAGCCGCAAGGGCGGTTGCCGCGACAAGGTCGTTTCCCGGTGCGCTCAGTAGATTAAGACCCTTTTTTGAAACTCTTTCGGCGTAATCAAGAACATCAATCACGGGTGCTCTTCCCGATTTCTGAGTACAGCCTAAGGACTTATCCTCAAGAGTGCTTATTCCGCCCTTTTTGTTTCCCGGCGAAGGATTTTCATATATCGTCTGATTGTGGCTGATATAGTAATTTTTAAAGTCGTTTATCAGCTTAACTGTTTTGTCAAAGACCTCTTTGCTCTCGCATCTGTTCATAAGCAGAGTTTCCGCTCCGAACATTTCGGGAACCTCAGTCAGTATGGTGGTTCCTCCCATAGACACAAGCTTGTCGGAAAACGCACCCACAAGAGGATTTGCGGTTATTCCCGACATTCCGTCCGAGCCGCCGCATTTCATTCCGATTACAAGCTCGCTTACCGGAATATCTGCCCTCTCATCCTTTGAAACGGTATCCGAAAGCTCTTTTATAACTTTCAGGCACTCGGCGATTTCGTCTTCGCACTCCTGAGCGACTACAAACTTGACACGGCTTTCGTCATAGCTTCCTATATACTCTTTTAAAACCGGAATACCGCTGTTTTCACAGCCAAGCCCCAAAACAAGCACTCCGCCGGCGTTTGGGTGATTTATAAGGTCGGCAAGAATTTTTCTTGAGTTTTCCTGATCCTCCCCCATTTGAGAGCAGCCGTAAGGGTGGGTATACGCTGTGATTGCGTCTATACTGCCTTTTATAAGGCTCTGAGCTTTTGCCTCAATCGCCTTCGCGGCTGAGTTTACGCATCCGACGGTAGGAATTATCCATATCTCGTTTCTGACGGCCGCTTTGCCGTTTGAACGCCGAAAGCCTTTAAAGTAAGGGATGTCAGGCTGTTTTTTTATTTCCGCCTCAACAGGGTTATATGTATACTCAAGCAAATCCCCAAGTCCTGTTTTGAGATTGTGGGTGTGAACCCACTCGCCTTTTTTAATATCGCATACGGCTTTTCCGATCGGTGAGCCGTATTTAACTACGCTGTCTCCCGATTTTATATCCTCGCAGGCGATTTTATGACCTCTCGGAATATCCTCGGTGACTGTTATTCCGTCAAATTCAAAGCCTTTTTTTATGTCGCTTAAAGCCACGCATACATTGTCGGCGGGATTGATTTTAATAATGCTTTTCATTTTTCTTTCACCGCTTGCCGCTCAGCCGTTAAGCACTTTGTCATAAGCCTTTTTCATGCCGTCTTTTGTAATGATTTCGTAATATTCGGAAACAAGCGGAAGCATTGGCGAAAGGTTCTCGCCCCAGTAATCCTCTCTCTTGAGTATATCCTCAACCGAAGCGTCTTTCATAAAGCTGACTATCTCGGCTCCGTCGTTTGCGTTGTCAGTTCTGTAAAACGCTATAAGCGCCGCCAAAGACATTGTAAGAGCCTTAGGATAAGAGCCGTTTTGCTCCTTGTATTCCAAAATTGTCGGAAGTACTCTGACTTTAAACTTGCTTACCGAATTGAGTGCGATTGAAAGAAGCAGATGCTTTATAAACGGATTTGAGAAACGCTCAAGAACGTCTTTCGCAAACTGTATGTCCCTTTCAGAATTTCCGAGAGTGGGAACAACCTCCTCAAACAGAACCTTTTTGAGATATGCCGAAACTGTTTCGTCTTTCATGCACTCTCCGACTGTAGTGAGCCCGTAAAGGTACGCTCCGAGTACCATTGACGTATGACCGCCGTTTAAAATTCTTACCTTTCTCTTTTTATACGGCTTTACATCGTCTGTCCAGACAACATCAAAGCCTGCCTTGTTAAACGGAAGCTCGTTTTCAAAGTTGCCCTGAATAACCCAAAGATGAAAAATCTCAGCGGTATCTATCATTTTGTCTTCATATCCGAGCTTTTCGCATATTTCCGAGGCTTCGTCCTTAGGATAGCCTGTGCAGATTCTGTCAACAAGAGTGTTGCAGAAATGGTTTTCATTTTCAATCCAGTTTTCAAAGTCTGCGCCTAAATTCCAGAGCTTTGAATACTTAAGCACACATTCCTTGAGATTGTCGGCGTTATTGTCAATAAGCTCGCAGGGGAGAAGAATAAAGCCGTTTAATCCCAGAGCAAATCTTTTATATAAAAACTGCGTGAGCTTTGCCGGATATGATTTTGCCGGTCTGTCGTTTATGCTTTCGGTTCCGAGATATTCAATTCCCGCCTCGGTTGTGTTTGAAACGATTACCCTTAAATCGGGGTTTTCGCAAAGCTTCATATATGCGTCAAAATCAGTATACGGGTTTATAGCCCTTGAAACCGACGTTACATGTGTGTGTTCGTTTACCGTTTTTCCGTCCTTGATACCTCTCAGGTAGAGGTTGTATTCACATTTTTGGCTGTTAAGCACATCAACAAGTCCCTTTTCAATCGGCTGAACAATTACAACTTTTCCGTCATACAGGCCCTTTTCATTCAGCTTGTGGAAAAAATAATCGACAAAGCCTCTTAAAAATCCTCCCTCGCCAAACTGCATAACTGTCTCTTTCATTTAATCACAGCACCTTTCAGTCAAATAATATCATTGATTGCAAATAGTTTTTCTTGGTTTTATTATAAAGCCGCCGTGCTTTTTTTTTAATATAAATTCATGACATTCACCGCAATTTTATGTCGCATTATCGAATATGCATAGTTTAATAATACTTAAGCGGCACAAGATATATAACTCTCATGCCGCCTAAGTATGATTGTGATATCGTAAGTCAAGGCAATGGGGGTGTGATAAAATAAAAAAGCACGGTTTTATAGATATTGACTATAAATACAAAGAAAATAAATGTTTCCAACCAATACTGAAATGACGTCAGATATTATTTTGTTTGTGCAGTGTGGCAAAAATTAAGCCTATGCCCGCCCCATGATTATGCTTCTCTCCAAACATGACACCCGACATTGACAATTTTGAATATCGACTGTATAATGTTAAAGAATTATGCAGCAAGGATGCTGCGGACTGTAAGTCTGCGGCGCCTTTTTATTTTTTGTCAGGAGGAAATCATATGGAATCATGCGAAAGAATAACAGAAATTTTCGGAAGCGAGGTTTTCAACGACTCGGTTATGAAGGAAAGGCTTCCGAAGGAGACCTACAAGGCCCTTAAAAAAACTATGGCCGAGGGCAAAATGCTAGACTTAAACGTCGCAAATGTCGTCGCAAACGCAATGAAAGACTGGGCAACCGAAAAGGGAGCTACTCACTTTACCCACTGGTTTCAGCCTATGACCGGAATTACCGCCGAAAAACATGACAGCTTTATTTCTCCGACCGACGACGGCCATGTTATCATGGAGTTTTCCGGCAAGGAGCTTATCAAAGGCGAGCCGGACGCCTCGTCTTTCCCGTCGGGAGGTCTGAGAGCTACGTTTGAGGCGAGAGGCTATACCGCATGGGATCCTACCGCTTACGCTTTTATCAAAAACGGCACTCTATGCATACCTACAGCTTTCTGCTCCTACAGCGGCGAGGCTCTTGATAAAAAAACTCCTCTTCTTCGCTCAATGGAGGCTGTCAACAAATCAGCGCTGAGGGTTCTAAAGCTTTTCGGAAGCGACGCCACAAGGGTAAACGCAACAGTAGGCGCAGAACAGGAGTATTTCCTTATCGACAGAGAATTCTACGCTCAGAGAAAAGACCTTATCTTTACGGGCAGAACACTTTTCGGTGCAAAGCCGCCTAAAGGTCAGGAGCTTGACGACCACTATTTCGGCTCAATCCGCACAAGGGTTGACTCATATATGAAAGAGCTTGACATTGAGCTTTGGAAGCTCGGAATCCTCGCGAAAACCGAACATAACGAAGTCGCCCCCTCTCAGCATGAGCTTGCCCCGGTTTATACTACAACCAATATCGCAACAGACCACAACCAGCTTATCATGGAAATGATGAGAAGAGTCGCGAGAAAGCACAACCTTAAATGCCTGCTTCACGAAAAGCCTTTCGCCGGAATTAACGGAAGCGGAAAGCACAACAACTGGTCGCTTTCAACAAACACCGGCGTAAACCTTCTTGAGCCGGGAAAAACCCCAAGCGAAAACGCTCAGTTTTTGCTTTTCCTGACCGCCGTTATAAAAGCCGTAAACAAGCACCAGGACCTTCTGAGAATAAGCGTTGCTTCGGCAGGAAACGACCATAGACTCGGCGCGAACGAGGCTCCTCCGGCAATTATTTCGATTTTCCTCGGCGATGAGCTTACCGAAATTCTTGATTCAATTGCCTCCGGAACACAATATCAGGGGAAGAAAAAAGTTGAAATGGAAATCGGTGTTGACGCTCTTCCGCATTTTCCGAGAGACACAACTGACAGAAACAGAACCTCTCCTTTCGCTTTTACAGGCAACAAGTTTGAGTTCCGTATGCCGGGCTCGGCGCTTTCAATAGCGGGGCCGAACATTGTAATGAATACCATTATGGCTCAGGTTCTCGACGAGTTTGCCGATGTGCTTGAAAAGGCAAGCCCGGAAAACTTCAACTCCGTTCTCGACGACCTTATCAAAAAAGAGTATCTCGAAAACAAGGCTATAATCTTCAACGGCGACGGCTACAGCGAAGAGTGGCAGATTGAAGCGGAAAAAAGAGGACTTCTCAACTATAGATCTACTCCGGATGCCCTCGCTCATCTCGTCGATCATAAAAATATAGACCTTTTCCGCACTCAGGGTGTTTACACAGAAACCGAGCTGAGATCGAGGATGGAAATATACTTTGAAAACTACTGCAAGGTTATCAACATTGAAGCGCTCACCATGCTTGAAATGTCTAAAAAGGATATTCTGCCCGCCGTTTCAACCTATGTCAGAAAGCTTGCAGAGGTAGTTTCATGCGCGAAACAAATCGCCGACGTTGACTGCGGCTTTGAAATAGACATGGTTAAAAAGCTTACGTCTCTTTCAACCTGCATGTACAACAAGGTTAAGGTGCTTGACGACAACATCGTTAAAGCCCATGATATTTCCGATATAAAAGCTCTCGCCGGCTATTACCGCGACACTGTGCTGACCGCGATGGCTGAGCTGAGAGCGGTCGCCGATGAAATTGAAACCCTTGTCGGAGAAAAATACTGGCCTTATCCTACATACGGAAAAATGCTCTTCGCCATTTAATGCCCGGATTTTCAGCTCTAAGCGCTTAGCTTTCCCCGCACTTGACATTAATACGGCTAAGAGGTATAATAATTGTAATTATTTTCAGAAATAATAATGCAAAACCTTGAATGGAGATGTTCTTAATGGCAGTAAAGCAGACCACAATGTCAAGAGAGGGCTACGATAAGCTCGTTGAGGAAAGAGAATACCTCGTAACCGTCAGACGTAAGGAAGTCGCGGCAAAGCTCAAGGAAGCCCGTTCCTACGGAGACCTTTCGGAAAACGCCGAGTATGATGAGGCTAAAAACGAGCAGGGTATGCTTGAGGCTCAGATTGCCGACCTTGACATGATTATAGCTAACGCAATTATCGTCGATTACGATAACGCAACAACCGACGAAGTCGTTATCGGCTCAACAGTCAAAATCAAAGACATCGAGCTTGACAGCGTTGAAACAATTCAAATAGTGGGTTCAACCGAAGCTGACCCGGACAACGGAAAAATCTCCGACGATTCTCCTGTCGGAAAAGCGTGTCTCAAAAAGCGTGTGGGCGATATTTTTGAGGTTGAAGCCCCGATAGGCACCCTTAAATTTGAAGTGCTGGAGATAAGCAGATAAACATTTGACCGTTTGGAGGAGTTTTAGTGGAAGAAAATATAAACGCCGCAGTTTCCCCGGAAGATGAGCTTTCTGCGGAGGACGTAAATATACTCAAAAAAGTAAGAATGGATAAGCTCGACGCACTTAAAGCCGAGGGCAAAAATCCGTTTGAGATAATGAAATACGAGGTTTCGATTCACAACGCCGATTTGAGAAGCCTTTATGAAAAGCTTGAAGCGAAAGCTAAGGAAACCGCGGGCGGCGATGAGGCTGTTTTTGCGGCTGAGCTTGAAAAAATCAAGGAAGCCAGATATTCGATTGCCGGCAGAATCATGAGCTGGAGAGACATGGGCAAGGCAAACTTTATCGACGTTCGCGACAGCTCGGACCGTATGCAGGTATATGTCAGAATGAACGACATCGGCGAGGAAAGCTTTGCTGAGTTCAAAAAATGGGATATCGGTGACATTGTCGGCATCGAGGGATTTGTTTTCAGAACCCGCAAGGGCGAAATTTCCCTTCACGCAACCAAGGTAACCCTGCTTTCAAAATCTCTTCTGCCGCTTCCCGAAAAATGGCACGGTCTTAAAGACCAGGACACCCGTTACCGTCAGAGATACGTTGACCTCATAGTCAATCCCGACGTAGCCGAGACTTTTAAAAACCGTTCGAGAATTATATCATCTATCAGACGATATCTTGACGCTCAGGGCTTTATGGAGGTTGAAACTCCGATGCTCGTTTCAAACGCCGGAGGCGCGTCCGCAAGACCTTTTGAAACCCACTACAACGCTCTTGACGAGGACGTGAAGCTGAGAATTTCCCTTGAGCTTTACCTTAAAAGGCTCATCGTAGGAGGACTTGAAAGAGTTTACGAAATAGGCAGGGTTTTCAGAAACGAGGGCGTTGACACTAAGCACAATCCCGAATTCACTCTTATGGAGCTTTATCAGGCTTACACAGACTATCACGGAATGATGGATCTTGCCGAAAACCTTTACCGCCATGTCGCGCAGGAGGTTTGCGGTACGACAAAGATTATGTACGGAGATGTCGAAATCGACCTCGGAAAGCCGTTTGAAAGGCTTACTATGGTTGAAGCCGTAAAGAAATACTCGGGTGTTGACTTCTCGCTTATCAGTACGCTTGAAGAGGCAAGAGCCGCAGCCGACGCTCATCATATCGAATATGAGCAAAGGCACAAAAGAGGCGATATTCTCAACCTTTTCTTCGACGAGTTTGTCGAGGAGCATCTTGTTCAGCCCACATTTATCATGGATCACCCTGTTGAAATCTCTCCGCTCACAAAAAGAAAGCCCGAAAATCCCGACTATACTGAAAGATTTGAGCTTTTCATAACGGGCAGGGAAATGGCTAACGCATATTCCGAGCTCAACGACCCTATCGACCAGAGACAGCGTTTTGAGGCTCAGGAGGAAATGAAAAAGCTTGGCGACGAAGAGGCAAACTCAATCGACGAGGACTTTCTCCGTGCTCTTGAAATCGGTATGCCTCCGACGGGCGGTATAGGCTTCGGAATCGACAGAATGGTAATGCTTCTCACAAACAGTTCCGCTATCAGGGACGTTCTGCTGTTTCCGACAATGAAACCCTTGAATGGTGTAAGGGACGAAAATGGTGTAAGTTCTGAGGCAGTTGAAGCCCCGAAAGCCGAGCCGGAAAAGATAGATTTCTCCAAAGTGGAGATCGAGCCTTTGTTCAAGGATTTCGTGGATTTTGAGACTTTCTCCAAGTCCGATTTCCGGGCGGTAAAGGTGCTCGCCTGTGAAGCCGTGCCGAAGTCCAAGAAGCTGCTTAAATTCACACTGGACGATGGTACAGGCACAGAACGCACGATTTTAAGCGGTATTCACGCCTATTACGAGCCGGAGGAACTGGTCGGTAAGACCTGTATCGCTATTACCAATCTTCCGCCGAGACCGATGATGGGCATTGACTCCTGCGGTATGCTGATTAGTGCGGTACACCACGAGGAAGGCGAAGAAAAGC
>CALWZA010000019.1 GCA_944385905.1 uncultured Clostridia bacterium
ACGGACTACGGCTTGTGCAGCCTGCTTGTTGGCGGCACACTGCCGGAACCTAAAAAATAAGCTACACTCGTAGAAAGTCGTGTGGATAGGTTTTCGGACAGGGGTTCGACTCCCCTCGCCTCCACCAGTCGAGAGCCTCGACACGCAATTCGCGTTCGGGGCTCTTTTTTTATATAGTTCGGTGCTCGCTTTTATAGCGGGTATCTGTTTTGTCAACACTTCCTAAACAAATTTCGTGCGAACGCCTGCTTTTTCAAAGACGGCTTTGCCGTTAAATGTTCGCTTTGATAAAAAACTAAGCACCGTCTCAGAATCAAGCTTCTGAGGCGGTGCTTTGCGTTGATAAATCACTTAAAATCATAATCATTCGCAGGCATACTGATTTTTAACGATTAGATTATTTGCTGTTAAGCTGTTGATATGTACGTAGAGCTATAGGAGGCAACGAAAATGAAAATTCCCGAAAGTTTTATTTTACATAGACTATCTTGCGCTTATGGGACTTTGCATTTTTACCAACCATTGCTGCGCGAAGCTCATACGGGTATTTAATAAAAACACGGACGCGGATTAATTCAACAAAAACCCCCTGCAAAAATACAAATTCGGCAGGGGGATGGGGATTTAATATTAATATTTTATATTCTTAACAGCAAAACGCTTATTGCCGCCATTATCAGCAAAACAGCCAGTGCGGCAGGTATGAAAACCAAAAGCGCAGATATTATCATTGCGGGAAGATCTCCCTTTTCGGTCTGATTTGAATTTTCATCGACGGTTAATTTGTCACAAACAGGCTCTCTGTTCTTTCTTTCTTCTGAAAGCTTCATCGCCCTGTCTATCCGCTTTTGAAAAAACATCGGTTCACTACTCCTTGTTTTCGTGTGTTCTGCTTAGCTTATGATGGCAGGCTACAAAGTGATTAGGCGAAACTTCTTCCCAGTCCGGCACAACTTTTGTGCAGATATCTGTACAGTATTTGCATCTTGTGTGAAATTTACAGCCGCTCGGAGGGTTTACAGGGCTTGGAATATCGCCCTCAAGAACGCTTAGCTCCTTTTTGCTGTCCTCGTCGGTAGTGGGAATCGCGCCTAAAAGCGCTTCGGTATAGGGGTGAACGGGATTGTCGAAAATCTCCTGCGAATCCGCAAGCTCAACCATTGTTCCGAGATACATTACGCCTATTCTGTCCGAAATATACTTAACAACTGAAAGGTCGTGGGTTATAAACAGATAGGTCAAATCCTCCTGCTCTTTGAGGTCCTGAAGAAGATTTATTATCTGCGCCTGAATCGAAACGTCGAGAGCCGAAACCGCCTCGTCGCACACAACAAACTTCGGATGAGTCGCAAGCGCTCTCGCAATTCCTATTCTCTGCCGCTGACCTCCCGAAAACTGATGAGGAAAGCGGTGGATAAAGTATGGAGCAAGACCGCACTGGTTCATAATTTTCAAAACCATATCCTGGGTTCGCTTATCCCTTTTGCGGATAATTCCGTGAGCCGCCATTCCCTCGCTTATGATCTGTCCGACGCTCATTCTCGGATTAAGCGACGAATAAGGGTCCTGAAAAATTATCTGCAAATCTCTTCTGAGCGTGCGCATTTCGTTATATGTCAGCCGCGCCAAATCTATGCCGTCGTCCCTGTATTTTTCATACTTTAAAAACTCGGGGTCATCTTTAAGCTTTTCTCTCATTGCGGCAAGCTCCGACCTGATTCCGTCCATCTCGGTGCGGCGTGACGCTATTTTGCATTCTACAGCCTTTTTCCTGATTTCTGCCGCCGTCACCTTTTTTGACGAACCTTTTTTGTTTTTAACGTCATAGACTGCGCACTCATAATTTACCTGCGCTTTCGCGAGCTGATTGTCAAGTTTAGCAATCTCCCTCGAAACCGAATAAGCCCTTTTATAAACTGCAGTTATCGGATCAAGATTTTCAACCGACACAAATCCGCCCACGATTTTCGTGATGTTAAGCATAGCGTCCTCGGCGAGCTTTCGTGTTTGGTCAAGCGCAGCGTGCTTTTCGTATTTTTCCTTTTCGCCGAGCGCAGCATATTCGTGTTCGAGCTTTTGAAGCTTTTGCTCAAGCTCTTTCCACTTTTCACGCAGCTTCGGGAGCTGCTCGATGGTTTTGATAACATATCCCGGAGCGAGATCGTCAAGCGACCTTCCGTAATACATTGTTCTGCCGTAGGTCTGATGATAAAGCTGAAGTATCGTTCTTCCGAGAGTTGATTTTCCGCAGCCCGATTCGCCTACAAGACCAAACGTTTCTCCTTTGTAGATGTCAATGGATATTCCGTCGTTTGCCTTTACGACTTTGCCGCCTTTTATGGGAAAATATTGTTTCAGGTTGCTGATTCGAAGCAGCACCTCTTTATTTGTCTGCATGGCGCGCCTCCTTTTCGGGATAAAAACAACGGACCTGCTGAGTCTCGCTGACATTTACAAGCTCAGGCTCTTCATTCAGGCAGCGCTCGGTTGCGTATTTGCATCTCGGCGCGAACTTACATCCCTTAGGCAGGTTAAGCGGATGAGGAACCGCTCCCGGAATAGCCTCAAGCCTTGTGTTTGCCGGTGTGTCAAGCCTTGGAATTGACATCATCAGTCCCTCTGTGTAGGGATGAGAAAACCTGCTCTTGTGAAAAATCGTTTCGGCAGGCGCAAGCTCGACAACCTGACCGCAGTACATTACCGCGACGTCGTCCGCCATTTGATTAATAACTCCGAGATCATGGGTTATAAACAAAACGGCTGTTGAGTTTTTCTCCTTTAGCTCGTTTATAAGTCTCAGGATCTGTGCCTGAATTGTTACGTCGAGAGCTGTTGTAGGCTCGTCGGCTATAAGAAGCTTAGGCTTGCAGGCAAGAGCCATCGCAATCATGACTCTTTGTCTCATTCCTCCCGAAAGCTGATGCGGATACTGAGCGGCAACGACTTCGGGGTTTGGAATTTTAACGCTTTCAAGAAGTTCGACAGCCTTTTTTGCCGCATCCTTTTTATTCATTCCCTGGTGAATTATAAGCGGCTCGCTTATCTGACGGCTGATTGTGAAAACAGGATTAAGACTTGTCATCGGCTCCTGAAATATAACCGAAATTGCGTTGCCCCTGATTTTATACATTTCGTTCATGGTTTTAGAGGTCAGCTCTTGGCCGTCGAAATAAATTTTACCGCTTTCGATATATCCGTTGTTGTCGAGAAGTCTGAGAATACTCATTGCGGAAACGCTTTTTCCCGAACCTGATTCTCCGACAACTCCCAGCACCTTTCCTGCGTCAACCGAATAGCTGACGTCATTTACCGCTTTGACAATTCCGCGCTTTGTGCTGAAATAGGTTTTTAAATTTTTAATTTCCAATAAAGCCATATACCAAAACCTCCTCAGCGCTCAGCCGATTTCGGGTCAAACGCGTCTCTGAGAGCGTCGCCGACAAGATTTATGCAAATCGTACATACTCCGAATACTGCGGCAGGGAAAATCCAGCGCCACCAATACTGCTGAATAACTATTGAGTTATTTGCGCCGGTAAGCATATTTCCCCAAGTCGGAGTAGGAGGTGAAATTCCGAAGCCAAGATATGAAAGCGACGACTCGGTAAGCATACAGGTTGCGAAATCGAGTGTTGCTGTTACAAGTATCAGCGAAAGCACATTCGGGAGAATATGACGGAAAACTATCGACCTTTCCTTAACACCCATTGCCTTTGCGGCTGTTACGAACTCCTGCTCTCTCTGGCTTAAAATCTGCGCTCTGATAAGACGACAGGTTCCCGGCCATGACAATACTCCCAAAACTACCATTATCAGATACATTCGCTGTTCAACGGAAATAGCTGTTCCTATAACCGCCGAAAGTATCAGCGCAAACGGAAGAAACGGCAGACCTCCGATTATTTCGGAAGCCCTCATAACGAGCATATCAACCCAGCCGCCGAAATATCCCGCAACTCCTCCCAAAACCACACCTATAATCAGCGCAATTATTACAGAAACCGCTCCGACCGTCATTGTAACCTTTCCGCCGTTTATAATTCTTGTGAAAATATCTCTTCCGAGGTTATCCGTTCCGCAGAGATAACCTTTAAGACCCCATGTGTTTATTTCTCCGTCGGCATTAACAGCATAGTTTTGATAAAATCCGCTGAAAACCTGAGTGTTAGGCTCTTTGTTTACCGAAGCGGGAACTTCAGCCTGTCCGTGAATGTTGTCTCCCCATGAGACAATCTCTCCGTTTTCAAGAAGGGCAGTGTAGTGATAAAGACCTCCGTAAAGCTTAACCGGCTTTGAATTCATTTCAGGAATATTGTTCTCGCCGTGAGTTACATTTCCCCAGACGGTGATTTTTCCGTCAGAATCGACAGCCGCACATGTGTTTCCTGTTGCGACAATATCTACAATGTTGTTTCCCAAAGTTTCGGGAATTTCGGAAATCGCGTTTTTCTGAAATCCGCCGTAGGAAACCGTTCCGTCATCCAAAAGAGCAATATAGTTATATGTTGTAAGGGCGATTTTTTTAACTCTTCCTTTTATATCGCTTTTAACCTTGACATCGCACATATTCTGGTTTCCCCAGACATATACCTGTCCGTCCTCTGTTAAAGCCGAGCTGAACTGATATCCCGCCTCGATCTGAATTATGCCCAAATTCTTTCCCGAAGCTATCGCAGACTGAAGCTCGCTCGGAAGAACGTCCTGACCGAGCCGGTTGTTTCCCCAAACATATATCTTTCCTTTATCATCCAAAGCGACGATATGATCATAGCCTGCTGCAATTTTTACTATAAACGCCTCCGAAACCTCTTCGGGAATATCTGCGAGGTCGATTTTGTCGGATATTTTTGTGTGTCCCCATATATAAACCCTGCCCTCGTCTGTAACTCCGGCTGCATAGGTTGTTCCGGGTGCGATGTCAATAAGCGTGCCCTGTGTGTTTTTGGGATAAGACATCATGCCGAGAGTAGGAGGAACGTTGGTCTGGGTGTTATCCTGATAGGACAAATCAAGGGGCATGAAATAAGGTCCGACCATTACAACTATGAAAATAATAATGAAAACTATAAGTCCTGTCATACCCAGAGGGTTTCTCACAAAATTTCCTAAAACCATTCTTCCGGGGCTCTGAATTTTCTCTTCTTCGGTTACGCTGATTTTGTTACGGTTCCCGAACAAACGTGAAAACAGCCCGCTTTTATTCTTTTTATTTTTCTCTTTAGCCACTTTTCTCACGCTCCTTTACTTGTCAACTCTGACGCGAGGGTCAACCAAACCGTAGCTGAGATCCATTATCAAAGCTCCGACAAGGCTTATGACAGTGTAAAACATCTGAACCGCCAAAACAAGCTCGTAGTCGTGATTGTTAAGCCCTATAATATAAAGGTTTCCCATTCCGTTTAATCCAAACGTATTCTCAACAATAACCGAGCCTGAGAAAATGCTCAGGAACCATCCGATGATAACTGTAATTACGGGCAGAAGGGCGTTTCTCCAAGCGTGCGAATAAACCACAACCTTTTCCCTTAGTCCCTTAGCTCTCGCCGTTCTGATATAGTCCATTCCCAAAACGTCTATCATCGCCGTGCGGACATATCTTGTCATTCCGCCGAGAGAAGCAAAGGTCATAACCAGTATCGGAAGCGCAAGATAATAAAGCTGGTCCAAAAACGCTCTCAAGCCCGTATAGTTTGAGCCGGGAGTCTTTATTCCCATAACCGGAAACCACCTGAGGGTTACTCCGAAAAGCCAGATAAACAACAAGGCGATAATATATATTGGTATCGAGTATCCGATTATCGTAAAGACTTGGACAATATTGTCAAACTTTCCGCGCTTTCGGACAGCGCACACTATTCCGAGCGGAATAGTTATTGCCAAAGCTAAAATCGTTACAAATACGTTTATAAATATGGTATTAACCATTCTGGAGGGTATAACCTCGGTGACATCAACCTTGAAAAAACTGGAATAGCCCATGTTTCCCTGAAGAATTCCGTTAAATTCGCCTGTTCTCTTTTCGGGAAGAACTCCTATCCAGCGGCCGTACCTTACAAGTATCGGATCGTCCAAGCCCATTTCATCTCGCAGCTGCTGGTACATAACCTCATACTGCTCAGGCTTGAGCGTTTTCTTAATCCCCTCAAGCTCGGCTCTCGCGGGGTCATTGGGAATCAAATTGTAAAGACAGTACATAAGAAAGGATACTATCACAAGAACAAACACCATGTATAGTATTCTTTTCAAAACGTATTTTTTCAATTGTTTCCCCTCCTATCTTTTTTACTTATTGTGTTTGATATCCACAAACCCTGCATTTTCGGTTTCTGCTCTTGCAGATTTTATGGATATCAAACCTTAGGGTTTTTAATCTTAAAACTTGAAAAACGGGACGGGTAAATGCTCCCGCCCCGCCTTTTCAAAAAGTCAGTTATTCCGCAGAGGGAATTGATGCGTAAAGAATTGCCTGCTGGAAATCCCAGACGCTGTTCTGCTCATAGCCTTCGAGCCAGTCTGCATAGAGAGTGTGGTTAACATTTGAATACAGCGGAATTGAAGGAAGCAGTTCGTTCCAGCGGAGAATAAACTTCTGCCAGTAATCAAGGTATGTGGCTGTGTCGCCCGGGTCTACTCCGTAAACCATGTCCATTGAAAGCCGGTCAAGCTCGTCGTCAAACAAGTATTCCATGTTGTATCCGAGAGCAACGAGATCAGGATCGGATGTATAGTAGTAAGACTGGTCATAAGTAGGGAGGAAATCGGCCGCGAGGTTGTACATACCGTAGGTAGGAACTCCGTACTTTTCGCCCTGTGAAGAATCACGGTAGAGATATCCGAGAAGGTCGTCAAAGCTCATTACTGCCTGCTCAATCTCCATGCCCGCGTCAGCGGTCTGCTGTCCGTTTGCAAGCATTACTGCCAAAAGCTCGGAGACAGGGTTGTTTTCGGATGATGACCACATAATGTGAAGCGGCATAAGAACTCTTCCGTCAGAAAGAGTTACGTTGAGCGGATAATCGCCCGCCTCTTCAGCGGTAACTTCCTTATAGCGCACTCCGCTTTCATAAGGATTTCCGTTTGCGTCCAAAACCCATCCGTCAGCCTCAAGAAGCTCTACTGCCTTTGCGGGGTTGTAAGCATAGGTGTTGATCTCGTTTGCGAAAAGCTCTTCCGAATCCTTATACATCCACATGCTGAGGCCGTAAGGACCGTGTACTACCGAACCGTGTCCCTTGCAGAACTGGTTAGCAAACTCTGTGCGGTCCAGAAGATAAGCAACAGCCTGCCTTACAGCCGCAAACTGAGTCGGTCCGAAATCGCACTGGAACATAATTCTTCCGTAGCCGCTTCTTTCAAACGCGCAAACCTCATATCCGCCTTCCTCAACGAGGTCGAGAGCGGTATTGATTTCATTTCCGTCTGTAAGAGCGTTAAGAAGGTCGATAGAACCTGTCTTGATAGCGTCAAATTCTGTTTCAACAACAGACTTAACCAAAACTATCTGCTCGATTGAAGGCTTCTGTCCCTCAAAGTTTCCTGCGTAGTTGGGGTTGATTTCAACAACCGCCTCGCTTGCGGCAATATCAAGGCTTACAAGCTGATAAGGTCCTGCCGAAACTCTTCCCTCATATGTCCAGCGAGCCGCGTCGATTTCTTCGGCAACAAGGCTGCCTCCGTCGAGATACGCGCCCTGTCCGTCGTCCTTGACTGTAAGGTCAGCGGAAGCGTACATAGGAAGATAAAGAGGTGAGAGAGAAGCATAGCTCTCGTCAAAGTAATATGGGATATAGTCAGAGCTGATAGTGATTGCGTAAGTATACTCGTCAAGAAGTCTCAGTCCTGAAATATAGTTTACTTCGCCTGACTGATACTCAGGTCCGCCGACAACAAGGTCGGGTGCAACAGCCGCTCCTGCTTCGAGCGCCTGCGGTGAAAACTCAACCAGCAGATATGCTACATAGTCAGCAGCTGTAATAGGCTCGCCGTTGTTATATACAAGTCCTTCGTTAATGCCGACAGTAAAAGTCTTGCTTCCGTCATCATTTATAACAGATTCAAAACTCTTTGTAACCGTTCCGTTAAGAACCAGTTCTCCCGACTTATTAAACGAAATTGTCGAATAATCGTTGATAAGGTCGCGGACAACTTTGTCGTCTGCGTTGTTTGTCCACCATGCGTTTCCGAGGTCTCCGGAAATTCCGGTTGTCGAGCCGAAAATTACACGGTTGGGTCTGGTTTCTGTATTATTGTTTTCTTCAACAGCCGAGCCGTTGTTCGCTGTTGTCGTAGGCGTAGTGCCGTCATCGTTTTGTCCGCATCCCGCAAACAGACCCAGCGCCATTACGGCTGCGATTTGCAAAGCTATTATCTTTGCAATTTTTGTCTTCATTTCATTTCCTCCTAATTTGTTTTTTATCCTACGGTTTTTGCCGAGAATAACTTAATGGATTCTTACAGGCGCATAATCCTCCCGCCTCTTACGTTTATCATCAGAATCAAGCCCATCGATTAATTTCGCTAATTAATTAATAAAGAATATTCTGCTCTTTTTGTGAAAAAATATTGAACTTCGGCTTAAACAGTGATATAATTTCCGAAGTAATATTTTTTAAGGAGCTGGTTTTTAATGCTTGAAACAGGAATGAAAGCGCCCAACTTTTCTCTTCCGGACAAGGACGGAAATATCATTTCCCTGTCTGATTTTAAAGGAAAAAAGGTGGTTTTATATTTTTACCCGAAGGATAACACCCCCGGATGTTCCCGTCAGGCGCAGGCTTTCGCCGCCGAATATGAAAAGCTCAGCAGTCTCGGCGCGGTGATTATAGGCATCAGCAAGGACAGCCAAGCCTCGCACCAAAAATTCGCGGAAAAATATTCTCTCCCGTTTATACTGCTTTCCGACCCTGAGCTTTCGGCTATCAAGGCTTACGGTGTCTGGCAGGAAAAAAAGCTTTACGGCAAAGTAAGCATGGGCGTTGTTCGCACGACGTTTATTATCGACGAAGACTCAAACATTGAAAAAATAATGAATAAAGTCAAACCCGACACAAACGCCTCCGACGTACTCGCTTACCTGATGGGCTGATACTGCCCGTTTTTCCTGAGCTCTGCAGGTTATATGCTATCAGTCCTCTTTTGAAAATTCGTCTTTTCCGACTCCGCAGACAGGACAGACAAAATCATCGGGAAGATCCTCAAACTTCGTGCCGGGAGCGATTCCGTTGTCAGGATCTCCGAGCGCTTCATCGTAAGTCCATCCGCAAATATTGCAAACGTATTTCATAGCTGTTACCTTCCTTTTCAATAAACTTAAAAATTTTGATTTAAAACATATTAATTCAAGCGTTTACTTCAAAATTTTTATATTATATTATAACCTTTTTCTTTATTTTTTTCAGTGACTAAGTCACATAATTTGCTTGTAAATAATTACATTGTAGTTTTTATAAGGAGATATTCCCTATGACTGTGTATATAATCCAAGACAAAAACCTTATCTCAAGCGGAACAGACTTCCTTATAAAAAAGTGTGCGGAGACTTACTTTCGTGAACACAATATTTTTCCGTCATCAAAAACAGAAATAGTCCGTTCAAAAAAAGGGAAGCCGTTTTTAAATCCCCGCCTTGCTCATATAAGCGCGGCGCACACATCGGACACGGTTTTGATTGCTTTTTCCGGTGAAAACATCGGAATTGACATTGAGTCTGAGGACAGAAATCCAAGCGGAGCAGAAGCTATTGCGCAAAAGCGGTTTTCAAAAGCCGAACAGAACTATATAACCGATTTCGGCAAAGGCTTTTCAAACAAGCGGTTTATTGAAATCTGGGTAAAAAAAGAGGCTTATTTAAAGTTTACCGGAGAGGGACTTAGCGGACTTAAAAACGCGGATATATTTTCTTTAAAGGGAAAATTTTATGAAGTGCCTCTTTCGGGGCATGTCGTACGTATATACAGTGAGCATGAACCTAAATCAATAGAAATATCGCTTTTTTGAACAAAAATCAGCTCTTTTTCGGGGCTGATTTTTTTATTGACAAATGAAAAATTTAGCAGTACAATTGTCAGGGTTTAAAAATATAATTTGATTCGGTGACGTGATTTATGACAAAACTCAAACGGTTGATAAGCAACAACGCTGTTTTATGCATAGCTTTGTTTGCGGCGGCTGTAACATCTTTTATTGTTCCCCCCGATTCGGAATATCTCGGGTATTTCGACCTCAGAACCCTTACCTGTCTTTTCTGTGTTTTGGCGGTCGTGTGCGCTTTGAGAAACATCAACTTTTTTTATATTCTGGCGAGAAAGATAGTTATAAAGTTTAAAAACGCCCGAATGTGCGTTCTTGCTCTTGTATACATAACCTTTATCGGCTCTATGCTGATAGCCAACGACATGGCGCTCTTAACCTTTCTGCCGCTGGGTTATCTCGCTCTTGAAGCAAGCGGAAAATCAAAGCATCTGGCGTTTACGTTCATAATGCAGAATATTGCCGCAAATCTGGGAGGAATGCTGACTCCTTTCGGCAACCCTCAGAACCTTTATATTTACAGCAAATTTGAAATTCCTAACATTGAGTTTATGGCTATAATGCTTATTCCGTTTCTTGCGGCGGTAATTCTTATTACGGTATGCTGTTTTGTGTTTGTAAAGCCCGAACCGCTTGAGGTCAGGGACTCCGCGCCGAAGCTTGACATAAAAAGAGCGGTTCCATACACGGTGCTGTTTATTATTTCAATAGCGATTGTTTTCCGCTCGATTCCATACTGGGTCGGCCTGGTTATAATTCCGCCTGTTCTTATGATTTTGGACAGAAAGGCTTTAAAAGACGTCGACTACGGCTTGCTTTTAACCTTTGCCGCGTTTTTCGTGTTTTCGGGAAACCTTTCGAGAATACCTCTTGTTTCGGAATTTTTCAGTTTTCTTCTCAGCAAAAGCGTATTAGTCGTTTCGGCTTTTTCATGTCAGTTTATTTCAAATGTTCCGACGGCGATACTTCTTTCAAGGTTCACCGATAACTACCGTGAGCTTCTTTTGGGAGTAAACGTCGGTGGAGTGGGAACATTGATTTCCTCTCTCGCGAGTCTTATAACCTTCAGGGAATACTCACGCCGCAACCCGTCCGGAGTTAAAAAATACATAGCGGAGTTTTCGGCTTTCAATTTCGCGTTTTTGTTTATCCTGACCGCTGTTTCGTTTATATCTCTTTCGGTTTGAAAATTTTATCAAAAAATTAACCCGTGCGAAAGATTCTCTCTTTCACACGGGCTTTTTTATTTTCAGTTTAGGGCTTTAGTTCGATTCTGCCGTTTTTTTCTTCAAAGTCCTTTATACACTGCCGAATAAGATAAAGTATCTGACCGTTTGCGGAACGTCCCTCGTATTTTGCGATATAGCGCAGCTTCGCGTGAAGCTCCGGGTCAACTTCTATACCTAAATGCTTGTTTTCTTTATTTCTCATATTATCTTATCACCATAAAATCTGAATTTAAGTACAGACAGTTGTTTTTACGTCACCGGTTATTCTTCGTCCTCCGCAGTTTCATCGTCGTCCGCTGCGTCGTCGGTCAAAACTTCCTCGCTCTGAGCCTTCGCCTCGGCTTCCTCCTCGGCTTTGACCTGCTCCTCGGAAAGCTGCTCAACCTCCTCGATTTCGGCGGTTTCATCATGCTCGGCTCTTGTAAAGTCAACAACCTGGATTCCGTCCTTAACTCTCATAACCTTAACACCCGTCGCGTATCTTCCCATAACCCTGATATCACAGGCTCTTATGCGTATAACCTGACCGTCGGTTGAAATAAGAATGATATCGTCAGTCTCATCGACAAACTTAATTCCGCATACATGACCCTTTTCATCCGAAACCTTGTATCCGAGCATTCCGTATCCGCCCCTTCTCTGAATACGGTAATCCTCAGGCTTAACTCTCTTTCCGAGACCCCTGTCGGTAACTGTCAGAACAGTCGCTCCCTCTCTTACTCTCGCCAAGGATACGACCTTGTCGCCGTCACGAAGCTTAATTGCCCTTACTCCGTGAGCTGAGCGCGACATAGGTCTCAGCTGGCTTTCGTCAAAGCGAATGACAAAACCGTTTCTTGTCGCCGCCATAATCTCGTTTTCGCCGTTTGTAAGCTTTACTCCGGCAATCTCGTCGCCCTCGTCAAGTCCGATTGCGATAAGTCCGTTTTTTCTTACGTTTTTATACTGCTCAAGCGGAGTTCTCTTTATCTTTCCGTTCGCCGTAATCATAATGACAAATCCGCCCTCGTCAAACGAATCGGTTTTGAGCATTGCCGCTATCTTTTCGCCCTCGGAAAGGGGAAGAAGATTTACTATATTGACTCCTCTTGAAGCCTTTGAACCCTCGGGAAGCTCATAGCACTTGAGCTTGTACATTATTCCCTTGTTTGATATAAACAAAACGTTGTCATGAGACGAGCAGACGAACATTGTGTTGACAAAGTCCTCTTCTCTCTGCTTCATTCCCGTAACGCCCTTGCCGCCTCTGTTCTGTGTTTTATATGTGCTTACGGGCATTCTCTTTATATATCCGTTGTTTGTAAGGGTTACGACGCTTTCCTCAACCGGTATGAGGTCCTCTATATCAACCTCTCCGCTGACCGACTCAATCTGAGTTCTTCTTTCGTCGGCATATTTCTTTCTGATTTCGCCGACCTCATCGAGAATAATGTGCAAAACTCTGTCGTGATTGTCAAGAATATCGAGAAGATCCTTGATTTTGATTTCGAGCTCGGCAAGCTCGTCGTAAATTTTCTGTCTTTCAAGTCCGGTGAGCTGAATAAGTCTCATGTTTGCGATATAGTCAGCCTGAATTTCGGAAATTTCAAACCTTTCGATAAGCCTTTGCTTTGCCTCGCTCGGCGCCTTAGACGAACGGATAATACTGATTACCTCGTCTATATTGTCAAGAGCGATAACCAGACCCTGAAGAATATGCTCTCTTTCTCTGGCTTTTTTAAGGTCGAACTTGGTTCTGTTTACGATAACCTCAACCTGAAAATCAAGATAGTGGCTGAGCATTTCCTTAAGCGACAAAACCTTCGGAACTCCGTTTACAAGCGCAAGCATGATAACTCCGACAGTGTCCTGAAGCTGAGTGTAGCTGAAAAGCTTATTGAGAACAAGCTGGGCAACAGCGTCCTTTTTAAGCTCAATAACTATTCTCATTCCGTCTCTGTCCGATTCGTCACGAAGGTCGTGGATTCCGTCTATCCTCTTGTCCTTGACGAGTCCCGCGATGCTTTCGATAAGCCTTGCCTTGTTGACCATATACGGAATTTCATGAACTATTATGCACTGTCTGCCCTTTATTTCCTCAATAGTCGTATTTGAGCGGAGAGTGATTTTGCCTCTTCCTGTCGCGTATGCCGCCCTGATTCCCGCTCTGCCCATAATTATGCCGCCCGTCGGGAAATCGGGTCCCTTGATGCACTCCATAAGCTCGTCGAGCGAAGCGTCCGGGTTTTCAACCAAAAGCTTCATCGCGTCGATAACCTCGCCGAGATTGTGAGGAGGAATGTTGGTAGCCATTCCGACCGCTATACCCGTCGAACCGTTTACAAGAAGCTGAGGAAATCTCGACGGCAAAACAACAGGCTCTTTAAGTCTGTCGTCGTAGTTCGGCATAAACTCAACCGTTTCCTTGTTGATGTCGGTGAGCATCTCAACAGCGATTTTAGCCATTTTCGCTTCGGTATAACGGTAAGCCGCGGCGGGGTCGCCGTCAACCGAACCGAAGTTTCCGTGACCGTCGACAAGAGGATATCTCAAAGAAAAATCCTGCGCCATTCTTACAAGAGCGTCATAAACCGAGCTGTCGCCGTGGGGGTGGTATTTACCGAGCACGTCTCCGACGGTTGCCGCGCACTTTAAGTATTTTTTATCGGGAGTAAGCCCCGCCTCATACATTGTGTAAAGTATTCTTCTGTGAACAGGCTTAAGTCCGTCGCGAACGTCGGGCAAAGCTCTTGAAACGATTACCGACATGGAATACTCAAGAAACGATTTTTTCATCTCCTGCTCAATATCGGTAAGTATTACCTTTGATTTATCGTCAAACAATTTTTACACTCCTTTTGCGCATATAAAAGCATCGAAACTTTGCCGAATTATTAAGCCTTTTTGCTTTCAGGCGTTTCATATTTATCGCCGAGCACACCGGACAAAACACTCCTTGTCTTTTCAATCTGCCCTTCGCTCATCGCCCTTTTCGGAAGCACGAATATCGTGTCCTTTTTCACAAGAAAGATAAACATATCCTCGGTTTCAATGCAGTCGAGCCTTGTATCCGAAAAAGTGACCGTTCTCGGCTCAATCGGCTCGGTCTCTATGACGTTTCCGTCCTCGTCCTTGTCTTTAAACTCGCTGTCGTCGGGAAGGATAGTTTCAATCATAAAGCTGTCGTCGAAAAGAGAAAAAACATATCTGTCGTCTTTTAAAACCTCAAGCGCCTGCAAAAGAGATTTTCTGATTTTCACAGGGCTGTACCATGTAAAAAATATCATTCCGGCGCATACTCCTGCGCAGCACCAGGCTATGGCGTATGACGGGTCTCTTACAATCTGTTCGATGAAAAGAACAAAAACAACCCCGAAAAGCACCGTTTTTATTATATTCGCTTTAAGGGTGTATTTTTTCTGAAAGATTTTAAACGCCTTTTCTTCTTCGGAGATTTCTATATTGTAGCTTTCAACTTTTACAATAGGCTCCGCCGGCGCTTTTTCCGCGCCTTCGCTTTGAATTTCCATACTGTTTTCGTCCACCGGTATTCCTCCCGTTAAAAATCGAGATTTCTCGCGAATTTCGCGTTTTTCTCAATAAATTCACGTCTCGGGTTGACCTTGTCTCCCATGAGTATGGTAAAGGTTTCGTCAGCTTTCATAGCGTCCTCGAGAGTGATTTTCAAAATTGTTCTTGTTTCGGGGTTCATAGTCGTCTCCCAAAGCTGTTCGGGGTCCATTTCACCTAAACCTTTGTATCTCTGTACCTCAACTTTAGCTCCGTTTTCGCCGGAAAGCTCTTTGATATATTCGTCTCTTTCCGCATCCGAAAAAGCGTATCTCACCTGTTTTCCGCGGTATACCTTAAACAGCGGAGGCTGTGCGATATAAATATGTCCTTCCTCGACAAGCTTTCTCATAAAACGGAAGAAAAATGTCAGAAGAAGCGTTCTGATATGACAGCCGTCAACGTCGGCGTCCGCCATAATGATGATTTTTCCGTATCTGAGCTTTTCAATATTGAAATCCTCGCCGATTGAAGTTCCGCACGCCGTTACGACAGGCATAAGCTTTTCGTTGTCGTAAACCTTGTCGATTCGTGATTTCTCAACGTTGAGCATTTTTCCCCAAAGAGGCAGAATAGCCTGATATTTTCTGTCTCTTCCGCTTTTTGCCGAACCGCCCGCTGAATCTCCCTCAACGATGTAAAGCTCGGTATATGTGTTGTCTCTTTCTGAGCAGTCGGCAAGCTTTCCGGGAAGGGAAGCGCTTTCAAGAGCCGATTTGCGCCTTGTAAGCTCTCTTGCCTTTTTCGCCGCCTCACGGGCTTTCAAAGCCGCGACCGATTTATCAAAAATCGTTCTCGCGACCGACGGATTTTCCTCAAGATAATTCATCAGCTTTTCGGTTACCATCGCTTCGACAAAAGGTCTTACCTCGGGATTTCCGAGTCTGCCCTTGGTTTGTCCCTCAAACTCGCAATTTGTAAGCTTGACCGAAACAATCGCCGTGATTCCCTCGCGGACGTCCTCGCCGAGAAGCTTGTCGCCGTCTTTTAAAAGTCCGAATTTTTTGCCGTAATCGTTTATAACCTTTGTGAGAGCGTTTTTAAATCCGGTTTCGTGAGAACCTCCGTCTATAGTGTGAATGTTGTTCGCAAACGACAAGATTACCTCGTTGTAGCTGTCGTTATACTGAAAAGCTATTTCTGCGGTTGAGTCTCCTCTTACTCCGCTTATATATATTACCTCAGGAGTGAGAGCCTCAAGACCTCTTACGGCATGAATGTGCTCGACAAACTGTCTTATTCCTCCCTCATAGTGTAGAGTTTCACTTTGAATATTCTCGCTGTCTCTTAAATCTGAGAAAATGATTTTTATTCCCGCGTTCAAAAACGCCTGTTCTCTTAGTCTTTTTAAAAGAATTTCATAGTCATAGACTGTTGTTTCCTCAAAAATCTCAGGGTCGGCTTTAAATTTAACCGTCGTTCCCGTTTTGCCGGTGTCGCCGATTATTTTTATCGGCTCGGAATATTTTCCTCTTTCAAATCTCTGAAAATGAACGTGTGTTCCGTCGTAAACGGTAAGCTCAAGCCACTCGGAAAGCGCGTTTACAACCGACGCTCCGACTCCGTGCAGACCTCCCGAAACCTTATATCCGCCGCCGCCGAATTTTCCTCCTGCGTGCAAAACGGTATAAACAACAGTCGCCGCCGAGATTTTTTCCTTTGGGTGAATACCTGTCGGTATACCTCTTCCGTTGTCCGAAACACATATAACGTCTCCGGGAAGAATATCAACCTTGATTTCGGTACAGTAGCCCGCCAAAGCCTCGTCGATAGAGTTGTCCACAATTTCGTAAACAAGGTGGTGCAGTCCTCTCGGACCTGTCGAGCCTATATACATTCCCGGTCTTTTTCTTACCGCTTCAAGTCCCTCAAGCACCTGTATTTCATTTTCGTCATATGTGTTGCCTGCGTCAATTTTAGCGTTTTCAAGAATATTCTGCTCATTGATGCTGTCCAAAATTTTATCCTCCTATATTACTAATTGTATTTATTTAATCAAATTTACCTATTGTAATATTTCTTATTCTTTTGCAAATTGTCGCCGGAGCAAGCTGTGAAATATAAACCGTTTCGGTTAAGTTTTCATCGAGACATACAATAAAGCTTTTAGGCATTTCATAGGAGCAGTAAACCACTCTTCCGAGTTTTCCCGCCGCCGACAAAAAATTTCTCGTTGTTTTTGAAGCCGTTATTTTTTCAATGTCAAAAACGCCGATTATATTTTTTATATCAGCCATAACGTCGTTTCCAAGATGAACAAACATTTTCGCTTTCCTCTCGCAAGTATTACAATTTGTATATTATAATATCTATATTTCGTTTTGTATATTTATTTTTGATATTTTTCCATTACTGACTGTATAAACAGATGAATATTTATCTTTTGGTATAGTATTTATATCACAGCAAGTGATGATTACCTGCATATTGTCAATAGAATTCAGGACAAAATTTTGCCTTAAAGGGTCGAGCTCGCTTAAAACGTCGTCGAGCAAAACAACGGGTGAATCCTCGGTTTCCTCGGTGAGAATATACGCCTGAGCGAGCTTTAAAACAAGCGCGACTGAACGGTTTTGCCCCTGCGAGCAGAATTCACGGGAGGAAAGTCCGTTTACATATGTTATAAGGTCGTCACGGTGGGTTCCCGCCTGAGTAAATCCAAGCCTTAAATCGTCTTTTCTGTTTTTTTTCAAAAGCTCGAGGTATTCGTCCGCCATTTCGCCGCTGTAATCGGTTCTTCCCTCAAGATTTGTATAAACTGTCGAAGAATAGCTGAGAGTCAGTTCTTCTTTTCCTCCTGTCATGGCTTCATAAAGCCTTTTTGCGAATTCTCCGAGCTTTTTTGAATAAGTGTATCTCAAAACAGAAATATAAGCGCACAGCTTCGCGAGCTGCTCGTCCCAAACCTCAAGCTCTGACACATCCGCAAATCCCATGTTTATATTTTTGATAAGAGTATTACGCTGAGTAATAATCGCGTCGTATTTCGCGCATACGGGAGCGAATCCAGGCTTAATCTGAGAGATTGAAAGGTCTAAAAATCTGCGCCGATTGTCAGGCGAGCCTTTCGCAAGCTCTAAATCGTCGGGAGTAAAAACCACGCATTTTAAGCTTCCGAACAGTTTTGACGGCGCTTTTAGCTTAACTCCGTTTTGAGTGACAAGCTTGTCTCGGATGTTGTTTCTGTCTATACTGAGAGTAATATTCTGCTTCCGCTGTTTATCCGAAAAATCTATATTTATTTCAGCGATTCTCTCTCCGATTTTAATAAAATCCCTGTCTTTTCCTCCCCGAAAGCTTTTCGCCCCGGTGCAAAGCCAGACCGCCTCGATTAAATTGGTTTTTCCCTGAGCGTTCTGCCCGGAAAAAACGTTAAGCCTTTTATCGAGAACTACATCAACCTTTTCGAGATTTCTGAAACAATCCGCTCTTATCCTGTTTATAAACATAATTTTAAATTATCTCTGCTTCCGCCTGAGCGTTCGGGATACAAACTACGTCTCCCTGCCTCAGCTTTTTTCCTCTCATCGTGCAGATTTCGCCGTTTACCTCTACTTGTCCGCTTTGAACAAGCTCTTTAGCAATGCCTCCTGTTTCGCACATTCCGGAAAATTTCAGAAACGAATCAAGCTTTATAAACTCGGTTGAGATTTTAATTTTTTCTCTTTTCATTATAAACCCGTCCAAATTCAGAACTAATCGTTTTTAAGCCTTACGGGAAGCACAAGGAACGTATACTCTCCGCCTTTTTCAGGAATCATTTTCATCGGAAGGTTTCCGCTGTTCATCAAAAGCCTTACCTTTTCGTCCGAAACAGTCTTAAGCGGATCTAAAAAATACTTGCAGTTAAAGCCTATTTCAATTTTCGGGCCTGTGATGTCTGCATAAACCGTATCGTTCATTTTTCCGATTGAAGTATGACACGACATTTTCATTTCCCCGTTTTCAAAAACGCATTTTACAGGGCTTTTTATTCTTTCATTTATCAAAAGCGACGCTCTTTCAAGGCAGTCTATAAGCTCTCTTTTTGAAACGATTACTTCCGTAACGGCTGACTGAGGTATCGAGCCTTTGTAATTGTGAAATTCTCCCTCCAAAAGCCTTGAAAAAACGGTATAGCCTGAAATTTCAAAAGTTATGTGCTTTTTTGACGCTTTGATAACGCAGGTCAGCTCGTCGTCATCTTTCAAAAGCCTTGAAATTTCAATAAGAGTTTTTGAGGGAACGACAAATTTATAGCTTCCGTCGTTTTTAATCGGCTCCGTTCTGACAGCAAGCCTGTAACCGTCCAAAGCTACCATATTAAAGGTGTTGTTTTCGATTTCAAAAAGCTCTCCCTTCAAAATCGGCTTTATATCGCTTTGGCTGACGGCAAATATAGTCTGGTTTATCATGCTTTTTAAAACAGGCTGGGAAACCTCAATGCTGTCTCCGTCCGAAAGCTCGGGAATTTCGGGATACTCCTCCGCTGAAATTGCCGTAATAGAGTATTCTGTCATTCCTCCCGAAATAGTGACGCTGAGATTTGACGCGACTTCAATTAAAATCTCATCGGTAGGCATTCTCTTTATAATATCCGAAAACAGCCTTGAATTTATTATTATTTCTCCCTCATCGTCGGATTTTACGGAAATTTCGGTAATTATTCCGATTTCAAGGTCATATCCTGTAAGATTGAGAACCGAATTTTTCAATTTGAGTTTGATTCCCTCAAGAGCCGTAATGGTAGATTTATCAGCGACTGCTTTTGAAACGTTAGTTATAGCTTCATAAAGGCTTTGCTTATTGCATATAAATTTCATTTTATACCTCCATACATAAATCGATAAAATTAAAAGAAAGATTTCAACATCGTAAAAATTATAAATAATATTAAAGCAATAATTTTTTGCTTAAATAAATGAATGTATAAATATAAAAATAGTTTTAGTAGTAGAGGCTGTTAGTTTGTTGATAAACCTCGCAGACTGCTTTATAAAAGGCAAAAACACATTAAATATTTTTCAACGCTACTTAAACTGTTTTATCAAGGAAAAATGTGTATGTTAAAACTGTTGATATTTTTCGGTTGAAAGTTGAGTAAGTTTTAAAAAAATTGTTGAAAGAAAAAATTTTAAACATTCAACATATTAAACAGAGTTTTCAACAATTTTTAAATCTGTTGAAACCGCCTTGGCTAAAGGATTTTTAATGTTGAAAGATACTGAAATGTTTTGTTGAGTTGAATATATGTTGAAAATAAAATTTTCAAACAGTCCAAAGAAAATTATTTTAAAAAGATTTTTCGGCAGATAATTTTATATATTTTTGAGGTTTTTGATTATGTCGTCAACTGTTTCCTTGAGGTCGGAATTTTTTGAAAGAATCTTTTTGACGTCTTTGTATGAGATTGTCATTGTCGAGTGGTCTCTCTTAAACTCCTCTCCGATGTTTGTATAGCTCATTCCTTTTACCTCACGGATAAGGTAAATGGCAATTTTTCTCGCAAGTGAAGTCTGCGCGTTTCTGTTTTGGCTTCTGATATCCTCAACCGAAACGTTAAATGAATTTGCGACCTCCGAAAGAATTTTGTCAACCGTTATTTCCGCAGGCTGACTGTCGATAAGAGTTTCTTTAATAACCCTCTGCGCCATTGAAATGCTCGGAATCTCGTTTGAGAACATCGTAAGTCCCTTGATTTTGTTGACCGCTCCCTCAAGCTGTCTTATGTTGACTTTTATTTTCTCGGCAATAAGCCTTGC
Organism: uncultured Clostridia bacterium; assembly: GCA_944385905.1. Classification (GTDB taxonomy): domain Bacteria; phylum Bacillota; class Clostridia; order Oscillospirales; family Ruminococcaceae; genus CALWZA01. Next base: position 20,549 of record CALWZA010000019.1, read on the forward strand.
CGCGGCGTCGGGAAGCTGCAAATCCAAAAGCTCGGCTTTTCTCTTGACAATAGCCATTCTGGTTTCAAAATCAGGAGCCGAAATATCCGCCTGAACTCCGAGTATAAACCTTGATTTCATTCTGTCCTCAAGCTTTTTCATTTTCGACGGAGAAATGTCAGAGGTTAAAACAATCTGTTTTCCGTTATTGTAAAGCTCGTTAAAGGTGTGGAAAAACTCCTCCTGAGTCATTTCCTTTCCGGCAATGAACTGAATGTCATCGACAAGAAGAAAATCGCATTTTCTGTATTTTTCATGAAAGGCGTAGGTGTTTTTATCCCCGACAGCCTTTACAAGCTCGTTTGTAAAGCTTTCGCCGGTGGTGTAGATAACGTTCATTTCGGGATGCCTGTTTCTCACCTCGTGCTCAATCGCTTTCATAAGATGGGTTTTTCCGAGCCCTGAGTCTCCGTAAATAAAAAGAGGGTTGAAAACATCCTTTGAAACAATTGCGCCGCTGTTGTTTATTCCCGCCACAGCAGTCGAAAAAGCATATGCAAGCTCGTTTGACTTTCCCTTGATGAAGTTGTCAAAGGTAAGCTCATAGCTGCCTTTTCTGTGAGTCTGCTTCATTTCTTCCATTCTGCGCTCAACTTCGGCAAAACCGTTCTGCTCAACCGCCGGAGGCTGCTGGCGTGTCAAAAGTTCGATTTTGACCTTAAAGCCAAGAGTTTCCAAAAAGCCTCTCTCTAAAACGTCAAGATATACTTCGTTTGTCGTTTTTTTAGTAAACTCGTTTTCGGTCAGAATGTAAGCGGTTGAATTTTCAAGCTTGACCGGTTCGAGAGTTTTTATCCATTTGTTATATCCGATTTCACTGACACTCGGATCGGAAAGGCAGTATTTCTTCACGTTTTCAAACACTTCAAAGAAAGACTCCATTAAATTTTACCATTCCTTTCAAAAAAGAAAATGTCATTATTTTGAAAATAACGTTAAAAATAATGGATAAAAATATTTATCCATTATAACTTCTCAATTATAATTATATCACATCAAACTTATTTTTGCAAGCAAATAATATTATTTAATAGTATAATATATTATAAATATTTATAATAAGGGAAGAAAACCGTTCGCAAAAAAATTATAACAGAATTTTGTTAAAATAATATGAACACTCTTGACACGGGGATATAAGATAATATATAATGTTAGCTTGTAGGGGTTTCTGCGCATAAAAAATGTATAACGCAAACCCGTTTCTATTTTAACCGATTGGAGGCAGGAATAATGAAAAGAACATATCAGCCGAAAAAGCTTCAGAGAAAAAAAGAACATGGATTTATGAAAAGAATGGCAACTAAAAACGGCCGTAAGGTTTTAGCTCGCAGACGCGCAAAGGGTAGAGCAAGACTTTCTTACTAATCCGCTGACCACCTTTTGTGTGGTCTTTCTTTTTATCGGGGAATATCGGCGGGAAAACAAATAAAATAACAAATGCGGAAAGAGAGATTCTGAGGCAAGAGGAAAAATGCTTTTCACCCAAACTATAAAAGACAATAAGATTTTTACCGCGCTTTTTAAAAAAGGAAAGTTTACGTCATGCGGTTTTATTGTCGTGTATTACCGAACAAATAATCTTCCGTTTAACAGACTCGGAATAACAACCGGTAAAAAGGTCGGAAACGCTGTTGAGAGAAACCGCGCCAGAAGAATTATCAGAGCCGGATACAGAATCAGCGAAGCGGAACTGCCCATCGGTTTTGACATTGTAATAGTTGCGAGGGCGGATATTCGCGGAAGAAAAAGCACCGATATTGAAAAGTTTCTTAAAACCCGTTTAAACAAAGAGCTTTTAAAAGCTATCGGAAAAAGCGCAAAAAATGAGAATAATATTTGAAGCACTGATAAAAGTTTATAAGAAGTTTATATCACCGATAAAAGGAGCACCCCGATGCAAATATTACCCATCATGCTCCTCATACGCTCTTGAGGCGTTTAAAATTCACGGTTCCGTAAAAGGAATTATACTTTCAGGCTGGAGAATTTTAAGATGCAATCCGTGGAGTATGGGCGGAATAGACTATGTTCCGCAGAAATTTGCCGACGCTTTTAAAAAGAAAAACGGTCGGTTCAATAACAGATACCCTTGTGAAAAATCTGAATATTCCGTTTTGGAGGACACAAAATGAACATAATATCCATTCCATTTGGCTGGCTGATGAAGCTTTGCTACATGATAGTTAAAAACTATGGAATAGCGCTTATACTTTTTACTTTTTTAATTAAGCTTATTTTATTCCCTCTTTCGGTTAAACAGCAGAAATCAAGCGCGAGAATGGCAAGACTTTCGCCGAAGCTTGAAAAAATTAAAAAGCAGTACGCAAACAATCAGCAGAAAATGAACGAGGAAACTCAGAAGCTCTATGCCGAGGAAAATATAAATCCTATGGAGAGCTGTCTTCCGGCTATTCTTTCGATTGTAGTGCTTTTCGCTATTATCGACGTTGTATACTGCCCGCTTACCTATGTTTCAGGTCTTGATAAAGCTGAAATCAAGGAATCTACAACTCTTCTTACAAACATAGTGACCGCTGCGGAAGAACTTGATAAAAATGATTTGACTGTTTCTCAGCTTTTGGCTGAAAATAAAGACGTCTATGAGACAATAAACAGCTATGAAAAATCAAAGGCTTTGAAGGACGAAAACGGAAACAACGTAACACAGCAAGTAGCGGAAATTCTTTCTGCTCATGACGGTCTTGACGAGTATATCAACAATCCGTCAAAATTTTCTAAAAAGCTTATTTCTCACCCTGAGCTTTTAATGTTCAATATTTGCAGTGATGAAAATTATCAGGATATTTTCCCCCAGAAGGTTGTAGACGAGGTAAATAGCTTTGAATATACATTCCTCGGAATATTCCTGGGAAGTTTTCCGTCTTGGTCAAACGCGCTGGTGCTTATTCCGATACTTTCATGTCTGACTCAGCTCGCCTGCACGGTTGTTCAGCAGATTTTTACAAAGAAAAACAATCCGGCTGCCGCGAAGACAATGTCTTCTATGAACGCGATGCTCTACATTCTGCCGGTATTCTCACTTTGGATCGCGTTTTCATATCCTGCCGGTCTGGGTATTTACTGGATTATTTCATCGGTGTTCGCTCTTATTCAGATTATTGTTCTTAACGTTATCTACACCCCTGCTTATATGGAAAAGCTCGCGGTTAAGGAAGCCGCAAGCAATAAGAAAAAGAAGAAAAAATCTTTCTATCAGAAAATGCTTGAGGCTCAGCAGCTTCAAAACGGAACCGCTCCGTCGTCAAGAAATGTCGATATTGAGGAAGTTGATCAAACAAAGCTTTCAAAGGCTGAAATCGCCGCGCTTAACAGAAAGCGCATAAATGAGGCGAGAAAGCGGATGGCTGAAAAATACGGAGACGAATATAACGAAACCGACGACTGATAAATTTTTGATTGGCTTTAAAAGAGAAAATTATCGGACAGCTTTGTCCGTTTTGAAAGGAATGTAAAAATATATGAAACAGACATTCACCGCTAAAACTGTTGAGGAAGCTGTCTCGGCGGCTTCGGAAGCTTTTAAGGTAAGCGCTGAAAAAATCAAAGTTACTGTTTTGGAAGAGCCGAAAAAAGGCTTTCTCGGTATTGTGAAAGGCGAGGCTAAAATCGAAGCCGAATATGAGCCTTCAAAGGGCGAAATCGCCGCTGATTATATTTCAAAGGTCATGACCGTTATGGGCTTTGAAACTCCGCAGATAAGCGTTGAGGAAAACGAATCGGGCGCGGCTTTGGTTATTTCGGGAAACGGAGCAGAGGGAATTATCGGAAAAAGAGGAGAGGTTATAGACGCCGTTCAGTATCTCTCATCTCTCGTATGCAATAAAAACAGCAAGGATTATTACAGAATATCGCTCGACTGCGGCGGTTTCAGGGCAAAGAGAAAGGTTCAGCTTGAGGAGCTTGCGAAAAAAATCGCGGCAAACGTCAAAAAAAGCGGAAGAACAACCGCTCTTGAACCAATGAATCCGTATGAAAGAAGAATTATTCACGCCGCGGTTTCAGAAATCGAGGGAGTCACTTCACGCTCTGTCGGCGAGGAGCCTTACAGAAAGGTTCTAATAAGCTCGACCGAGAAAAAGCCATATAATTCGGAAAAAGGCGGCTTCAGAAAGAGCGGCTCGAGAAACGACGGTGAAAAAAGAAGCAGACGCAGAGACGAAAACTACACTCCGCAGAGAAAAGAATTCGATATATCGTCGTCGTTTGAGAAAGATTACAAAAGACCCAAGCCCGAGGACGAAATGGAAAGCGGTCTCTATTCAAAAATTGAGGTTTAAGGCTTGAAATAACTGCGAAACGGGCGGATATCTGCCCGTTTTTGTTTTAAGGAATGATAAAGATGAGTACAATTTGCGCTGTTTCAACACCAAACGCTGTGGGAGGAATTTCGGTTATCAGAATGTCCGGCGAAGACGCTGTAAAAATCGCGGCGAAAATCTTTCAACCTTTCGGCGGAAAGGCTGTTGAAAAAATGGCTGGGCATACCTGCGTATACGGAAAAATAGTCAGCGAAAATGAGATTATCGACGACGGACTTCTAACCGTTTTTCTTGCCCCGAAAAGCTATACGGGTGAAAATACCGCTGAAATTTCCTGCCACGGAGGTCTTTTGGTGACTCAAAAGGTGCTTGAGGCGTGTATTTCGGCAGGCGCTGAGCCGGCTTTGGCTGGAGAGTTTACAAAACGCGCGTTTTTAAACGGAAAGCTCTCTCTTTCTCAGGCTGAGGCTGTCGCAGACCTCATTTCAGCCTCAGGCTCTGAAATGCTAAAAAGCGCAAACTCAATGCGTGAGGGAAGCCTTTACCGCTCGGTTAAAAAAACCACCGACTCGCTTGTGGCTTTGCTCGGAGACTTGGCGGCTTGGGTTGATTATCCCGAGGAGGATATCCCCGAGGTTGACCCGAAAGCTATGCTCAGCACCCTAGATACAGCTCAAAAATCCCTAAAAAAGGTTCTTTCCGATTACTCTGCCGGAAGAATTTTCAGAGAGGGAATTGAAACCGCTGTCGTCGGAAAGCCGAATGTCGGAAAATCAACCTTTATGAACATGCTTTTGGGATATCAGAGAAGCATTGTAACCGATATTGCCGGCACGACGAGGGATATTGTTGAGGAAAGCGTAAGGCTCGGAGACGTGGTTTTGAAAGTGTCTGACACAGCCGGAATCAGGCAGACAGACGATGTTGTTGAGAGCATGGGCGTCGAGCTTGCCAAAAGGTGCATAGAGAGAGCTGAGCTTATAATCGCAGTTTTTGACGGCTCAAGAGAATTTTCGGACGACGACCTAGAGCTTTGCACAGAGGTTTCGTCGGCAAAAGAGTCGGGAGCAAAGTGCATAGCGGTTGTTAACAAAACCGATTTGGAGCGGAAATTTGAGCTTTTGCCGCAGTTTCAACAGGTTTTTGATTCGGTTGTTGAAATTTCAGCGGTAAATCCCGAGGAAAGAGACAAGATAACTAAAGCCGTGTTTGATATTTTCAAGCTTTCAAACACAGGCTCGGACGCGAGAATTTTTGTAAACGAAAGACAGAAGCTCTGCATAGAAAACGCTGTTAAATGCCTTGATGAGGCGGTTTCATGCGTTTTGTCAGGGGTAACTCTTGACGGTGTGACCGTTTTGATAGACAGGGCGGCGCAGTCGCTTATGGAGCTCAGCGGTGAAAAAGTGTCCGATTCGGTTGTAAACGAGGTTTTCAGCCGTTTCTGCGTAGGAAAATAATTATTGAAATATGAAACAATCTAACCTTGAAAGGGCAAAGAGTATGGAATTTTTGGACAGCTATGATGTTGCGGTGGTTGGCGCAGGCCATGCGGGGGTTGAGGCGGCTCTTGCTTCCGCCCGTTTGGGACTTAAAACAGCGCTTTTTACAATTTCTCTCGACGCTATCGCCAATATGCCCTGCAATCCGTCAATCGGAGGAACAGCTAAGGGACATCTTGTAAGGGAAATAGACGCTTTGGGCGGAGAAATGGGAAAAGCCGCCGACAAAACCTTTCTTCAAAGCCGCATTTTAAACCGCGGAAAGGGTCCTGCCGTTCACAGTCTAAGAGTTCAGGCTGACAGGGTGGCGTATCATACGCTTATGAAAAAGGTGTGCGAAAATCAGCAGGGGCTTGATATCAAGCAGGCGGAAATTATAAAAATATTAACCGAGGATAACCGTGTTACGGGAGTTGTCACACGGTTAAACTCAGCGTATCATGTAAAGGCGGTTATTATAGCAACGGGAACATATCTAAACGGAGTTGTCCACGTGGGAGAGACATCTTACGAATCGGGTCCCGACGCAACTTTGCCGGCAAAATATCTTTCTTCTTGCCTTTCCGAGCTTGGAATAACACTAAGGCGGTTTAAAACAGGAACTCCGGCTCGTGTTCACAAAAGAAGCATCGACTTTTCAAAGCTTGAAAGACAGGACGGCGACGAGGTTATTCAGCCTTTTTCGTTTGAAACCACCGAAAAGCTTGAAAACAAGGTCTGCTGTTATATCGGATATACAAACGCAAAAACTCATGAGGTAATTTTGGATAATTTATCACGCTCGCCGCTTTATTCGGGAAGAATTCACGGCGTGGGTCCCCGCTACTGTCCGTCTATCGAGGACAAAATCGTCAGGTTTTCGGACAAGCCCAGGCATCAGATGTTTGTAGAGCCTATGGGTCTTGACACCGACGAGTACTATTTGCAGGGAATGTCGTCGTCACTGCCCGAGGATGTTCAGCTCAAGTTTCTTCGCACAATGGAGGGGCTTGAACACGTTGAAATCATGCGAAACGCTTACGCTATCGAATACGACTGCTGCGACCCGACCGAGCTTTTGCCTACCCTTGAGTTTAAGGCGGTAAGCGGACTTTACGGCGCAGGGCAGTTTAACGGCACTTCAGGCTATGAGGAGGCTGCCGCTCAGGGACTCGTGGCAGGCATAAACGCCGCAATGAAAATTCTCGGCAGAAAGCAGCTTGTTTTGGACAGAGCTTCGTCCTATATCGGAACTCTCATCGACGATTTGGTTACAAAGGGCTGTTCCGACCCTTACCGCATGATGACCTCACGAAGCGAATACAGGCTTCTTTTGAGAGAGGACAACGCCGACGAAAGACTTACTCCGATAGGATATGAAATCGGGCTTATTTCTCAACAGAGATATGAAAGGTTTGTTGAAAAAGAAAGGCTTATCGACGAGGAAGTCAAGCGTGTTGAAAACGTGAATATAGGGCCTTCCGAAAAGCTGAATCAGTATCTTTCCGAAAGCGGAACAGACCCTGTAAATAACGGTCTGAAGCTTTCTCAGCTTATAAAAAGACCTCAGCTTTCATATGACGGACTCGCTTTTGTTGACCCGAACCGCCCCGAGCTTTCACATGAGGTCAGGGAGCAGGTCGAGCTTAGAATCAAATATGAGGGATATATAAAAATTCAGCTTGAGCAGGTTGAGGCAATGCGAAGCCTTGAGGGAAAGGCTCTGCCGCCCGATACCGATTACAGGCAGGTGAGGGGACTGCGGCTTGAGGCGGCGGAAAAGCTCAATAAAATCAAGCCGTTGTCGGTAGGTCAGGCGTCGAGAATTTCGGGAGTAAACCCTGCCGACGTTTCGGTTTTGCTTGTGTGGCTTTCATCAAACAGGTAAAGGAGTGCGGATATTTTGTTGACAGAAAAGCTTATTGCGGATACTTTTGAATCGGCAAAAATTACCATCTCCGATGAGCAGGCAAGGCGGTTTGTAACCTACGGCGAGCTTCTTTCGGAGTGGAACGAGAAAATAAACCTGACAGCCATAACCGAGCCTTCCGAGGTTGCTCTCAAGCATTTTTTGGACAGCGTTTTGCCGTTTGGATTTATTGATATACCGAAAAACGCTTCGGTAATCGACGTCGGAACGGGCGCGGGCTTTCCGTCCTGTCCGCTTAAAATAATGAACGGCGGTATTTCGCTCACTTTGCTCGACAGCTTAAACAAGCGCATTAAATTTCTCTCCGAGCTTTCAGACAGGCTTTCTCTCGGCGCCGAGTGCGTTCATGCCCGTGCTGAGGAAGCAGGTCACAATGATATGTACCGTGAAAAGTTCGACATAGCGACAGCAAGGGCGGTTGCGGCGCTTTTTACGCTTTGCGAATACTGTATGCCGTTTGTGAAAGTCGGCGGAGCTTTCGCAGCTTTGAAAGGTCCCGACTGCAAAGATGAGATTTCAGGGGCGCAGAAGGCTGTTAAAACTCTCGGAGGGAAAATCGAGATGACGAAAGAGTATTCACTTCCGAACGGTGACAGAAGAACTCTTGTCGTTATTAGAAAAATATCGCATACTCCGACAATTTATCCGAGAAATAAGGCTCAGATGACGAAAAAACCGCTGAAATAAGTATAAGTTTTGCAGATTTTTGCTCTATAACGGTGGTTATGTCGATAAAAACTTATCGGGAAATACTGGAAATAATTGTTTTAATGTGGTATAATAATGTCAACGCAAGAAGATTTAAAAAGAAAGGACGTTGACATTATGCAGACGACTGCGAAAATCAGCTTATTTAACGCTTTGTCCAAAGGCGGACAGGAGAAAGCAGAGCAGCGGCAGGAAAAGCAAAAGCCGCTTAAGGAAAAAACCATCGGAAAGGTTATTGAAATCCCCTGCGAAATGATTACCCCGAACCCCCGTCAGCCGAGACGCAGTTTTGACGAGACCGAGCTTGCGAAGCTTTCGGCGTCTGTTCGGCAGGACGGAATATTGCAGCCTCTCACCGTCCGCAGAAACCCTGACGGCAAAAGCTATGAAATTGTTTCGGGCGAGAGAAGACTCAGGGCTGCTAAGCTTTGCGGACTTTTGAGCGTTCCGTGCATAGTTGTCGAGATGAACGAGCGGACATCTGCGCTTATGGCGCTTGTCGAAAATATTCAGCGGCAGGATTTGTCCTTTTTCGATGAGGCGATCGCCATCGAAAAGCTTATCGATTTTTACGGCATGACTCAGGAGGACGCGGCAATGCGGCTTGGCATGGCGCAGTCAACCCTCGCTAACAAGCTTCGTCTTCTTAAGCTTTCGGACGAGGAGAGAGAAGCGGTTTCAGCCTACAATCTTACCGAGAGACACGCGAGAGCTTTGCTGAGAGTCCCCTCAGAGCTGCGAATGGATGTTATAAACCGCGCCGGCAAATTCGATTTAAACGTCGACAAAACCGAAGCGTACATAGAAGAGCTTTTGAGGGGTGAAAAGGAGAAGGAGAGCTACCGCAAAAGGTCTGTAATCCTGAAGGACGTGAAGCTTTTTATGAACACCGTTTCAAAAGCAGTTGAAACAATGCAGATGGCAGGGGTTCGTGTTGACGCTAAGAAAGTAAAAAGCGACGGTTATATTGAGTATCTTATAAAAATACCTGTGTCCGACTGAAGACTATATTAAAAATTTGAAGCAGAGCGGTAGCTCTGCTTTGTTTTTTTGTTCCATGTGGAACAAAAGCGAGATTTTTTTGCCTCGGTGCTTGAAAAGAGCAAGAAAAAGTGTATAATATATATATATGACTAAAATGAGTACGGAGGTTGCGGCAATGGGGAAAATTATTGCTGTTTCAAATCAAAAGGGCGGAGTAGGAAAGTCCACAACCGTCGTAAATCTCGCGGCCGCACTCGGCGGAAAAGGAAAAAAAGTGCTTGTTGTCGATATTGACGCCCAGGGAAATACCACAACAGGCTTCGGGGTTAGAAAAAAGAGCGTCGTGAACACTGTTTATGAGGTGATAATCGGAGAATGTTCCGCTGCTGAGGCGGTAGTTCCGACGGCATTCAAGGGCGTTTCGCTTATAACTTCCGCGCAGAAGCTTGCCGGCGCGGAAATTGAGCTTGCTTCTATGGACAACAGACTTATGAGGCTGAAAATGCAGCTTTTGACAATAAAAGACAGGTTTGACTATATTCTTATCGACTGTCCGCCTTCGCTGAGCCTTGTCACTCTTAACGCTTTGGCGGCTTGCGATTCGGTCTTGATACCGATTCAGTGCGAGTTCTATTCGCTGGAGGGGCTTGTTCAGCTGACAGATACAATTAAAAGAGTTAAGGACGGATATAATCCGAACCTTGAAATCGAGGGTATACTTTTTACAATGTTTGTCGGCAGATACAACGTAACTGCGCAGGTTGTCGAGGAGGTTAGAAAATATTTTCCGAACAATGTGTATCAAACCGTTATACCGAGGAATATAACCCTTTCAGAGGCGCCGAGTCACGGAAAACCGATAATGTATTATGACAGAAGCTCACGAGGGGCAGAGGCGTATGAAGCGTTTTGCACGGAGTTTCTGAAAAGAGACAGAAGTTCGAGAGCAAAGGCAAGGAGGTAATGATATGGCTAAATCGAAGGGACTTGGAATGGGCATGGACGCCCTCTTTTATGAAAACGACACCGATAAAAAAGCAGCTCAGACTTTGAAACTGACCGAAATTGAACCTAACAAATCTCAGCCGAGAACAGATTTTGATGAGGAGAGCATCGTTGCGCTTGCTGATTCAATCAAACAGCACGGCGTTTTGCAGCCTCTGCTTGTCAGACCGCTTCCGTCGGGCAGATTTCAGATAGTCGCAGGGGAGAGAAGGTGGCGCGCGTCGCGGATGGCAGGGCTTTCAGAGGTTCCGGTGCTCATAAAGGAGCTTGACGACAGGCAGACTATGCAGTTAGCGCTGATTGAAAATCTTCAGCGTGAAAATCTTAACCCGATTGAGGAAGCACAGGGCTACAAGGACTTGATGGAGACCTATGACATGACTCAGGAACAGGTCGCAAGGGTTATCGGAAAGTCGCGCTCCGCGGTAGCGAATTCGCTGAGACTTTTGTCGCTTGATCCAACAACGATGAAAATGGTCAGAAACGGCGAGGTTTCAGTCGGACACGCGAAGGTTTTGGCAGGAGTTGAGGACAGCGCGCTCAGAACAGAGCTCGCGAGCAGAGTCAAGAGAGACATGCTGACGGTAAGGGCTTTGGAGGAGGCGGTAAAAAACGCCGCAAAAGCTGAGAAGTACGAGGAACACGAGAAAGACGAAGCTCCGAAGACGTTTTTCAGAGAGGTTGAAATATCCCTGCGCGAGGCGATGAACCGACGTGTAAAGGTCAGCGCAAAGGGCGAAAAGGGCAAACTTGAAATCGAGTTTTACTCTGAGGACGATCTCAAAGACCTCGCAGAGCTTTTGACAAGACAGTAATGTTCCATGTGGAACATAAATATAAATAACCGAAAGGAAAAGAAAAATGATAGACATTAAATTTTTGAGAGAAAACCCCGAGGCAGTCAAGGAAAATATCAGAAAAAAGTTTCAGGACGCAAAGCTTCCGCTTGTAGACGAGGTAATAGAGCTTGACGCGCAGTCGAGAGCAACAAAAGTTGAGGCTGACGGCCTCCGTGCCGAGAGAAACAAGATTTCAAAGGAAATCGGAGCTTTGATGGGCAAGGGACTTAAAGAGGAAGCCGAAGAAGCTAAAAAAAAGGTTACCGAATTTTCAGACAAGCTTGCGGCTCTTGAGACAAAGGAGGCAGAGCTGGGCGAAAAAATAACAAAGATAATGATGACGATTCCGAACATCATCGATCCGTCTGTTCCGATAGGCAAGGACGACAGCGAAAACGTTGAGGTTCAGAGATACGGCGAGCCTGTCGTTCCCGATTTTGAGATACCTTATCACACCGAGATAATGGAGAAATTTAACGGAATAGACCTCGACAGCGCAAGAAAGGTTGCCGGAAACGGTTTTTATTATCTCATGGGAGACATCGCAAGGCTTCACTCGGCTGTAATATCCTACGCGAGAGATTTTATGATAAACCGCGGATTTACCTATTGCGTTCCGCCGTTTATGATACGTTCAAATGTTGTTACAGGCGTTATGAGCTTCGCTGAAATGGACGCTATGATGTATAAAATCGAGGGAGAGGATCTCTATCTCATAGGCACGTCCGAACATTCGATGATAGGCAAGTTTATCGACACAATTATCCCCGAAGATAAGCTTCCGCTAACTCTCACAAGCTATTCGCCCTGCTTCAGAAAGGAGAAGGGCGCGCACGGACTTGAAGAAAGGGGAGTTTACAGAATTCATCAGTTTGAAAAGCAGGAAATGATAGTTGTCTGCAAGCCTGAGGACAGCAAAATGTGGTTTGACAAGCTCTGGCAGAACACTGTTGACCTGTTCAGATCGCTCGATATACCCGTAAGAACTCTTGAGTGCTGTTCGGGAGACCTTGCTGATTTGAAGGTTAAGTCGGTTGACGTTGAGGCATGGAGCCCGAGACAGAAGAAATACTTTGAGGTCGGAAGCTGCTCAAACCTCGGCGACGCTCAGGCGAGAAGACTTAAAATCAGAGTAAACGGCAAGGACGGAAAATATCTTGCGCATACCCTCAACAACACGGTTGTGGCTCCGCCGAGAATGCTCATCGCGTTTCTTGAAAACAACCTTCAGGCGGACGGCTCGGTAAGAATACCCGAAGTTCTCAGACCTTACATGGGCGGAATGACCGAAATAAGATAAGATATTAAGTAATAGAACAAGAAAATGGAAAACGTAACAGAAAAAGATTATCACATAACCTTTTTTGACTGTGATTATCTTGAGCGAATCAAGATATCAACGATTTTAAGGCTCTGTTCTGAGCTCGCGGGAGAGGACTATACTAAAAAAGGGATGTCTCATGAGTGGCTTTGGCGGCGCAATATGGTTTTTCTGCTTTCGAGAGTATCGGTCAGGATAAACAAATATCCGAGATATGAGCAGGACATTGTAATTTCAACATGGGAAATCGGCACAAAGGGAGTTATGTTCCTGAGGGGCTTTCACATTCGGGATAAAAAAACCTCAGAGCTTTTGTGCGATATCGAAACGGCATGGATACTCATCGACCCTAAGGAGAGGCATATTCATAAGCCGACAGTTTTTACCGCAGTTCATCCTCTCACCGTCGCTCCCGATATGATTTTATCAACCAAGCCGACAGGAAAAATCTCGGCTCAAAAGCTCATTAGATGCGGCACAAGGGAAGTCAGGACAAGCGATATTGACGCAAACGGGCATATGTTCAACGCCGTTTACGCCGACGCTGCGCTTGACGTTTTAAGCAAAGAGCAGTTTGAGAGAAACATTAGGGATTTTCGCATAAATTTTGTGTCCGAAGCGGTGAGGGGAGACACTATTAACCTGAGCTTTGGTGAAAATAATAAAGTAATCACCGTTTTGGGCGAGTGCGGAGGAAAGAGATGTTTTGAGGCTGAAATGAGCTGTTGCGATACATCGGAAAGGGGTTAAAATGAAAATTCAAGCTTCCTTTGACAGGTTTTGCTTTATGACTGAGGACAATTTGGTTACAGCTCAGAACATCGCGGTATTTGCGGTTTCAACCGCCGTCGCACTTCTGCTGAGCGTGCTTATGCCGTCAAAAAAAGAAAAAAGCAAATCAAAAAAGACCGGGAAAAAGAAATTTCTGCCGCTGAAGCTGTTTGTTTTATGCCTTTCGGTTATAGGATCGGCGGCTCAGAGGGGAAAACTTGCGGCAAAGACAGACGAAATAGTAAGCAAGGAACAGGAAAACGAAAAAATAAAGGTCGAAAACGCTGTTTTGTTTAATCCCGAAGACATTTAGCTGAATGAGTGGTGAGAAAAGCTGAACAAAAAACGATTTTACCGCTTTTGCATTATCTGCTCTGTGCTCGTGTCGGCGGCGGTCATGTGTCTGACTGCGTATTCAGTCGGAGTGGCGGAGCTGAATTTCGCAAAGGAAGAAATGCGCCTTTCAATTGAACGGATGCTTGCGCAGGAGCAGATAAGCTCGACAGAGGAAACAAACCTCACCGCTTTTCGCATTGAGGACTGCACATCAAAAGCGAGGGCGCTTTCGGTTATACTCAACCGTGACCCCGGAGTCGAAAGCGATATTGAGATTTTGGAAGAGACCAAGGAATCAATGGGTCTTGACGAAATAATCATAACCGACGGCGACGGAAAAATAACCGCCTCGACCGACGCCACTACGGGAAACGATATCGGAAATGACATTCGTTTTCAGGAGTTTATTCAAGGCTTAAAGGACAAGAGCTTTTCAGCCTGCAAAAAGGATAGCACAAATGAAAACAGCTATATTTCGGCGGTTTCAAGGCTTGACAGTGACGGTCTTGTCATAACGAAAACAAGCTATTTCAGCCAGGGAAGCGACGAAGGCTATTTGTATGAGGGCTCGGAAAGGCTAACCGGACTGCTCGATCCGGAAACGGGAGAGTGTACACTGCTTTTTGAAAGCAGCGGCGACACGGTGTATTTTCCGAGCATTTACAGCTTTAAAGGTATGCCGGCTCAGGGTAAATTCAAGCTTTTCAGGACAAGGCTCGGCGGACAGAGCGTTTTTGTTTACTACACAGGCTCGGACGGCGACTACGCGTTTTCATCAGTCCCGTCAAAAAGCGTATACAGCACGAGAAACGCAGTTTTGATTTCCCAGCTCATATGCTTTCCGATAATATCGGCTGCGGTGCTTTTAGCGGTGAGAATGCAGCTTATAAAACAAAAAGTGTATTAAATGTAAATTATATAACAAAACAGGCTGAGGAAAAATCCTCAGCCGTTTATTTTTACTGCGGATTTTTCGGTATAACCGCAGTTATCTTGTGAAACTTTCCGTCGAGCGCGACGCTGTCTGTCTCGGTCATGTTGTCGAGTATAGATTTTTTGCCGCTTTCGGGACGGCTAAGTGTGATGTCAAGAGGAGTGCTGAACATCCGGCACTTTATTTTTACTTCTCCCCATTCCGGAGGGAAAAGAGGCGAGAAGCTCAGCGTTTTTGAGCGGATTTTAAAGCCGAAAAGCCACTCAAAAACTGCCCTTCGGTACCAGCCTGCCGAGCCGGTGTAAAGCGACCAGCCCCCTCTTCCGTAGCAGTCGGGATTGGTGTAAATGTCGGCGGAAAGATAGTAAGGCTCGTTTTTATAGCGCTCCGACGCTTCGTCGGTCAGGCATTTTGAAAGAGGCGAAATTGCCGAAAGAATTTCAAGCCCCTGCCGCTCCGTTTTAAACTCTAAAAGAGCCATTCCGAGCCAAATCGCCCCGTGAGTATACTGTCCGCCGTTTTCTCTGATTCCTTTCGGGTAAGCGGCGGCATATCCTACTTTTGAGGTTTTTGGGGTAAATGGAGGAGTAAAAAGCTTTGTGATGCCGTGGCGGGAGTCGAAAAGCTTTTCATATGCGCTGTTCAAAGCTGTCGATACTCTTTCGGGTTCGGAAATAGAAAGGCGTGAAAATGCCGCGAACGACTGCGAGAGGCTGTCGATTTTACACTCGCCGCAGTCTTTAGAGCCGAGAGGAGAGGTGTCGTCGAAATATGCCCTGCGGTACCATTCGCCGTCCCATGACGATTCGCTTACCGCATTAAGCAGACTTTGAGAGCGCTCCGAGCACTCGGCCGAAAGAACTTTTTCATTTCTGTTTTCGCAGATTTTCGCAAAGCGGTCAAGAACAACCGACATAAACAGCGAAAGCCAAACGCTTTCTCCTCTGCCTTCCGCTCCGACGAGATTAAAGCTGTCGTTCCAGTCACCGGTACCCATGAGAACAAGACCCCGTGAACCGAGATTATACGCTTTTTTCAGCGCACGAACGCAGTGGGAGAAAACGCTTTCCCTCTCCTCTGTCGGATAAACCGAGCCGTAGATTTCGTGTTTTCCGTCTGGAATGGTCAAGCCCTTGCAAAAGGGAATTTTAACGTCAAGCAGAGACTCGTCTCCCGTTTTTTCAACATATTCGCATACGGCGTAGGGAAGAAAAACAAGGTCGTCGGAGATTTTTGTCCTTACTCCTCTTTTGTTTTTTTCGGGGAGCGAATGCCACCAGTGGAGAACGTCGCCGTCTGAAAACTGTGAGGCGCAGCACCTAAAAATCTGACGCTTCGCCGTTTTTGGATAAACGTCCAGTATTCCGCAGGCGTCCTGAAGCTGGTCACGAAAGCCGAACGCTCCGGAATTTTGATAAAATCCCGTCCTTGCGTATATTCTTCCTTTCAGGCACTGATGCTCAAGCCAGCCCGAAGCGATTGAAGAGATGTTTTTATCGGGACAATCAACAACGCAGTCGGAAAAAGAGTCGTTTTGAGGGGTAAAAAGCGACGGCATAAGCAGGGACGACTCAAGAGTTTTTCCGAAAGAAATATAAAAGCTGAGAGTGATTTCCGAGCCGTCATTGCCGCCTTGAATGTTGTAAATCAAAGCTCCGCACGGGTCGGGGTTTTGAGAAACTTCGGGGCTGTCCCATTTGCCTGCCCAAAAGCCGCTTCGTGAGGTCATCAGGCTAAGCTCAGGCTTATCGGCTGAAATTGTCATATATCCCTTGACCTGAGTGTTTGCGTAGTTTATAAACGACAAGGATGAGGTTTTTTCATCTGACGAAGCAATCGGCTTTATCATTCTCGCAAGGCTTCTGTCAACTCCCAAAACAGGCTCGGTGTAAAATGCCAGCCTGACGTTTTCGCCGGCGTTTAAAAGCTTAAGCGAAACGGAAATTTTCTTGCACATGCCCTTTTTAGCAACCGACACCTCAACACGGCTTGAAAATCCCTCGCCCCGAGCGCAGTAAACCGCTTTGTCTGCGTAAAAATATGCCGCCGAGCCGTTTACAAGGTCGTAGTAAGAGCTGTCTGAGCTGAGAACCAAAAGCTCTCCCCGGTTGTCGTATATCGGGTCGTTTTGCCATGGAGTAAGCTTGTTTTCGCGGCTGTTTACCGCATAGGTGAACCCGAGCGACGAGGATGAAACAAGAGTGCCGAACTGCACGGACGAGAGAATATGAGTCCACGGGGAGGGAGGAGAGGACAAAACGGCAAAGCAGTCAAAACGTTCAAAGCGACCGTTGAAAAATCCGCCGTGAGCTGTTTTAATTTCGGGTGATTCCAAACCGTCTTCGGCAGAGGGGCTGACCTTTAAAAGTTCGATTTGCTCAAACGGGGCAATCGGAGTGCCTATGCGTATCAGGCCGTTAGGGGCGACATGCGAGCACCAAGCCTTCAAAAGCTCGGCAAAGCCGTGAGGGAGACCCTCGGATGAAAGGTCGATAAGGAAAATTCCAAGCTCAGGGTTCGGAATCTCGCCTCCGAGGCAGTGAAGAATATCGTTGTACAGAATCCTGTCATATCCGCCCTTGTCGTCGTATAGGAATATAAGAGAGAAATTCACTCCGCAGAGCCTTAATGCACGGTGCGCTGAAATATAAGCCGAAATTCTGGTATAGTCCTGAGGCTTTGTAACCTCCGCCAAAACGGCTGGCAGGTGAGTAGGAACAGACTGTTCCCACAGCGCTGATATAAAAAGGCTGTTATCTAAAGCAGAGGATACGGGAGAAGACGAATCCTTGATCGGGAAAAAGAGCTTCGGAAGAAGCTGTGAAGCAAGCCTGCCCTCGATTGATGAGTTTCTTATCGGCAAAAGAGCCGACGATGCAGGCTCACGGGAGTGTCTCAAAGCCTCGCAGCGCATAAGCGCTTCCTCTTCGTTTGCGCCGATTACAATAAACATATGAAGCTCGGAGGACGAGCGGGCAGGAAGCTTCACAGACGTCCTGATAAAAACGCACGGGTCGGGAACAGACGAGTAGTTTTTTCCCGTTGATTTCAGGTTTGCGTAAGAAGAAAACAACGCCTTGATGTCCGTAAATTTTTCGCCTTGATTTTTAAAAACATCTTCTCTTGAGAGGTTTACCGTAAGCTCAGCGTCCTCAAAAAAGCCTACTGCTGCGCATTCCGATGAGGTCGAGTCCTTGTAAAGCCTTTTGATTATAACGCACTTGTGGTCAAAGTTATAGCTCTCAGAAATAAACAGTTTGTTATATGCAGGATGAGATATACTGTCTGTATATCTTTGCATACACGGTTCAAGGTAGTTTACGAGTGAAATTGAAAGCTCCTCGGAGGTTTCGTTTTTAAAGGCGAACTGACGGATTTCGCAGGGCAGAGAGCTGTGAAGCCGAACTTTTTCTCCGCAGGTAAAGTCCTTTGACGAAAGAAAATAGGAGCAGTAGTCCTCTCCGAATTCAGAGCCGAGCTCGTAATCGGGGCTGTTTGTTTTTCCCGATGGCAGAAGTGTCATGGGATATACTCTTTCACCGCATAAAACAGCTGAAAAAACCCCGCCCGGTTTTCTTATAAGGTCGGTGCTTCGGATATAAACGTCCTTTTCCCTGTATACGGCGAACGACGAGCCGACGTCGGTCAGAATAAGCGAGTACTCACCGTTTGAGAGCAGCTTTACACGCGGAAGAACAGGGGAGAGAACATCGAAAAAATCGGGCTCTGAGGCTTCCTCGTTTTCACGGTTTATGCCCGAGCGTCTTGAAACGTCCTCGAATATAACCGAGCCGAGAAGAGGTTTTTCCTCGATAAGCTCTCTTGCGGCCGCCATTTTCCCGTCGGACATAAACCTTCTTGACATAATGCGGTCGGACAAGGTGTTTGCGACCGACAGAATGCTCATTCCGACATGGTGAGCCATGTAGCTTTTAATTATCATTCCGTCCTTCGCGCCGTGAGAAAAATCAATCGCCTCATAGTAGCCGTATTTGCCGAGAGGACAGTATTTTTTTATGCTTTCAAGGTTTTTCAAAGCGGTTTTGGTGAAAATCGGAAGAGTCAGATAGGTTGAATAGGGGGATATTACAAACTCGCTGTCAAGACCTCTTTTCAAGCCCGTTTTCTGAACTCCGTGAGCCTTGTACTGGTAATTCAGAGCTGAGTCAAAAGCGTAATAGCCGCTTTCCGAAACTCCGTAGGGCTTGTCCTTTCCGACAGAATCCGCCCTTCGCTTCTGGCAATGCAGACAGTACGCTATGCTTTCATAAATCAACGAGCCTTGTTCGCTGTTTATGAGAATTTCGGGCATAAAGTATTCAAACATAGTGCCGTTATATGAAACCGCTCCGGAAAACGCTCCGTTTCTGGTCATTGTTCTTCCAAGCTTGTTCCAATGCGTAACGGGAACCTGATGGGTTGCGACAGCGAAATATGAGGTCATTCTCGCCTCGCTCATAAGCAGGTCATAGTGGTTTTTATCCCGTTTTTCGGTTTCAGCGTTTATACCAATTGTAAAAAGACCGACTGATTTATCAAACAGTATAGACAAATCGGTATCCGAAATAAGCTTTTCAAGCCGTTTAATCAGGTTTTCGGTTTCGGGATAGTCGGAAAGACCCTGTTTGAGAGCGGTCAGACAGCAGACGAAGTTTCCGCTGTCAACGGTGGAAACGTATGCCGGGCGGCAGACTGAGAGGGTTTGCGTGTCATACCAGTTGTATAAGTTGCCGTGATATTTTTCAAGGCGCTCGACTGTTGAAACCGAGGCGTTTAGCCGCCTGAGCATAGCGCCGTGGGAAATAAGCCTGAAATCAGCCGCGGCAAGCACCGAAAGCAGATAAAGACCTATATTTGTGGGCGATGTGCGGTGAGCGATGCGGTAGACAGGAGCGAACTGAACGTTGTCGGGGGGAAGATAGTTATCGGCGGCGTTGGCGAAATCGGCGTAAAATTTCCACATAGCGGCAAGCTGCGAAGTGAGTGAAGAGGTGTCCTCGGCGGAAAGCCGCTGAGAGGGGCTTACAAAGCCGGGCGGTTTTGCGAGATACATTAAAACAGCAGGTGAGATGAAGAAAATAAGCCCGATAAGCCTTATCAGCCCGAAAGGTGAGAAAATCAGGGCGAGGCACAGCGCCTGATGAACGATAAACCAAATCAGCGAATTTGTATTAACAGAAGAGCTTAAACGGTCGGCGTGGTCGGCGGTCGTCCATTCAAGCAGGTTTTTTTTGGTTATCAAAAGCCGAAAAAGCGAGACCGAAACCGCACGAAGCGATGCGAGAGCGTATTTCGGGAGGAGAATAAACTGAACCGACGCACTGAAAAGAATTTCGGAGGTCGTTGAAATAACGGGGGAGTAAAAACGCCTTGAAAGAGAATAAAACCTTGAGTCTATAAGGGAGCGGGCAAAGGAAAAAACCGGCGGAAGAAAAAATGTTGAAAGAAACACGGCGGCTAAAACCTTCGCGGCATGAGAAGGCAGAACAAAGCTCAGAAAAAGCATGAAAAACTGAAAAATAGGCGTAACTGCCCGCCTTGCGTTGTCTGAAAGCTTGTATCTGTCAAGAGTAGTCAGCTCAAGGCTTTTTCCGTACGCGTACGGGAGATTTTGAATATCGCCCCTTATCCATCTGTCGAGTCTTTTGAAATAGCTTGAAACCGTTTTGGGAAAGGTTTCGGTAAAGCATATGTCCGAGGCATAGGCGGTGCGCAGAAGGGCTCCCTCAAGGATATCGTGGGAGAGTATTTTTTCGTGAGGAAAAACGTCTTTGCAGCATTTAAGATAGCATTTTACGTCGATAAGCCCTTTTCCGCAGAAAATACCCTCGGAAAAAACGTCCTGATAGAGATTTGCGCTCATTGTGTCATAGGCGGTTGTAGAGCCTGTTCCGCCGACAGCCTTTGTAAACGGCGAGCGCAGGGAGCTTTTAAGGGTCGTAACCACTCTGGGAGATATGATTCCGTAGCCGCTTTCGATTCTTTTTCCGCTTTTTGATAAAACAGGCCGGTTAAGAGGGTGCAGAGCAATTGAAACCAATCCCGCCGCGCTTTCCATGTGAGGTCTTGTATCAAAATCGAGAGCGAGGAAAAAATCAGCGCCGATAACGCTTTGGGAGTTTCCGAAAACAGAGGAAAAGCTGTTGTCAGGCAAGGAGCCGGCAAAGCGCATAAGAGCTTCGACAGCGCCTCTTTTCCGCTCTTTTCCCATAAACACGCCTTGGGTTTTTGAATAAACCCTTTTTCTCACAAACGCCGAAAAATAGTTTCCGTATTCATTGTTAAGAGCGCTTACGGCATTTTCAAGAGCTGATTTTATCGCGCTGTCGTCGGGCAGAGAATCGGATTTTCCGTGCTTTAAATCGCACAGAGCGCATACGAAAATGTTTTTCTCGCTGTTTGTAAGACGGATATCCGCAAGGCGTTTTTTAAGCTCGTCAACGCTTTCGATATCGGAAAGAAGTGTTGATAAAACGATTACGGTTTTTGAGTTTAAAACGCCGGAGCTTGTGTTTGAAAGCCTCGGAAGATAGGTGATTTCATGACCGTTTAATAGAAAGAAATCGAAAAGCGGCTTAACTGCGGCATATACGGTAACGGGAAAAACCGGCGCAAGCCACCAGACTCGTGCGTAAAGCGCACAAACCGCCGATACGGCAAAGGAAAAAAGCAAAAGCGACAATCTGTAAAAGCGAGGGGATATTGAGGGAAAGAGCCGCTTATATTCCTCAAAAACGCAAAACCCGACGTGCCGGTTTTCCTTTTTCGCCTGCTCAATAAAGCCCGAAGCCGCCGCAAGCTCGCCGTCGCCTCGTTTTTGAGCTATCCTTGAGGTCAAAAGCCTGTAAAGGCGCTTGGTCGGAGCGTTCATTTCCGCATAGTCTCCGGTTGGGTCGTTTGAAAAGACCTCCTCAAGGGGATTGAGCTTAGCATTGATACTGTCTGTATTAAGCGAGCGCAGAGAGTTCAGCAAAACGACAATCTGCATCGCGGAAAGTGAGGTCGGGGACTGCGAAGAAGACTCGGAAAATAAATTCGCAAGGGCGTTTACAGCTGCGCAGGAAAATTGAAATTCCAAAAGCTCAAGTTCGGCGTTTGAAACATATCTTCGCGTTTTAACCTCATTTATTGCCCTGATTATGCTTTCCTCCTCAGGAAATCCGTCCTCCTCCTCGCACAGTGAAAACAGCAGCGCGCCTAGCAGGGGAACCCCCTTTTCACCCTTTGGCAGGAGAATATTTTTATCTACTTTGAGTAATAATTTGCACTTATTTTGCAGTAAGTAGAAATTATCAAGCAAAACGATTTCGTTTTCGCTTTCGGGAGTCCTTTGAGAAAGCTTTGAAAACAGCTTTTGAAGGGATGAGAGGTTTTCTGAAAGGACTTTTTGAAAAGCCTTGACACGGACATAATTTTCTTCGGATAATGATACAGAAGTCGTCATGATATTAATTTCCTTTCCGAAAAGAGTTGTTCTTTTCAAAAGAGCAGAGAAGAGCGGAGGCGATAAAGCCTGCCGATTTTATCGGAGAATATTTGAGATATCCGCCCGAAAAAAGCGCATAGGCAAGCGCAATTCCGCTGAGAGAATCGGTTTTTGTATATTTTCTTATGACGGCAAGCGAGCGTTTAGGAAGAGACCCCGAAAACTTTTCGTAAAAAGCTTTTGCGTTTTTACAGCTTATTTTTCGGGAAATATTAACAGAGCTCAGCGTAGTTGCTTTTGAATACGCCCCGACTGCGTTTGATTCGTGCTGTCTGTATAAAACGAGAGGGCGTGGTATATACCATATTCTGCCCATAGATGAGGCTATCAGAGCCGCCCACCAGTCGTGCATGGCGGCGTTTTCGGGCATGTCTTTTAAAAGATTAAACAGCGGACGGTTAAAAAGGCATGTACAGCCCGTAACCGAGTTTTCGCACAAAAGATTGTTAAGTGATGGGTTAGGATTCAAGCCTTTAAAGGAGATAAAAGAGGGATAAAGCTCGGCAAGCCTTTTATCGCAGATCATAAGGTCTGAATGAACGAGCAGAGGCTTTGAGACGCCGAAGCGGCGCTCAAGACAGCGCATAAGCGTAACCTGATTTGAAAGCTTTGTTTTAACCCAAACGTCGTCCTGGTCGCAGAAGGCGAAATACCGAGCGTCTGAGGGTACCGAGTCAATAAGCCTCGCGTAGGCTTTTTTTGCCGAGCCGCAGGGTTTTTCAAACCGGATAACCGACATTTTCCCCGGATATTTCATGCAAAAAGCGCTTAAAACAGCAAAGCTTTTGTCCTCAGAGCAGTCGTCGGCGGCACTGATGTGAAAATCCTTAAACGACTGGTTAAAAACCGATTCAAGCTGTTTTGCCAGATATTTTTCACCGTTTTTTACGCATAAAAGTATTTCAACACTTATCATACTTGACACAGCATATCCTTTCCGATTTTTGTCTTTCATGTATGCAAAGCAGGGAAAGCCTTAAAATCAGCATAGCGAGAATTGAAACGCTCACAAGGTTTGATACAAGCCTCGGATATTTGTCAATGAGATTTAAGCGGTAATATATCAGCATTGAGCGGTAAAACTCGCATACTGCTCTTTTGTTTCCCTTTTTAACTCCGCTTTTGCCCTTAAAGTGAATATACTGAGCTTTCGGACAGTACAGTATTTTGCCGCCGTTTTGCTTTATGCGAAAGCAAAGGTCAACATCCTCGCCGTAGAGAAAATATTCCTCTCTAAAGCCTCCGAGAGAGCGGAACTTATCCTGCTTTATCATAAAATACGCTCCCGAAATCGCCTCGACAAATGCGGCTTTGCGTTCGGGAAGATATGTCATGTGATAGCCTCCGCAGACAGGGCAGTTTTGAAAAACCGTGTCAAGCTTTAAAAAATAGCAGAGTGAGTTTAAAGGCGTGGGAAGACCTCTTTTGCATCCCTTGTCAAGACTGCCGTCGGGCAGCTTTCCCCTTGCGCCGACAGCGAAGAGGGAATCGTCCCGCATAAGCCTTTTTGCGGTCAGGTCTATACACTCTGCCAAAACCACCGTGTCCGAATTCAAAAACAGCAAAACGTCTCCCTTTGCCTGTTCGGCGCCGAGATTGCAGCCGCTTGAAAAGCCGAGATTTTTACTGTATATCAGCTTGCATAAGGGAACGTCGGAGCGCAAAAGCCGCCCCTTTTCTGATTCCGTGTTGTCAACGATGATTACTTCAAAAGGACTTTTGACGGTTGAAAAAATCGAGTTTACACAGTTTAAAGTCAGCTTTTTCGTGCCGTGATTGATAATTATAATGGAAATCAGCATACTCAAGACCTCCGTTTTGGGATATTATGCCCGAAATACGAAAAAATATTGCAAACAAATTGCAATTTATGAGCGGCGGTGATATAATTAAAGGGATTATTAACGGTTTAAAGCAAAAATGAAAGGTTGATTATAATGAAGTATGTAGTGCTGCTCTGCGACGGAATGGCGGACTACCCGGTTGCCGAGCTTGGAAACAAAACCCCGATGGGAGCTTCAAAAACCCCGAACATGGATAAGCTTGCGAAAAAAAGCTATGTCGGGCTTGTAAAAACCGTCGCCGACAACATGAAGCCGGGAAGCGACGTAGCGAATTTGTCTGTTTTGGGCTATGACCCTCAGATTTACTATTCGGGCAGGTCGCCGCTTGAGGCAGGCTCAATAGGCATTGACATGAAGCCTACCGACGTTTCTTTCCGATGCAATCTCGTAACCCTTTCGGATGAGGAGAATTACAACGACAAGACTATTATTGACTACTGCGCGGGGGATATTTCAACCGCCGAGGCAAAGGTGCTTATCGAATATCTCGCCGAGCATTTCAACAGCGAGGAGTTTCAGCTCTATTCGGGAGTGAGCTACCGCCACTGCCTTATCTGGAACAACGGAACTCTTGATGTCGGAACCCTTACTCCTCCTCACGACATAACGGGCAAGCCTATAAAGGACTATGTTCCGAAAGCCGAAAACGCAAAAAAGCTCAAGGAAATGATGGTAAAAAGCTATGAGCTTCTTAAAGACCATCCCGTGAACAAAGAGAGAATCGCGAAGGGCGAAAGACCGGCTAACTCAATGTGGTTTTGGGGAGAGGGAGTCAGAAAGCCGCTTATGCCGTTTGAGGAAAAATACGGACTTAAAGGCTCGATGATTTCCGCTGTAGACCTTTTAAAGGGAATAGGCAAGTTTTCTGAAATGAGAGTTGTAAACGTCGAGGGCGCAACAGGCTATATAGACACAAACTTTGAGGGCAAGGCTCAGGCGTGCATAGACGAGCTTAAAAGCGGTCAGGATTTTGTTTATATTCATATTGAGGCTCCCGACGAGTGCGGACACAGGTTTGAGATTGAAAACAAGAAAAAGTCTATCGAGCTTATAGACGAAAAGGTTTTGGGACCTGTTTTGAAAGCGCTCGATACATACGACGACTACAAGGTGCTGATAATGCCCGACCACGCCACTCCTCTTGCGCTCAAAACTCACACAAACGACCTTATCCCGTTTTTGATGTATCACAAAAAAGGTGAAATTGACGGCGTCTGCGAGTTTACCGAGGAAACAGCGAAGTCAACCGGCATTGTAATCGAGGACGGATATAACATTTTGAAATACTGGATTGAAAGATAAATCTGAAACGAAAGGAAAAACTTAAATGAAAGCAGTAGTATCGGTAATCGGCAAGGATAACGTAGGAATATTGGCAAAGGTGGCCAACATATGCTCAGAGTATAACGGAAACGTGACAGAAGTGACTCAGTCGGTTCTCGACGACGTTTTCGCGATGATAATGCTTGTCGATATTACAAAGCTCAACAAACCTTTATCGGAGCTTTCGGACAGCATGACAAAGCTCGGAAAAGACCTCGGACTTTCAATTCATGTAATGCACGAGGACATTTTCAACTCTATGCACAGGATATAAGGAGCCTCAGCCGATGATAAACGTTTACGACATACTTGAAACAATAAGGATGATTCAGGACGAATGTCTTGATATCAGAACAATTACAATGGGAATTTCCCTTCTCGACTGTATAGACAGCGATATCGACGTTGCCTGCAAAAAGGTTTATGAAAAGATAACACGCTGTGCTAAAAACCTTGTTAAAATCGGGGAGGATATCGAAAAGGAATACGGTATCCCGATTATCAACAAGAGAATATCCGTCACCCCTATCGCAATAATATCAGCCGCATGCGGATGCTCGCCGGTTAAGTTCGCGGTTGCTATGGATAAAGCCGCAGAGGCTGTCGGAGTAAACCTCATAGGAGGTTACTCGGCGCTTGTTCAAAAGGGCTTTTCCGCCGGAGACAGGGAGCTTATCGAGTCTATACCCGAGGCTCTCGCCTGCACAAACAGGGTCTGCTCGTCGGTAAATATCGGTTCGACAAAAACGGGTATCAACCTCGACGCCTGCAAAATCATGGGCAGAATAGTCAAGGAAGCCGCAGAAAAAACTGTTGACAACAACTGCTTCGGAGCGGCGAAGCTGGTTGTTTTCTGCAACGCCGTTGAGGATAATCCGTTTATGGCGGGAGCTTTCCACGGAGTCGGAGAGCCTGACTGCATAATCAATGTCGGAGTTTCCGGACCGGGAGTTGTAAGAGCCGCTTTGGCGAAGTATCCCGACGCCGATATAAACGAAATATGCAATATAATCAAAAAGACTTCATATAAAATAACGAGAGTCGGTCAGCTTGTTGGCGTTACAGCTTCGGAAAGGCTCGGAGTTCCTTTCGGAATAGTTGACCTTTCGCTTGCGCCTACTCCTGCGGTCGGAGACAGCGTTGCGCACATTCTTGAGGAAATCGGCCTTGAGCAGTGCGGAACCCACGGAACAACAGCTACACTTGCTCTTTTAAACGACGCGGTTAAAAAGGGCGGAGTAATGGCTTGCTCGTCAATCGGAGGACTTTCGGGAGCGTTTATTCCCGTTTCGGAGGACGCAGGAATGATTGACGCCGCAAAGAGCGGCTGTCTGCTCATTGAAAAGCTCGAGGCCATGACGGCGGTTTGCTCGGTCGGACTCGATATGATAGTCGTTCCCGGAGATATTCCAAACGACACCATATCGGCGATTATCGCCGACGAAGCGGCTATCGGCATGGTAAACAACAAAACAACGGCTGTAAGAATTATACCGGCAATCGGAAAGCAGGAGGGCGAGGAGCTTGACTGGGGAGGACTTTTCGGATGCGGACCGGTTATGAAAATTAACTATAAATCAGCGTCTAAGTTTATAAACAGGGGCGGACAGATACCGGCACCTCTCCACAGCCTTAAAAATTAGATTATCAGTTTGATTGACGCACACGCCTTATGCTTTAACATATTTCAAGTCGCCGAATAATTACTGACAGTATAAAATCGACAATTTTCGACAATTTGTTGTAACGTATTTATCTGCTTGTATAAATTTGCCAATAAAAGGCATGGCGTTTTATGTAAAACATGGAAATTTCAAAAAACACTTGCATCATGTAATTTTATGTGGTAATATATGGAAGTACTAAACATCTATGACAAAACGGAGGCAGAGATATGACAACAAAAATTAAAGTGCTTATAGGCGATGACACAAAAGAATACGGAACACCTTTCGCGGCGATTTTGAGAACGATGGGTTTTTATGTTTTAACTCGGCAAAAGGACGGCAATGCTGTTTTTGAGGCGATCAAGGATGAAACGCCCGATGTTGCGATAATAGACGCCGCGATGCCTAATCTTGACGCGGTAGAGCTTATGAAAAAGGTAAACAAGGGCGGATATAAAGCGCCGCTGTTTATTGTTACAAGTTCATATGACAATCCGTTTATTGAGAGACAGGTTATGGAAAACGGAGCGGCTTATTATATTTTAAAGCCATTTGAGGCGAGAATGCTCGGTGACAGGATAAAGGCGCTTTTGGGAATTGAAATAATAGAGCCGTCGGTGCATGGTCAGGCTTCACAGAATCCTATTAAAAAAATAAGCGAGACCGAAAGTCTCGAGGTAGTTGTCACTGATATAATTCATCAGCTCGGCGTTCCGGCGCACATTAAAGGATATCATTATTTGAGAACCGCTATTTTGGACTGCATTGAGGATTCGGAAATGCTGGAGAGTGTGACTAAAGTTCTTTATCCGACTGTCGCTCAGAAATATAAGACGA
The DNA here is from genome assembly GCA_944385905.1 of uncultured Clostridia bacterium. Classification (GTDB taxonomy): domain Bacteria; phylum Bacillota; class Clostridia; order Oscillospirales; family Ruminococcaceae; genus CALWZA01. The sequence continues at coordinate 48,337 of CALWZA010000019.1, forward strand.
CGCCCTCAAGAGTTGAAAGAGCGATCAGGCACGCGATTGAAATAGCTTGGGACAGAGGAAATATTGACACATTAAACTCGTTTTTCGGATATACTGTCAACACGGGAAAAGGCAAGCCGACAAACAGCGAGTTTATAGCGCTGATAACCGATAAAATCAGACTCAGATGCAAAAACGCAATGATGGCATAAAAAAACGCCCTTTGAACGGAATAATTTCCGAACAAAGGGTGTTTTACTGTTGTTTCAAATATTTACTCAATGCCCTTTCTGCTTAAAATATCGGCGATTTCGGCAACGTCCTTGTCCCCTCTTCCCGAAAGGCAAACGACGATTATTTTGTCCTTATCAAGCGTCGGAGCCAGTTTTAACGCTCCCGCAACAGCGTGAGAGCTTTCAATTGCCGGGATAATTCCCTCGACTCTTGAAAGCGTAAGGAAAGCGTTGATAGCCTCGTCGTCGGTCGCGCTGTCATATTCCGCTCTGCCGATTGCCTGATAATAGCAGTGCTCGGGTCCCACACCGGGGTAATCGAGCCCGGCTGAAACAGAGTAAACAGGCAGAGGCTCGCCGTTCTCGTCCTGAATAACCTTGCATTTAAATCCGTGAAGGATTCCCGGGGTGCCTAGGGTGAGAGTCGCGGCATGATCTTGGGTGTCAAGACCGCGTCCCGCCGGTTCGATTCCGATCATCTTAACGCTTTCGTCATAGAAAAACGGCGCGAACATACCGATAGCGTTGCTTCCTCCGCCCACGCAAGCCATAACATAATCGGGGAGTCTGCCTTCGGCTTCAAGGCACTGCTGCTTTGTTTCTTTTCCGATGCAGCTCTGAAAGTACCTTACCATTTCGGGATACGGGTCAGGGCCGACAGCCGAACCGAGCATATAATATGTGTCCTTATAGTTTGCGATAAGGTCTGCAAGAGCGACGTCAACGGCGTCCTTAAGAGTTCTGGTGCCGCTTGTGACCGCAACCACCTTAGCGCCGAGGAGTTTCATTCTGAAAACGTTTAGCGCCTGTCTCCTCGTGTCCTCTTCGCCCATATAGACTACACATTCCATATCGAACAGTGCGCATGCGGTGGCGGTCGCGACTCCGTGCTGACCCGCTCCGGTTTCGGCTATGATTCTTTTTTTGCCGAGCCTTTTCGCCAAAAGAGCCTGACCGAGCACGTTGTTAAGCTTGTGAGAGCCGGTGTGGTTCATATCCTCGCGCTTAAGATAGATTTTCGCGCCTCCGAGCTGTTCGGAGAGCTTTTTTGCGCAGTAAAATTCCGATGGTCTGCCGATATAGTTTTTCTGATAAAACTCAAGTTCTTTCAAAAATTCGGGGTCTTTAATTTCCCTGTGGAATTCTGTTTTGATTTCCTCCATAATGGCTTCAAGCTCGGGGGGAATAAAGCGTCCGCCGAAATCTCCGAAAAATCCTGTTGCGCTGGGGTTGTTTGTCATGCCTGTCATCATTGTGAACATCCTTTCAAAAAATTATTTAAAGAATGTTGTATCTTGCCTAAACCGAAGCTTTACAAACAAAAAACGTCTGTCCTTAAAAATAAGGACAGACGTAAAATCTGCTTATGCCACCTTAATTTAAACGCGGTTATATATTCCGCTAAGCAAAATGCCAACACATTTCCGCCTTGTAACGCAGGCAAAGCGTCGGGGAGTACTGAGCGTTTAACTTTTGACCCCGCCCTCAATGGTCCATTTGTCAACACCGTTTGCTGCCGGTTTCCAGCGACCCGGCTCTCTGTAAGCGCGTATGAGGTTTAATCTCCATCTCTTAGGTTTAAAGGCATAATATCATATTATTTACCGTTTGTCAAGAGATAAAAGCGAAAAAATTTAAAAAGAAAAAAACAAACGGCCGGACATAACACCCGCCGTTTGTTTGGCGTGCCTGGAGGGATTCGAACCCGCGACCTTTTGGTTCGTAGCCAAACACTCTATCCAGCTGAGCTACAGGCACATTCAACTTTATTATGTTACCACATCCAAACTGAAATGTCAATACCCAAAGTTTAAAAACAGCAAAACGGCTTCGAGTTGATTTCAATTATAACGGAAGTCTGTCACACATGGTTGAAAGGAGCGCAGTATCTTTTTCTGTATTGAATCGGCGACATGCCGACAGTTTGTTTAAACTGACGCGCAAAATATTTTTCGCTTGTGTATCCGCATTGGACAGCTATCGTATATATGCTCATAACCGTTGTGCACAGAAGGTATCTCGCCAGCATAATTTTTTCGTTTATACAGTCCTGAACATAGCTTACGCCGAAGCATTTTTTGTATACCGAACGGAAATATCCGATACTTATGCAAAGCTTTCTGCTTGCCGAGTCGGTGTCGGGAGAGGCCTGAGGATTTGTAATGACCTCTTTTCTAAGTTCAAGCAGGTTGTTAAACTGTGTAACAGGCTCTCTGTTTTTAAGCAGGAAAGCGGTCTGGCCGGAGGAGCTTTCGGTCTTGCTGATTATGTTGTCAATATCCTTTGAGGAGTATCCTTCGCAGTCTTCAACGGAAATAATCAGTGAAGGGTTTTCGTAATACTTAGCATAAATATTGCGATGAAGAATAACATTTATTCTCTCCGAAAGAATTTCTCGTTTTTCATGGCACAAAATTAAAAACAGGTTGTTATCCGCTCTGCAGCATATTTCCTTGTCGGTGCATATTTGTTTTATAGTTTGAGCGAATGACGAAATAATATCGCTTTGATAGTTTCTTTCAAAAGAATATTCTTTATCGGAACAGAAGTTTACTTTTATGGCGATAATGCCTGTCTTTTTACTGTCGCTTTCCTCGGCAGAGCGGCGAAATTCCGTGATTTTGCAAAATCCCGTCAGCGCGTCGTACAGAGAAGAGGTGCGCTGACAAAGGGACAGATAGTGGTTGTCGTTTTTCAGACGAAGAAACTCAAGGGCGTTTGAGATAGTCTGATTCCAGTTTCTGAAGCTGAAATCATAGCCGTCCGGAGTTTCATATGCAGACACAGCGCAGCCGTAGAATCTGGTTTGAAAATAAACGGGACTGAAATAATATACTGCCGGCTTCTGACGGGACTGAGTGATCGCGGAAAGCAGCGTGCCTTTTGAAACCATAATAGGTTCGCCGGGGGTTTTCATTCCGTTTATTTCGCAGCACAAATAGGCATCTCCCGCGTATTCGGAGCTGTTCCAATCCTTATCGAGGCACAAATAAAGGCTGCTTGCCCCATGGAGCAGATAAAAATAGTTATTTAAAGCTTCGATATATTCTCTAAGAGTTCTGCACAGGGTAAGGTCGACAGAAAACTGAGCGACACAAAACTGAGCTATGCTGCTAAGAAACATATTGGGATGGTCTATACGCTCTAAGTATATTTCGTCATAAAGCTCTGAGGGATTTGTTCCGCAGGAGCAGGTGCTTCCCGAAACAAATCTGTTCGAGTCATCAATCGTGTAGTTTGAGGAAAGCAGATAATTAACCGCTTTTATTCCGATAGTGCGTCTTCCGCCTCGGAATGTTGTTAAAACGGGATAGTGATATATTCTTCCTCCGGTATAGTCATAACCCGTGACAGTCACATCTTCAGGTATTCGGATTCCGGCTACCGAAAGGGTGTCGCAAAGCTGGTATGCCATGCAGTCATTGGCGCACATTACTGCTTGTGGCAGAGAAAGTTCGCCGCTTATATAGCGATTAGCAAGCGATTCTCCCGAGTCATACCAAAAATCACCGAAAAAGACCTTGTTCTCATCAAACGGTATACCGTGCTTTTCAAAAGCTCTTTTACAGCCGCGGACTCTTCTGTGGGAAAAAATATTTTCTTTCGGACCCGTAAGGATGTGTATGTCGGTGATGTTGTGAATGGTTATCAGGTGTTCGCATAGCTTTTCCATATCATCGTCGTCATCGAAAAACAAGCTGTGAAAGCCCTCGATTTCTCCGCCTATAACTGCCGCAGGCTTTTTTGCTTCCCTGATTTTCTCAAAGATGTCTGAAAACATAGAAAGATCCATAAATGCCTCGGCAGTGATAATCACGCCGTCAAAATCGGAAGGGTCAAAAAAATCATATATAATATTTTCAAAATTAAGCACATTATCTTTGATCCAGTGATTATGAATATTTGAAAATACAACCACGTCAACATTTTCTGAAAACGCTGCTTCTGCTATTCCGAGAAGAATATCCTTTTGAATTCTGTCATCAGCTCTCGCAGTTATAACAGCGATTTTTTTTCTTAGCATAAAATCGGCATCCTTTCAAAAACATATAAATATTATATCCTCGATTTGCCTGCATGTCAATCGAAAAGTGTACTTTACGAATAAAAGGTGTAAAAAAGAAATATCGATGATTGACTTTGCTTTTTTTACTGATATAATTTACTTGATGTACTTAATGTACAAATTGTATATAAAGTCTAACAAAACGGAGGTATTTTGAATGAATATGATGAAACGAATGGTCGCCTTATTGTGTGCCGCGTCATTGCTGCTGGCAGTCGGCTGTTCCGAAGACGAACCGGAAACCGATAACCCGTCAACTACGACAAGCTCAACACTCGGTTCCGGCACAGACAGCGACACGGAAGCTGTCAGTGATGATGTCACCGAGGAGGAAATTTTGGAAAGCCTGAACAACGGAATAATAATCGATGCTGTAAGTGAAAACGCATATAAAGGAGAGCATACCGCCAACCCGTTATCGTCTAATATCTTCTGCGCGGACCCTACCGCTATTGAATATAACGGCAGACTTTATGTCTACGGCACAAACGATCAGCAGGTACTTGAGGACCACGGAACAGAAATGGACTACGGATATATTAAGTCGCTTGTAGTCTTTTCGACCGACGACATGGTAAACTGGATTTATCACGGCAGAATCGAAGTAGGCGAGATTGCACCGTGGATATACAACTCATGGGCTCCGTCAATCTGCTCAAGAGTTGAGGACGACGGACTCACACACTTCTATCTGTACTTTTCAAACGGAGGAGCAGGCGTCGGCGTCATCACTTCTACCGACCCTGTTACCGGCTGGACAGACCCGCTCGGCGAGCCTTTTGTTTATCAGAACATGCCGGGACTTGAAAACTGCCCCGCGCCGTTTGACCCGGGAGTATGTATAGATGAAAACGGAGTAGGCTGGCTTTCGTTCGGAGGAGGAGCTCCCGCAGACGGAGCTATGCATTCCAACATTCCGAAGATTGTGAAGCTCGGCGAGGATATGCTTTCATTTGACAGCGAGTTTGTATCAATTGACGCTCCGTATTTCTTTGAGGCAAGCGAGCTCAACTACATAGACGGCACATATTACTACTCTTACTGCACAGACTGGGGAAACAGAGACGAATGGGATTATGAGGGCATTGACGCTCCTCCGTCCGCAGGAATTGCGTACATGACAACAAAAACCCCTCTTGACGCAGACAGCTGGGAATTTATAGGAACCTACTTCTACAATGCGGGACAGAATGCAGAGGGAGCTTCGGGATTTAAATGGTCAAACAACCACACTCATTTCCTTGAGTTTAACGGCGTAAACTATATCGTTCACCACACACAGTTTCTCGAAGAGCTTATGAAGGAAACAACCGGCTTCAGAAGCATTATGGTTGATTATCTCCCTATGGATACAACTACGGGGGAGATACCCATTACAGCGGCAACCAAAGACGGAGTAAAGCAGATAAAGCTTGTAGATCCTTATGTCGACAACAACGGCGGTCTGATGTTCACATCAGCCGACATCGGATATGACAAGGTTACGAATCCTGCAGCAAAGAGCCTTGCAGACGGCGCGTGGGTATATGTAAGAGGCGTTGATTTCGGATACGGGGCTTCCGATTTTACAGCTGAGGTAAAGGGCACCGGAAGAATTGAAGTCAGGCTCGATGATATCAGTTCCGAAGCGGTTGCGTTTATAGAATTTGACTGCGATGACTTCACAAAAGTCCGCTCTGCCGACTTTGCGGAATTTGAAGGAAGAAATCACGATGTTTACTTTGTGTTCTCAGGAGCGGACATTGAATTAAAGTCATGGATATTTACAAAGGGCGAAGAAGAGCTCAGACCTGAGGAAGACATTGCCGCAAACGAAATTTCATATGAAACAGTAACAATTCTTGGACAGGCGGAAAATCCGTATTATTCGCTTATGGCGGGGTTTGACGTCACTAAAAACGGCGATTACTCGGTAAAGACATCTCCGTTTGACGAGGGATGCGCACTTATAAATATGGGCTTTATAGATTCGATGCCTGAATCGTCCTTGACTGTCAAGGTAAACTCGATTACTTTTGAGACTGCAAACGGCGAAGTAGAAGTACCGGTTGACGTTGAATTACTCACCAAAGGCCAGCAGCTCACCTCACTTGCAAATGGCTGGGGCGGATTTACTATCGGAACGCTCATTTACGGCACAGAGGACTGCGGAATATTTGCTGAAGCGACAGATGTTGAATTTGTCGGAAGCAGAATGGCGCTTAAGGTTGACGGAGAGGAAGTTCCTTTCACATCTATGACCTATAATGTAACAGTAAGCGGCTTTGGTGAATAATAAATCTCTTAGTAAACTTTAAACCGCAAACCCGTGGGCTAACCGCCCGGGATTTGTGACATCATTAACCGCACGGCAATTTAAAACAACAAGGAGGAAATACATGAAAAGATTACTCAGCGCTGTTTTAGCGTCGCTTTTGGCAGTGTCGATTCTTGCTTCATGCGGAGACGAACAAAAGAGTGGGGGCTCGCAGTCTATTAACTCTCAGCAGCCTACTGTCGGCGAGGTATCCGACACTGAAGAGAACGATGTCTCAGAACCTGAAGGGGAGAAAGAAATGCTTGATCAAAACATTATCAAGTCCACAATTGCTTCGACTGATGACGGAAACGGAAACTACACAAACCCCGTTATTTTTGCCGATGTTCCTGACATTGACTTTATCCGTGTCGACGATGCGTACTACATGGTTTCAACAACTATGCACCTGTCACCGGGATGCCCTATAATGAAGTCGTATGACCTCGTAAACTGGGAAATCGTAAACTATGTATTCAACATCCTTGACGACACCGATGCTCTTGCTCTGAGAAACGGTCAGAACAACTACGGAAAAGGTCAGTGGGCATCATCAATCCGCTATCATGACGGCTTGTTCTATGTCGGATTCGTGTCCTACACAACAGGAAAAACCTACATTTACTACACAGACGATATTGAAAACGGAAAATGGGACCGTTATGAGTTTAACGAGGGATTCCATGATATGAGCCTGTTGTTTGACGATGACGGCAAAGTTTATATGATTTACGGCGGAGGTCAGATCTGGTGCGTAGAGCTTGAGTCCGACCTCAGCGCAATCAAGCCTGATACAAGAAGAGTAATCATCGATGACGCAGGGCTTGTTGAGGGATGCCTTGCAGAGGGCGCTCATGCTTATAAGCTCAACGGATATTACTACATTTTCATAATCACATGGCCTCCTGAGGGAAGAAGAACCCAGCTTTGCTACAGAAGCAAATCGTTGGACGGCGATTGGGAAATGAAGATCATCCTCGATGACAATCTTGAGTTCAGAAATGACGGAGTTGCTCAGGGAGGTATTATCGACGATGTCAACGGAAACTGGTATTGCCTTTTGTTCCAGGATCACGGAGCTGTAGGAAGAACTCCTGTTCTGATGACAATGACTTGGGAAGACGACTGGCCGGTAGTAGGCGTTGACGGAAAGGCACCTCTGACCGCTAAGATTCCACTTGAGGGCGTCGGCAAGAAGAGCATAATCACAAGCGATGAGTTTATCAACTCGGAAATTGTAAGACCGTATGTAAACATGCCGGAGAACCCCGATGAACCCGGCGAAAACGATTACAACGGCTCTAACCTCCTTCCTGAATGGCAGTGGAACCATAACCCTGACAACCGTCTGTGGTCACTGACCGAAAGAGAGGGCTATCTCAGACTCAAGACCGGAGATATAGTTAAAACTGTAACCGAGGCGAGAAACACACTGACACAGAGAACTTTCGGACCTGAGTGCAGCGGATATATCAAGCTTGACACCGCAAATATGAAAGACGGAGACGTCGCAGGACTTGCTGCATTTGCGGAGAAATACGGATTCGTAGGAGTTAAAGCTGAAAACGGAAAGAAATTCCTCGCAATGGTAAAATATGAAGACAATGAAATGTTTAAGAGAGAATTTGAAGTAAGGAGAGTTCCTCTCGAACAGGATGAAGTTTACCTCAGAGTTGATTTTGATTTCACAAACGCTACGGATAAGGCATATTTCTACTACAGCCTTGACGGCGAAACATGGACAAAAATCGGCGACAATCTGCAAATGAACTACTACGGAACTCACTTTATGGGTTATCGATTCGGTATATTCAACTTTGCTAAGCAGCAGTCAGGCGGATATGTCGATGTAGACTTCTTCAGAGTAGGCAATGAAATAATCAGATAACCAAATTAGAGGTTTGCTTTTAATTATATTTAAACTGCCTTAAAGCACAACGGTGTATTAAGAAGAGAAAAGAAAAGAATAAAAGTTAACAAAACAAGCCGAATGACCGCAATATAAAGGGTGCGGTCATTCGGCTTTTAACCTTTTAAATTTGGACGGACAAGTTAATTCTGAAAACTAAAAAAGAGCCCCAACGCTCAAAATCGCGTGCAGGCTCTCGACTGGCGCGACTGACAGGATTCGAACCTGCGGCAACCCAGCGTCGGAGGCTGGTGCTCTATCCAACTGAGCTACAGTCGCATATCAGCGGAGAGTTTTATTTCTCCGCTTTTTATTATATGTTGTTTTATTATCTGATTTTTGAACCTACCGGAACATCGTCGTCGGGGAAAATAACCTTTGCCGAGCCGTCGGGCATATCTGCCGAGCAAATCATTCCGTTGCTCTCAACCCCCCTGAGCTTCGCCGGCTTGAGGTTTGCGACAACTATGACCTTTTTGCCGACTAAGTCTTCTGGCTTATACCACTTTGCAATACCAGAAACGACCTGTCTGCCGCCCATTCCGTCGTCAAGCTGGAAACAAAGAAGCTTATCAGATTTCGGAACCTTTTCGCATGAAATAACCTTCGCGACCCGAAGCTCAACCTTCGCAAAATCGTCGATAGTAATTTCCTCGGCAAGCGGCTCGACCTCGCACTCAGGCTTCTTTTCGGCGGGCTTATTTGCTGAAATAATAGCGTTAAGCTCGTCAATTTCCTTTTCGGCGTCGATTCTCGGGAAAAGCACCTCGCCTTTTTTAACCGTTACGCAGGCGGGCAAAACTCCCCACTTTGCGGCGTTTTCATATGAAATATCGCTGTCTTTCGCGCCAATCTGCTCGAAAATTTTCGGCATGGTTGACGGCATGAAAGGAGAAAGCAGAGTTGAAGCGATTCGGATTGCCTCAAGAAGGTTATACAAAACGGCGGCGAGCCTCGGCTTGTCTGCCTCGTTTTTAGCGAGAACCCACGGCATTGTTTCGTCTATATATTTGTTAGCTCTTGAAACGAGCTTAAAAATCTCGGCAAGCGCAAGGTTAAGCTGAGTCAAGTCCATCAACCTGTCAACCTCCGGGCGCACAGCTAAAGCGACAGCCTTAAGGTCGTCGTCAAACTCTCCCGAAAGCTTTTCCTGCGGGAGCGTTCCTCCGAAATACTTGTCAACCATCGCGACTGTTCTCGAAACAAGGTTGCCAAGTCCATTCGCAAGGTCGGAATTTATTCTGTTTATCATTATTTCATTTGAAAACGAGCTGTCAGCTCCGAGAGCCATTTCTCTCAAAATGTGATATCTGATAGCGTCGGCGCCGTACCTTTCGCTTAAAACGAATGGGTCAACGACGTTTCCGAGCGATTTGCTCATTTTCTGACCGTTAAAGGTAATCCAGCCGTGAACGGCAAGGTGCTTTGGCAGAGGCAGGTCGAGCGCCATAAGAATGGCAGGCCAGATAATGGCATGAAATCTCTGAATATCCTTAGCTACCATATGCACATCGGCAGGCCAGTATTTGTCGAAATCGTGATACGCTTCATTTTTATACCCCAAAGCCGAAATATAGTTTGAAAGAGCGTCTACCCAGACATAGACGACGTGCTTTTTGTCAAAAGTAACGGGAACTCCCCATGTAAACGATGTTCTTGAAACGCAGAGGTCTTCAAGGCCGGGCTTGATGAAGTTGTTTACAAGCTCAAGAGCCCTTGTTTTCGGCTGAAGAAAATCGGTTTCAGTCAAAAGCTTTTCAATTCTGTCCGCAAAAGGCGAAAGCTTGAAGAAATAAGCCTCCTCCTCTGCTTCGACGACTTCTCTGCCGCATTCGGGGCATTTGCCGTCAACAAGCTGAGAATCCGTCCAGAAGCTTTCGCAGGGGGTGCAGTATTTGCCCTTGTAAGTTCCCTTATAGATATAGCCTCTGTCGTAAAGCTCCTTGAATATTTTCTGAACCGACTCAACGTGGTAGTCGTCGGTTGTGCGGATATACCTGTCGTAGCTGATATTCATACAGCTCCAGAGCTTTTTGAAAATTTCAACTATTTCATCAACATACTGCTTCGGCGACACGCCTTTTTCGGCGGCTTTCTGCTCAATTTTCAAGCCGTGCTCATCGGTGCCTGTGAGGAACATCACGTCATAGCCCTGCATTCGTCTGTACCTCGCGATCGAATCACAGGCAACGGTAGTGTAGCAGTGACCGATATGAGGGTTTCCCGACGGATAATAAATCGGCGTTGTAATGTAATATGGCTTTTTTGACATGTCATTTCCTCCTTAAAAAGCATCAGTCTTTTTATTTTGAGCATAAGAAGACATATTATTTATTATACAGTATCTGCTCAAATTGTCAAGTAAAACGGAAATTTTTTCAAATTATACGGGCTCATTGCCGAGGAAAAAAGTCCTCAAAAGAGCTATCTGCGACTTAGCGTCCTTAATTTCGTTGCAAAAAACCATTTTTACCGCTTCTTCGAGGGGCATTTTTACGACGTCGAGAAACTCGCCCTCGTCGAGATTTTGATGAGTTTTGGTAAGTCCCTTGGCGGCGTACATATGGATAACCTCAGTATTGTAGGCTACGGTCGGATAAAGGCATCCGAGATAAGTGACTTCGTTTGCTTTAAATCCCGTTTCCTCCTCAAGCTCTCTCAATCCGCAGTCCCGGTGATTTTCGCCCTTGTTGATTTTTCCGGCGACCACTTCAAGCAAAGCCTGATTAAACGGATAGCGAAACTGTTTAACCATTATGACTTCGTTATTTTCCGTAACAGGCACAACGCAGACTCCGCCGCTGTGATGAATTACCTCTCTGAATGTTTCCTCGCCGTTTTCGAGCCTGACTATATCTCTTGTGACCTCAAAAACCCTGCCCTTGAAAATTGATTCAGATGACAGCTTTTCTTCCGATAAAAACGACATATACATCCTCCTTTTTATTTAACGAAAAAACCACCCGTCCGCATGACGGACAGGTGGCAATATGTGCTCGCTTAAAAATTACTTGAGCTCAACAGTAGCGCCGGCTTCTTCAAGCTTAGCCTTAATTTCCTCTGCGTCAGCCTTTGAAGCGCCTTCCTTGACAGCCTTAGGAGCAGCCTCAACGAGCTCCTTAGCTTCCTTAAGTCCGAGACCTGTGATTTCCTTAACAGCCTTGATAACAGCCATCTTAGCGTCACCAAATGAAGCCAAAACTACATCAAACTCGGTCTTTTCCTCAGCGGCAGGAGCAGCTCCGCCTGCAGCGGGAGCTGCAGCAACAGCAGCTGTTACACCGAATTCTTCCTGAATTGCCTCTACGAGTTCTGCGAGCTCGAGAACCGAGAGAGCCTTAACGTCTTCAACAAATTTCAAAATCTTCTCTGAAGCCATGATAATTAATCTCCTTTAATAATAAATTTGCGTTAATCGCATAAAGCCGGCGCTGAAATTAAGCGGCCGGAGTTTCACCCTTGTCGGCAACAGCCTTAAGAGTAGCGGCAAGCTTCTGAATCGGTCCCTGAAGCGAACCAACGAGCTGTGCAAGAAGCACCTCTCTTGAAGGAATCTTGGAAAGAGCGGCGACGCCCTTTTCGTCGTAGATCTCGGTTCCGATAAATCCTGCCTTGAGAGCGAACTTGTTCTCATGATCCTCAGCAAACTTTCCGAGGATTCTCGCGGGAGCAGTCTGGTCGCCGTTTACTACAGCGATAGCGGTTGTTCCCTCCAAAACGTCCAAAAGTCCGTCAAGACCTGCGTTTTTAACAGCAAAGCGGAGCATTGTGTTCTTCTCTACGGAATATACAATTCCTGCTTCGCGAAGCTCTTTTCTGAGCTTTGTGTCTTCCTCAACCGTAATTCCCTTGTAATCTACGAGAACTCCGGCGTCAGCGTTCTTGAGAAGCTCTGTAAGCTGATTTACCTTTTCCTGCTTTTTAAGCAGAACCTTTTCACTTGGCATTAATGTTCACCTCTTTAAATCAAGATAAATGCCGGTTCGATCTAAAAGAAAATCCTTTTCCCGAAAATACGAGAAAAGGACGCAAAGTCAAAATTATAACTTCTGCTTTCTTTCCTCGGCCGGACTTACGGGACAAAACCCACCGGCTGTCTTTAGATACGAATGCATTAATTAATATAGCACAGTTTTTTCACTCTGTCAAGCAGATTCTGAAAAAACCTGTTGCTCTGAGATTAGCAGCCGTACTTTGAAGTGGCTACCTTGATGCCGACGCCCATGGTTGAGGCGACAACAACGCTCTTGAGGTACTGTCCCTTTGCGGCGGCAGGCTTAGCCTTAACAACAGCTTCCATAAGAGCCTCGAAGTTTTCGGTGAGCTTTTCGCTTCCGAACGAAGCCTTTCCGATAGGGCAGTGAATGATGTTTGACTTGTCAAGACGGTACTCAATCTTACCGGCCTTTGCCTCAGCGACAGCCTTAGCAACGTCAGGGTTAACGGTACCTGCCTTCGGGTTCGGCATAAGACCTCTGGGTCCCAAAACCTTACCGAGACGTCCTACAACGCCCATCATGTCAGGCGAAGCGATAACAACGTCGAAATCCATCCAGTTTTCCTTGAGAATCTTGTCAACAAGGTCAAGTCCGCCGACATAGTCAGCGCCTGCCGCTTTAGCGGCCTCATACTTGTCTTCCTTGCAGAATACGAGAGCTCTTACGTCCTTACCTGTTCCGTTAGGGAGAACTACTGCTCCTCTGACCTGCTGGTCAGCGTGACGCGAGTCAACGCCGAGACGGATATGAGCTTCGATTGTTTCATCAAACTTAGCCTTTGCGTTCTTGCTTGCAAGATCAAGGGCTTCGGTTGAATCATATAGCTTTGTGAGGTCAACAGCTTTTACGCTGTCAACGTATTTCTTACCGTGTTTCATTGTTTTCTCTCCTTTATGTGGTGTACCGGCGCCGCATTGCGCTTGGCTTGCCGGTTAGCGGAAAATTCCTCCCACTTAATTAGATGATCGGCTATTAATCAACTACTGTGATGCCCATTGAGCGAGCTGTTCCTGCGATCATGCTCATTGCGGTCTCGATAGAGCCTGCGTTTAGGTCAGGCATTTTCTGCTCCGCGATCTTCTTTATCTGCTCCTTTGTAATAGAAGCAACCTTTGTCTTGTTAGGTGTTCCCGAAGCGGTCTCGATTCCGCAAGCCTTCTTGATAAGAACTGCCGCCGGCGGAGTCTTTGTGACAAATGTGAATGAGCGGTCGGCATATACGGTGATCACAACAGGGATTATAAGACCGATATCGTTCTTTGTTCTCTCGTTGAAATCCTTTGTGAATGCCATGATATTTACGCCGTGCTGTCCGAGCGCAGGACCAACCGGCGGTGCCGGTGTTGCTTTTCCGGCAGGAATCTGCAGCTTAATATAGCCTACTACTTTCTGTGCCATGATATTGCACCTCCAAAAAATTGTGGTAAGGCGAACCGTTTTCATATTACGGCTCTCCCACTTTCCAAAGCGATTACCGTCGCTTTAAGTCAGTTTGTTGTTTAAATTAAAGCTCAAGCTTTTTAACCTGTGACAGCGGCAGCGTCGCGGGAGTTTCCCTTCCGAACATGGAAACGACAATATCCACTGTCTGATCTTCCATGTTGACTGCCTTGACTATGCCTGTCCAGCCGTCAAGCGATCCGCCGAGAACAGTAACGCTGTCTCCCTGCGCGAAATCAACTGTAGCGGCTGCTTTTCTGACCTCGACTCCCAAAGCCGCGACTTCCTTTTCCGAAAGCGGAACCGGCTTTGATCCGGGGCCTACGAAGCCTGTGACGCCTCTTGTGTTTCTTACGATATACCACGAGTCGTCGGTCATAATCATTTTCACAAGCACATAGCTTGGAAACAGCTTTCTTTCAGCTTCCTTAACCTTGTTGTTCTTATCCTTTTCCTCATATAATTCGGTCGGAATCCGGATTTCCTGGATAAGTTCGTGAAGCTTTCGGTTTTCAACAACCTTTTCGATATTCTGCGCTACTTTATTCTCATACCCCGAATAGGTGTGGATAACGTACCATTGAGCCTTTTCAGCCATTTTTCAATATCATCCTTTCGTTGTGAAAACCTGATTTGAGCTACTTGACAAGAAGATTGACAAGTAAGCCCAGTAAACTGTCTATTCCGAAAAGAAAAATTCCCGTTATGATAACGGTAGCAAGAACAATGCCCGTATTGTTTAAAACCTGCTTTCTGCTCGGCCAGACAACCTTTTTGATTTCGCTCCTCAGATCCTTTAAATACTTTACGATTTTATTAGGACCCTTTTTCTTCTTTGCTTTCTTAGGAGCGGGTTCGCTTTTTGTAGTATTGCTGATTTCGTTACTCATAACTTATCCGCCTTTCCTACTTGGTTTCTCTGTGAAGAGTGTGTTTCTTGCAGAACTTGCAGTACTTGTTCATCTCAAGCCTGTCCGGGTCATTCTTCTTGTTCTTCTTCGTGTTGTAATTTCTCTGCTTGCACTCTGTGCATGCCAGTGTAATCTTAACCCTCATTTCGGCACCTCCTGACGAAATTTGCGTTTCCTTTAGGGCGTGAAACGCTTGTCGAACGCCCACTTTTGCGTGAGCCTTGCCTCCCTCCGGACATTTTCCTAAGCCTTCGGCGAACTGCCCGCCCAAACTTATATGCCCGCCGGTATTGCCGGTTTCGGAGCTTTTGAGCGCAATTTTCGCGTCTTAAAAAATTGCACAAAAATAAGACCCCATAAAGAGGTAAAATAATCTTACCACAATACGAGCCTGTTTGTCAAGGGCTTTTCTGCGCAGTCTTTGGAAATTCTCACAAGTTTTTTAGCCGCAAATTTGTAGAATATCACAAACATCATGCGCTCAACGAAAAAAATCGGCGGTTATCTGCCAAAAAGGCGTAATTTTTATTCGGCTTTTATGTCTTATACTGCTTTTTATCGGCGGTTCATCAAAATTGACAACACCTTTATTTCATATTATAATTGTATATAATTAAAAGTCAAATTCGCACTTAACAAATCTGAGGATGTGATAAGGATGTACAGAGTCAGACGAATCGGAACAGCGGCTGAGGCAATACACAATTCTGACTTTTCAATTGACCGGCCCTTTGGATACGACTGTTACCTGATGCTGTTTGTAAAAACAAAGGCGGTATTTTACCTTGGCAACGAGGAAAAGCTGTGCGAACCGAACACCTTTATTATATATAACGCAGGCACCCCTCACCGCTATAAAGCGTGCGGAGAAAAATACATAAACGACTGGGTACAGTTTGACTGTGATGAGTCCGGCTTTTCATTTGCCGACACGCTTATTCATATTGGGGAATCGGCTGATATAAGCGGATATATAAAGCTTTTATCAGACGCTTTTTACCGCAGAAATTACTATGTCTGCTCGCTGATATTAAAGACTGTTTTAGCTGAAGTTTCTGCTGTGTGCGAAAACCTTACGTATAAATCCGCATATTCCTCAGCGCTCATCGGACTCAGAAAGGAAATATACCTGCGCCCCGAGCAGAAGTGGACTATACAAAGCATAGCCGAAAGACTTCATCTCAGTGAACCGTATCTTCAGGAGCTTTATAAAGGGACATTCGGAATAACCTGCGGAGCCGATATTATTCACGCTCGGATAGATGCCGCAAAGCAGCTGATGGCTGACACAAACTTTTCAATAACAGAAATCGGGGAAAAATGCGGATATTCAAGCCTTATTCATTTTTCAAGGCAGTTTAGGAAAACTGCCGGAATATCTCCAACTGAATACAGAAAGCTTATCCGCTGATTTTAACAGGCTTTACTCATGAATTTTTGTATAAACCGCTGAAAACATAATATATGTTAAATCAATCCTACTTTTATATATAACATGTGCCGTTTTAAGATGATATAATAAGTTTAGTATAACGTTGAAAGGACGGTTGTGGTTATGAAAAAGCTGCTTATTGCGACAGCGCTGGTTCTGTGCGCGGGAGCTGTATCCGGCTGTGCAGACGGCACTGAAAAAACAACGGAGTTTACAAACGAAGAAAACCGAATTGAGGAGGAAAGCGCGGTTATGGAAGACACTTCAAGAACCGTAATTGATTTTGACGGCGGGTGGAAGTTTTTAAAGCTCACTCAGAAAGACGGGCTCTCCGAACTGACAGTTGAGGACCCGGCTTTTGACGATTCGTCGTGGGAAGCGGTTGAGCTTCCTCACACATGGAACGCCCAGGACGGGGCTGACGGCTGGTCGGGAGCCGACGAGGGCGGAGAGCATTACTACCGAGGACTCGGAGGATACCGCAAGACCTTTACGCTGCCGCAAAGCACGGACGGCAAGAGAATTTTTATTGAATTTGAGGGAGCGAACACAGTAACCGAAGTTTATTTAAACGGGAGCTTTGTCGGAAAGCACGAAGGAGGATATTCCGCTTTCAGGTTTGACATCACCGATTTTGTAAAGAGCGGAGAGGAAAACGTCATTGCGGTTAAAGTCAGCAACGCCCCCACTCACTACATAGCGCCTATTGACAGTCAGGGAGACTTTACGAAAATGGGCGGAATTTACCGCGACGTCAGCATTATCGCTGTAGAGCAGACGCATATTGACCTTATGGATTACGGCTCGTCCGGGGTTTACGTCACCCCGAAAAACATATCTGACACAAGTGCGGATATTGATGTTTTGGTTAAAATCGCAAATGACGGCGCGGAGGATAAAAACCTGTCTGTAAATGTCGATATTCTTGACGCAGACGGCAAAACAGCCGCATCGGGAAGCGCTGACGTTTCGGTTTCCGCGAATGAAAACGGACAGGCTTCGCTGACAATAGCCCTTGAAAACCCTGTTCTGTGGAACGGAGTTGAAAACCCTTATCTTTATACAGCGAAAGTCACGCTTTCAGACGGAGAAGAGCTTGACAGCCTCAGCCAAACCTTCGGAATCAGAACATATTACATAGATCCTGACGAGGGATTTTTCCTAAACGGAGAATATCTTGACCTTCACGGAGTGAACTATCATCAGGACAGCTATGAAAACGGCTGGGCAATGACGAACGAAGAGCGTGAGCGGGACTACAACATGATGATAGACCTGGGCTGCACAACAGTCAGAATGGCGCATTATCAGCACGACGGCTATGAATATGACCTGTGCGACAGACTCGGAATCACCGTATGGACGGAGATAGGCATAGTCAACACAATGGCTTATGACAACGACAATCTTGTGTTTGCGGACGGGTTTAAGGAAAACGCAAAGCAGCAGCTTTTAGAGCTTGTACGTCAAAATTACAATCATCCTTCCGTAATCGTCTGGGGAATTACTAACGAACTTTATCAGATGTCGGATGAGATTTTCGACTTTTATACCGAGCTTGTCGATCTCGCGAAAACCGAGGACTCGACAAGACTTGTCACCTATGCCGATAACCAGGTGTGGGGAAGATTTACTGAGCTGCCGACCGACGCAGTTGGTTATAACAAATATTACGGCTGGTATATTGACGGCGCCGACGATGCATTCGGAAAATGGCTTGATGGGCGGCACGCCGCAGAAAAGCGCGGATTCTCCGTGTCTGAATACGGCGGAGGCGGAGCGATTTCACAGCACAAGGACAATATTGTCTGGGGAACAGACATTGACTCTTGGGGAGCCCGCCATCCTGAGAATTATCAGTCCGCGCTGCATGAGGACATTTGGCGGCAGTTTTCTGAAAGGCCCTACATTTGGGGAAAATATGTATGGTGTATGTTTGATTTTGCATCCGACGGCAGGCAGGAGGGAGATACAAAGGGTCAAAACGACAAAGGACTATGCACCCGCGAGAGAGAGCCTAAGGACGCGTATTATTTCTACAAGTCGGTTTGGAACAGCGAGCCTATGCTTCATCTGACCGAGCAGAGATTTACCGAGCGCCCGAGCCTTGTGCCGGTTGTTAAGGCATATTCAAACGCAGATAGCGTCGAGTTGTTTGTTGACGGAGTTTCAATGGGAGCAGGTCAGAAAAACAAAACGGTGTTTACCTGGGAAAATGTTCAGATAAAAGAAGATTCGGCAAGTGAAATAAAGGTTGTGGCGACTCTTTCGGACGGCACAACTCTTGAGGATACGGCAGAATGGACAGGATATTATGTCGAGCCGGAGGTTAAGCAGGTAAACGTAGCGCTTAACAAACCTGTTGTGTATGTGTCGTCGGAGGAAGCGGGAAACACCGCCGACAAGATTAACGACGGCACAGCGTCCGACAGCTCGCGCTGGTGCGCGGCGTCTGCGGACAGTTATCCCGCACAGGTTATAATTGACCTTGAGGATACGCATAAGCTTACAAAAATATACACTGTCACCCACAAGCCCGGTTCCCGCGCATACGGCTTTACCGTAAGCATTTCGGACACCCGGGACGGCGAGTACAAGGTAATAGTTGACCACAGCGGAAACACAGACACCTCGGGATATTTCACCGATGTTTTAAGCGAGCCCGCCGAGGGAAGGTATCTTAAGATTGAGGTTACAGGATGCAGCGACCAAAATGCCTTTCCGTGCATATGGGAAATTGAAGCCTATGAGGATGCTGAATAAATGAAAACAAATGAAATTATTTTAAAGCCTAACCCTGCTTTAAACCGTTTGGTCGGTGCTCCGGCAGTATACGGGCTTATTAGAAGGGGAAAAGTATGAGAAAAAGATTTCTTGCAATGCTGTGCTCGTCTTTGCTGTTGTTTACGTCATGCGGAATAAAAACGCCAAACCAATCAACAGACGGCGCAGATGAATCGGGAGGGAACAAAGAAATGCAAAGCTTAAAAGAGCCGCAGGAGCTTTCGGCTGACTATGTGCTGAAATACACATCTCCGGCAGACCCAAATTCTTATGACGACTGGGAACAGCTTTCACTTCCTGTAGGAAACGGGGATATAGGCGGAAATGTGTTCGGCGCGGTTGAAAAAGAGAGAATTACGCTTAACGAGAAAACCATGTGGACCGGCGGACCGAGCGAGTCACGCCCCAACTACAACGGCGGAAACATTGAGGCCAACGGACGCGGCGGTGAAACCGTAAAGGAGGTTCAAAAGCTTTTTGCCGAGGGCAGGGATGAGGAGGCGTCTGAGCTTTGCGATAAGCTTGTAGGCGATTCGGACGGCTACGGAGGCTATCAGCAGTTCGGCAATCTTTATCTTGACTTCGGAAGCGTTGAAAAAGTTGAGAATTATTCCAGAAGCCTTGATATAGTCAGCGCAACGGCGCATGTCGAATACGATGCGGACGGCGTTCATTACCGCCGTGAAATATTCGCAAGCAATCCTGCGGACGTGTTTGTTGTAAGGCTTACCTCTGAGGGCGGAGAACTTAATCTCAACGTCGGATTCGAGCCTGAAAACGGAGGAGCCGCTCCCAGAAGCGTTAATACGGAAACTTCGAGCAATTCAATAGCCATAAACGGCGAACTTAACGACAACGGCTTGAAATACAGCGGCTATCTCGAAATCGTCACGCCCGAAAGCGATCAGGTCAGCGCTGACGGCGGCAAGCTTGTAATCAGCGGTACAAATGAGGCGACAATCATTTTGAGCATGACAACAGATTACGCGCTTTCATATCCGACATACCGTACGGGAGAAACACAGGAAGAGCTGCTGAAAAAAATCAAAACGACCGTTAAATCCGCGGCTGAAAAAACCTATGAAAGCCTTAGGCTTGAACATATTGCTGATTTTTCAAGTATTATGGCAAGAACCGACCTTAACATCGGTCAGGCTGAGCCGGATATGACTACCGATCAGCTTCTCTCGGCATATAAGAGCGGCACGTTGAGCGCAGATGAAAAGGCTTATCTTGAGGTTTTGCTTTTCCAATACGGCAGATATCTTCTTATTTCGTCATCGCGTGAAAACAGTGTTTTGCCCGCTAACCTGCAGGGACTGTGGGTAGGGCGAAACGGCAGCGCGTGGAACTCGGACTATCATATCAATGTCAATCTTCAGATGAATTATTGGCCTGCTTATGTCACAAATCTTACGGAGTGCGCCGTACCGATGATAAATTATGTAAACGGATTCAGAGAGCCGGGAAGAAACACCGCTGAAATATATTTCGGCGTTAAGTCGACGGAGGAAAATCCCGAAAACGGTTTTACCGCGAATACAACTACAACGCCGTTCGGATGGACGGCTCCGGGATCTGTATTTGACTGGGGATGGTCTCCGGCAAGCGTGCCATGGATGCTGCAAAACGTATGGGAGTATTATGAATATACTCTTGACCGCGATTATTTGGCGCAGACAATATATCCCATGCTTAAGGAAGAAGCGAAATTTTACTCTCAGATTCTTATTGAGGATGAAAACGGAAGGCTGATTTCCACACCCGCATACTCACCTGAGCACGGTCCGCGCACTAACGGCAATACATATGAACAGTCGCTGATATGGCAGCTGTTCACAGATACGATAACCGCCGGCGAAATTGTCGGAGAGGACGAGGATTTGCTTTCGGAATGGAGAGATATTTTATCCCGTCTGCGCGACCCGATTGAAATCGGCGACGACGGACAGATTAAAGAGTGGTATTCCGAAACAACTTTGGGAAGTGTGCCCAAGTCAGACGCCTACGGCCACCGTCATCTCTCACACCTTCTCGGACTTTATCCCGGCGACCTGATTACAGCGGACACTCCCGAGTGGTTTGAGGCGGCGAGGGTTTCCCTTGACGCGCGGGTAGACGCGTCAACCGGCTGGGCAATGGGTCAGAGAATCAATTCATGGGCACGACTGCAGGACGGCGAGCATATGTATCGGCTTGTAGAAACGCTGATTAGAAACGGTATACTGAATAATCTGTGGGATACCCATCCGCCGTTCCAAATTGACGGAAACTTCGGTTACACCTCCGGCATTGCTGAAGCCCTTATTCAGAGCCATACAGGGTACATCAACATTTTGCCCGCTCTTCCGTCCGAATGGGACAGCGGTTCTGTCAGCGGACTTGTCGCGAGAGGTAATTTTGAGATTGGGTTTGACTGGAATGACGGCTCTGTTGCGGAGATTAGAATCAATTCTCGCGCGGGAGGAGAATGCAGGCTTAAAACGGTGTCTGAAGATATAACCGTTATTGACTCCGACGGAAATAATGTTAATTTTGAGATTTCAGACGGATTAATATGCTTTGAGACGTCGGAAGGGAAAAACTATACTGTTAAAAACAACGCTATGATCGGCACACCCAAAATCAAAGAAGTTCTGCGTATTTCAGACAGTGAAATCAAAATCACATGGGACCCTGCCGAAAGAGCTGAAAGCTACTGTATATACCGCTCTGACGGCAGTACCGAGGCACTTCTTGCCTCAGATATATCCGCAACAGAGTATACTGACGCCAATGCCGCATATGAAAATGACGATATTTTTTACAGTTACCGTATATCAGCCGTTAATGAGGGCGGATTTGAAGGAGACCGGTCGCCGGACGCGGCTGAGCAAGGATGGAGAAATATTACCGTTGACTCAAACGATTCAAGAATAAAATACAGCGGACAGTGGCAGCTGTATAACGAAGGCGACCATTATATGAGCACAAATAACTGTTCATGGACGCCCGGCTCATATGCGGAGCTTGAGTTCACAGGTACGGGAATAGAGCTTTATTCCGTTGCTAAGCCCAATTACAACGGTGTCAATATATACATTGACAATGAAAAAGTCGGAGATTACTATCTTTTAAACGCTTCGTCAATTACGCCGAATACGCTGGTGTTTTCTAAAACCGATCTTGAGTACGGCAAGCATACAATCAAGGTAGAAGTTATGCAGGACATTGTAACAGGAGTCGGAAACCAAAGTATTTCAATTGACTATTTCAAAGTTTATGCCGAAAAATAAATAATATTAGTCACACTTTACTAATTCCCCGTAAAAGAGCACCTTTACGCTTGCTTTTACGGGGGTTCTTTTTTGAGCGCCGCTTTCGTTATATCAATTTATTAAAAGACAATATAGATGACATATGTTTTTTATCCAATAAGATTTTAATATGAGATTTTGCTGCTGTCGACTAAATGCAGCGGCGATTAAAAGGCTTTTACATATCTGTTTTTAACTGTCTGTATTTGCACATATAAATGAGTTTTAGAATTGTTTTTATGAATATGCTTTAATTATTTCGAAAAACTCTTTCGGCATATTTTTCCGATAGATATGGTATGACATCTGAAAATATCTCAAAATATCTTTTGCGCCTAAATTATATCATATAAACAAACAAAAAGAGAGATAATTTATTGATTTGAATAAAAGCAACATTTTAAATTTAATTATTGATTTACAAAAACTTTTGCTTTAAATGATATAAAACGCTAACTGCTTTTTACAAAAATAGGGAGTGAAACAAACGGATCTTGTTTTGTGCTAAAGCATAACATTTTCGTAAAAGCATTTGTGCGAATGCATATTTTATTTTATGTTATCATGGGTTTCTTCGGCGGGTTCAATATAAAATATGAACAAACGGTTATTATCAATTTAGCATATTGAACAAAGTACAACATCATTATTTGACATAAGTCACAAATGCAAATATAATATATACATAAGAAAAAATAACCGCAGACAATGGCGCCTGTTGTAAAAGGTCATTGCCTGCGGTTTTCTTTTAAATATCAGCGGAAGGAGATCTCTTATATGGAAACTATGGAAACACATGTTGAGATTATGCTCAAGAATATAGGCATGACTTATAAATCAAGCACCAATACCGATGTTACGGCTCTGACAAATGTGACAATGGACATTCATAAAGGCGAATTCATTTCTCTGCTGGGCCCTTCCGGCTGCGGAAAAACCACCCTGCTTAGGATCATCGCTGCAGATGGTTTTGGTCAATGCAGGAGCCACACTTTCCCGGGCGGGAATCGGGTTTTTAATCGGAACAGTTCTGGGATTTGTTCTGGCTTTACTGATGAACCTAAGCGGTACTGTGGAAAAAATTGCTTTTCCCTATTTAATGCTGATACAAATGATACCGGTATTGGGAATGGCACCTATTGTTCTCGCCCTTACAGGAGATATTGGAACCAGCCGTATTGTAATCGCTGCGATACTTACCTTCTATCCGGTCGCGACAAATACATTGGCAGGGTTCAAAGGAGTGCAGAAAGAAAAACACGAATTAATGTAACATGAGAGAGGCTCCTCTATCGGAATATATTACTGTGGACACGGCAAGACTGGTTCCGGAGCCATTGCGTAATATTTCGGGCGGATACTCAGAAATCCCCCTTGAAATTCAACTACAATCCAAAACAGCAGAAAAACTTAGCTTTTATGTTCCCTGGGACGGTGTCCTGGACGGTTTTATTAAAGGCAAAGAGGCTCTGAGACAAAAGCTGGGTCTCACTTTACCGATCCAATCGGCCACCATATCAGACTGGGACGAGGGGTTCGTGCTGATTTTTGAAACAGCACAAGTAAGTCAGACGGCAGCATTTAAAATCAATGAAAAAGATGTGTTGTATTTGCTGGAAAATTGCAGACGTCCGCCTGAAATAGAAAATAAAAAGTAGATTATATACAGAGAGGAGCTTGCAGTATGTATAAGTGTAGCGAAGCGCGAATGGAAGATAAGATTAAAACATTTTCAAAATTTGGGGATGCAGGTCATGGCGGAATTACGAGATATTCCCTGTCTCCCGAAGCCGTTGCGGCAAGAAATGAATTTATAAAGAGAATGACAGCAATCGGAGCCGAAATCGTAACAGATGATCTGGCAAATATGTACGCTGCTATACCCGGCAGCGATCCCGGTGCTAAGAGAATTGTTATGGGTTCACATGTAGACTCAGTTAAAAACGGCGGTAATTATGACGGTATTTTGGGTGTCATGTCAGCTATGGAAGTGCTGGAGACCGTTGTGGAGCAAAATATTCCTCACAGGCATCCTCTTACAGCAATGATCTGGACAAACGAAGAGGGTTCACTATATCCTCCTGCCATGATGTGTTCCGGAGTTGTATGCTACGATTATCTGCCGGAAGATATTCGCGCCAAATTCAAAAAGGAGGATATGCTTAAGTCGAAAAGCATTTTAGACAATACTTCCACATTCGGGCAGGCGCTTGAAAAAAGCGGCTTTAAAGGAGAAGAAAAAAACCGCCTTTCGCCCGAAAAGTACATGTATATGTTTGAAACACATATAGAGCAGGGACCGATCCTTGAGGACAACGGCAAAGATATCGGTGTGGTAGACTGCGTTTTAGGAATGTTTAATTATAGGGTGCGTTTTTACGGTCAGACAGTCCACGCAGGAACATTCCCTATGCCCAAAAGGCGCGACGTGTTTTTCGCCGCCGCCAAGGCACTATGTTATCTGCACGAGGAGATCGATAAGCTCGGCGTTCCTGATTTAGTTTACACCACCGGAGAAGCTGTATGTCATCCGTGTGTACATACATGTGTGCCTGATTATTTCGATTTTTCAATAGACGCACGCCATGAAAATCCGGATATATTAAAAAAGGTGCTTGACATCGTCCTTTCCTGTGCGGATAAGGAGTGGGCGGGCTGCCGATGTGAAGTGGTAAAGGCGTGGAACCGAGATACGGTTTATTGGGATAAAAAGCTCGTTTCATATGTCAAAAAGTCGGCGGAAGAGCTTGGAATCAAACATATGTATATTCATTCAGGCGCCGGTCACGATGCTCAGTTTGCAGCGTATATGCTACCTACAACAATGATTTTTGTACAGTCAAAGGATGGTCTTTCTCATTGCGAGCCGGAGTTTTCCTCGGTCGAACACTGTACAGAAGGCGCCAGTGTTATGCTCAACGCCGTACTTATGGCAGATACGAATGAATGATAATATTAAATGGAGAGATATGCATGGGAAGGGATTTTTTTACCGAACAGAATCATAACAGGTGAAAACGCGTTAGAAGAACTTCCGACTCATATAGCGGAATTCGGGAAAAAGGCGTTAGTTGTAACAGGTAAAACGGTTTGTACATTGGACGGTTTCAAAAGACTTACTGATTTGCTTTCCGAATGTGGAATTACTTATAAGGTGTTTACCGGAATAACCGGTGAGCCTGACGACCGAATGATAATGGCAGGAATGGAAACGTATATAGCGGATAAATGTGAATTTATTATAGCAATGGGCGGTGGGAGTCCAATAGATTCTATGAAGGCAATTGCTGTCCGGGCAGCTACCGGAAAAAATATTTGTGATTATTATGGGACGGACATAACTGCATCACTTCCCAAAATGGTTGCTGTTCCGACAACGGCGGGCACAGGCAGCGAAGCCACACAGTTTACTGTTATTACAGATACAAGAAACAGTGTGAAAATGCTTCTTAAGGGAAAATCACTTATGCCGGATATCGCGGTAATCGATGCGTCACTGTGTGTTAGCAGCCCTAAGAATGTTACTGCGTTTACCGGTTTGGATGCGCTGACTCATGCTGTGGAATCTTACACATCGAGACGGGCGCAACCGTTGACAGACGATATCAGCTTATCTGCCATAAAGAGAATATTCAAATATCTTGTTCGCGCGTATAACGATGGGCATGATTTGAAAGCTCGCACGGAAATGTCGATCGCGGCTTTAGAAGCCGGAATAGCGATTAATAACGCTTCTGTTACTTTGGTTCACGGAATGAGCCGTCCTATCGGTGCGCTGTTTCACATTCCGCACGGATTATCAAACGCAATGCTTCTTCCTGAGTGCATTAAATTTGCGAGCGATGCCGCTTGTGAAAAATTCGCTGAGTTGGCCAGGGCTATCGGTGTCGCCGCTTCAGAAACAAGAGACAGCGTGGCAGTCGATTGTTTTATTGAGGCCTTGTGTAATATTTGCCGTCAGTGTGATATCCCTACCTTACGGGAATATGGTGTAAATAAAAAAGATTTTTATGACTCTATGAACAAAATGGCAGATGACGCATTGCTTTCAGGAAGCCCGGCAAACACTATCAAAGAAGTATCTAAAGCAGATATTTTGAAAATATACGAAAGATTATTGCTATAATATCTTGAATGACTGAGCCTAAGAAATTTACTTAAATCTCCGATTCAGTTTGATTTGATATGTACCCTTTTTACCGGACAAAGCCGGTAAGAAGGGTACATATCAGAAATCTAAATTTTCCCGGAGAGGCTCAGCATATTTAAAAAAAGATTTGAAAAACTAAAATAAGATACTTTAGAAATTTTTGTATAAAATTTAAATTAAAAGTGATTGTATTCAAACTCGTATAATTTTTTTAAAAATAAAAACACCATTGATGACTAACCCCGGACGGTTAAGATTCAAATGGTGTTTTCATATATAATCAGTTATAAAAAAGATACTTTTCCGGCTTCGGCGGGTGCAGAATATCTAAACTATAATATGAAAACTATTTTTTAATATAGATTTTTTCACTCAGCGCATTAGATGTTATCATTTGCCTAAAGTCTTGGTTCCGTTTCATGAATTGGGAATTCATTTCTTCCAATCGGCATTCTAAATCACCCATCGGAACAACAAATATCAAAGTGACCGTGACCATACTTTTACTTGCGTAATCACATCCCGAAGTTTATCTCTCCCACATTGTATTCCAGAATATCGTCAGCGGTATCTCCCCACATTTCGTCCTCCGGGGCGTACTCTTGGTTGGTATTCATATTATAATATTTTCCGTCTTTTTCATAACAACCATCCCCAATGTTGATTCTGCCGTCGGGATGACAAATCGTATATTGATTTCCTTTCCATTCAAATTCCGCTTCACCGCCGTAAGCACTGCCTGAACCTTTGCTCATCCCTTCAAATAAATAATCGGGCTGTACGGGTGTTATATATTATGTGCATTCTTTCTAAACAAGTTGTCTTGGCTTTTATTTTGATATTTCCAACCGCTTCACTCATAATCCACGAAAATAATATCGCTTCCATCGCTCTAAAAAGCCCGCAAACCCGCATGAATACTAAGAAAAATGTGCCTGACAGTAAAATCAGGCACATAATCTGGTGGGCGAGGATGGATTCGGACCATCGAAGCTGAAAAGCAACAGATTTACAGTCTGCCCCCTTTGGCCACTCGGGAACTCGCCCATGCTATTAATTTTTCCGACGCATATGAAAAAGCAAAAAATGGAGCTGGTGGACGGACTCGAACCCCCGACCTGCTGATTACAAATCAGCTGCTCTACCAACTGAGCTACACCAGCTTATTTTATCTGCCCGTTTCAAGCGACGTGATTTATTATATCATGTCATATCGCTTTTGTCAATACCTTTTTTCTTGTAATTAATATTAATTTTAAAATCCGTTCAATCGCATTTTTGTAAATAATAAATAACCGGTTTTGCCTGATTTATCCCGAAAATTTTCTTGTATATGTATAAATCTTCGCTTTCTGCGGCAATAATATCACAAAGGCGGTGTTATTGTATGTATCAGTATTATCTGAAAAAAAGAGCGGATCTGTGCTATGACCTTATAATCAGCATAGACAGGCACGACGCTGAGTTTGGGCTTGAATTTCTGACCAATCGGTTTGAGAGAGGCTCTTATCAGCAGTTTGTCAGCTATCTGACCGCTCAGAACAAAAAAATTAGAATTAAATCTATTCATATTGTAGTGTCAGGTCTTCTTGTCGCTGTTATTCCGTTTTGCACCTCTACTATCGCGGCAGCAAAGACTCCGAATCTGTCGTCGATAGCGGGAAGCGTGCTGTTTGCCGCGCAGGAGGCTCTGAGATCTGGCATAAAGTTTAACATGTCCTATCTGTACGGCGGAACGGTTTCCCAGCAGATTGCGATGGTTGACGCGACGGGGTGTCTTGATACGGTGTCGCCGAGCTATTTCGACCTTGACTCACAGGGGAACCTTAGTCTCAACGGCGTAAGTCAGACTTTGATTGATGAAATGCACAAAAGGGATATAAAAGTTGTTCCCATGCTAAGCAATCACTGGAACCGCAACATAGGCGAAAAGGCGCTTGACAATCCCGAAAGGCTTGCCTCACAGATTATCGCTGCGATTGAGAAATACAATCTCGACGGAGTAAACGTTGATATTGAAAATGTAACTCAGACTCACCGTGACGCCTATACCCGGCTTGTCAGGCTGCTTCGGGAGGGTCTGCCGAAGGAAAAGGAAGTGTCGGTTGCGGTCGCTGCTAATCCGAACAGCTGGACTCAGGGCTGGCACGGCTCATATGACTATGCGGCTTTGGGCAAATACGCCGATTACCTTATGATTATGACCTATGACGAAAGCTGGCAGGGAGGCCCCGAAGGACCTGTCGCAAGCCTTTCATTTGTTGAAAAGTCAATTGACTACGCTTTAAAATATGTATCTGCAGATAAAGTAGTTGTCGGGCTTCCTTTTTACGGAAGAATATGGAGTGAGGACGGCAATTTTAACGGAAACGGAGTAAATCTCAATACCCTTGAAAAAATGCTTTCGGAGCTTGACGCCGAAATAACCTTTTCTCAGGAAGCTCAGTCGCCTAAAGCCAAGTTTACTATAACCTCTGACGACAAGGTTTACACCCTCGGCGGAAAACAGCTTAAACCCGGAAAGTACACAGTTTGGTTTGAAAATGAAGAGTCTATTGAAAAGAAAATTCAGCTTGTACACAAGTACGACTTAAAAGGAATAGGCTCGTGGGCGCTCAATCAGGCAACCGACGGAATTCTCGGGAATCTTTCCGACTGGCTTCAGACTGAGGATGACTATGAGGAGCTTGAGGAGCCTTTAAAGGGCATAGTAACCGCCTCATCTCTGCGTATAAGAAGCGGACCGTCAGCCTCAACCGAAACCATAGGATATCTGCCAAACGGTGCCGAAGTCAGCATCATAGGCAGACAAACGGGCTGGTACCGCATTGAGCTTGCCGAAAACACATACGGCTATGTCAGCGCAGATTATATTGAAATAATTGATTCCGAGCAAGAGCCCGAAATAACTCGAACCGCCTACTCGACCGGAAACAACGTCAGAGTCAGAAGCGAACCGAGCGCCTCGTCGGCGATACTCTCAAATCTCAACAGAGGCGACAGCTTCACGGTTATGGGCGAAATTGAAAACGGCTGGTATAGGGTGACTTTGTCAGACGGCGTTTCGGGATATGTCTACGGCGATTACGTTTCGTTTGAAGAGCCTGTGACAACCCGAACCGCCTACTCAACAGGAGACAGGGTAAGAGTCAGAACCCACCCGAACACCTCCTCAGCGGTTTTGTCTCACTTTAACAGAGGCGACAGCTTCACGGTCGTCGGGGAAATTCAAAACGGCTGGTATAAAGTCGCCTTGTCAAACGGCGCTTCGGGTTATGTCCACCGAGACTATGTAGCATTTAAATAGCAAAAAGCAAACCGTATCCTTTGCATAACATAAAAGGATACGGTTTTTGTTTTAAATATTTCAGATAATATGTTTTGCCATAAATGCTTTCGGCGGTTTATTTAAACTGCCAGCCTTCGATTGTTATACGGAATGAGCAAAAATGTCCCCCAAAAACAGCCAGAAAACAGGAGGGACATTTCAAAAAAAGAAAGTCCCCCGCAATTTGTGAGGGACAGGGCAAAAAAGGAAAAGCCCGCAAACCCTTGATATCACTGGGCTTGCGAGCCATTGATTTCTGGTGCCGGTGGTCGGGGTCGAACCGACACGGTATCTCTACCACAGGATTTTGAGTCCAGCACGTCTGCCAATTCCATCACACCGGCTAATAAAGCTTTTATATTATATCAGATAATATTTTAATTGTCAAGATTTATTTTCCTTGGTTCGACAGTCCGATTTTAAAAATTCAGTTGCAAAATAGACAATACTCTTGGCAAAAAATGCACAATATTTGTTATAATGGACGAAATTTTATCCTTATCTAATTTTTCTATCGTTTCCTATTGATTTTTTAAAACAAGGTGGTAAAATATACTTAGCACTCAAAAGATACGAGTGCTAAAAACCGGCGGGCTTTTCCGCCTCGTAAAAATATAAAGTCAGTTAACTGTGCAAATGCAGACAAATAATATGAAAGAAAGGACGATTATTTATGAAAATCAAACCATTGGCAGACCGTATCGTTATTAAAATGACAGAAGCGGAGGAAACCACAAAAAGCGGTATTATCCTTACGGGAAACGCTAAGGAAAAGCCTCAGGTTGCCGAGGTTGTAGCTGTCGGCGAGGGCGCGTATGTTGACGGAAAGCTCGTACCGATGAAGCTTAAGGTCGGCGACAAGTGCCTTATTTCAAAATACGCCGGAACGGAAGTTAAGCTTGACGGAGAGGAATACACAATCCTCAAGGAAAGCGACGTTTTAGCGACGGTTGAATAAAAACCTGTAAAAAGCGATTGGTGTGAAGCTTTTTCACACATACTTTAACCTTTTGCGGCTTTGGACGGCTGCCGCGGTTTCAGATTAGTTAAAACCGTCTCAAATACAATAAAGGAATGATGATTATTATGGCTAAACAGATTATTTACGGCGAAGACGCCAGAAAAGCTTTGCAGGCGGGAATCGACCAGCTTGCAAACACAGTTAAAATTACTCTCGGACCCAAAGGAAGAAACGTTGTTCTCGACAAGAAGTTCGGCTCTCCCCTTATTACCAACGACGGCGTTACCATCGCCAAGGAAATTGAGCTTGACGACGCTTTTGAAAACATGGGCGCTCAGCTTGTCAAGGAAGTAGCAACAAAGACAAACGACGCTGCCGGAGACGGCACAACTACCGCGACTCTTCTCGCTCAGGCGCTTGTCCGTGAGGGAATGAAAAACATCGCGGCAGGCGCAAACCCGATGATAGTAAGAAAGGGCATGCAGAAAGCTGTAGACGCTGCTGTAGACGCTATTGTAGCTAACTCAAAGGCTGTTTCAGGCTCCGACGACATCGCAAGAGTCGCTACGGTTTCTTCCGCTGATGAAAATGTCGGAAAGCTTATCGCGGAGGCTATGGAAAAGGTTACTTCAGACGGAGTTATCACAATTGAGGAGTCAAAGACTGCCGAAACCTACAGCGAGGTTGTTGAGGGAATGCAGTTTGACAGAGGTTATATCACCCCTTACATGGTAACCGACACCGACAAAATGGAAGCTGTCATCGACGACGCATATATTCTCATAACAGACAAGAAGATTTCAAATATTCAGGAAATCCTTCCGCTTCTTGAGTCTATCGTTCAGGCAGGAAAGAAGCTTGTAATCATCGCTGAGGACGTTGAGGGAGAGGCTCTTTCAACACTCATCGTAAACAAGCTCAGAGGCACCTTCACCTGCGTTGCAGTAAAGGCTCCGGGATTCGGCGACAGAAGAAAGGAAATGCTCAGGGATATCGCTACTCTCACAGGCGGAGAGGTTATCAGCGAGGAGCTTGGTCTTGAGCTTAAGGACACAACCATCGGCCAGCTCGGAAGAGCAAGACAGGTTGTCGTTCAGAAGGAAAACACAATCATTGTTGAGGGAGCAGGAGACAAGGACGCTATCAAGGCAAGAGTTTCACAGATCCGCTCGCAGATTGAAACAACAACTTCCGAATTTGACAAGGAAAAGCTTCAGGAAAGACTCGCTAAGCTTTCGGGCGGAGTAGCTGTTATCAAGGTCGGCGCCGCAACCGAGGTTGAGATGAAGGAAAAGAAGCTCAGAATCGAGGACGCTTTGGCGGCTACAAAGGCTGCTGTTGAAGAGGGTATCGTCGCCGGAGGAGGAACAGCTCTTATCAACGCTATGCCGGCAGTTGAAAAGACTGTGTCGGCTCTTGAGGGCGACGAAAAGACAGGCGCTAAGATTGTTCTCAAGGCACTTGAGGAGCCTGTACGTCAGATTGCATTAAACGCAGGCCTTGAAGGCAGCGTAATCATTGATAAAATAAGACGTTCACGCAAGGTCGGCTACGGCTTTGACGCTTATAACGAGACCTATGTTGACATGATTGACGCAGGAATCGTTGACCCGACAAAGGTTACACGTTCTGCACTTCAGAACGCTGCTTCCGTTGCGGCAATGGTTCTTACAACCGAGAGCCTTGTTGCCGACAAGAAGGAAGAAAATCCTGCTCCGGCAATGCCTGCACCGGGCGGAATGTATTAATTCTGAAACCGAATATACAAAAAGCGGCGGGATTTACCTGCCGCTTTGTTGTTTCCTGACCGCATAATGCGGTACGAGGTTATTGTTTTCAAATGAAAATCAAGCGGCAAGGACGTTAATAATGTTCCTGCCGCTTTTTATATGTCGTCTGACATCCGGATATTAGGCTCGTTTTTATTTTATGTTTGTTTATTACTCTTCGGCTTCGCTTTCGTTTTGCTCAACAAAGGACGACGTGTCCTCCATAAGCTTAAAGCTGATTTCAAACTCCTCTCCATCCCCTGTGATACTCTGCCTGAAGACCTTTGCCGAAACGGTATCCCCAGGCTTAAGACCGTCGATAGCCTCATAAACCTCGTCGATATCCGTTACGAGCACTCCGTTCATTTCAAAGATAATGTCGTCCGGCAAAAGCTCTGTATTTGCGATATCACATGTTTCGTCAATTGATACTATATAAAGTCCTGCGTGAGTGCCGTACATTTTCGCTGTCGTTTCGCTGATTGAATAAAATGTTATACCAAGTTTGGGCCTGCTCGCCACATAACCGTATTCTATAAGCGACTCAATAACAGGCTTTGCGGCGTCCATGGATATTGCGAAGCCTATTCCCTCAAACTCCGACGGGGAAAGCTTCGACGAGGTTATGCCGACAAGCTGACCGTACATATTAAACAGCGCGCCGCCTGAATTTCCCGGATTAATTGCCGCATCTATCTGAATACAATCCATTTTTAAATTGACCGTCTCTGTTCTGACCATTCGCTGAAGTCCAGAAACTATGCCTTTTGTAACCGATCCCTGAAATCCCGCAGGGCTTCCGATTGCGACGACGTCCTCGCCGAGTTCAAGCTTTGTCGAGTCTCCGAACTGTACCGGTGTCAGTCCCTCGGCGGCAATTTTTAAAACAGCGAGGTCGGTTTTCGAGTCTGCGCCGATAATTTTCGCCTCATATTCATCTTCGTTTGCAAGAACCACCTTTACTCCCAAAGTCGCATCCGCAATAACATGGGCGTTTGTGATGATATATCCGTCAGAGGTCATTATCACTCCCGAACCCTGACCTACCGATGCGAACACCTGACCTTTTTTATAGCTTTCAACAGTAACAACGGAATCCCCGACAGCTTTTGCGACTCCCTGAGCGGTATATCTTCCGTACGCGTCGGTATAAACATCGCCGCTCGCCTGAGGAAGCTCTGCTATCGGAATGGAAAAGTGAATTTTTTCGTCTCCGGCAAAGCGGTTTGCTATCCAGTTTTTTCCGAAAACCAGCCGTGCCGCTGCAAAAAACAGTATAACAAACACCGCAAGAAGAAGCAGAAACTGCCTCCAAAACAAAGAATGCTTTTTTATTTTTACGGCGCCCTCTTCATAGTCATACGACAATTTCCGAGGAGAAATTCCCTCCGCTGTCTTTGCCGCGAGCCTTTCAAGTTCTCCTATATAAGTCATGTTTTCACTTTCGGCTTCGGTGATATTTTCCGCTTCTTTCTTATTTTCCTGCTCAGGCGAAGCTTCAGGTTCTGATTTGTTTTCCTGAAAATCCTTATCAAAATCTTTATCTGTCAAGCTGCTGTCTTCCTTTCAATATAAAAATTATCCGGAGATTATCTGTCTTTATTTTTTCCGGAGCCGATAAATTTTGCGATAACAAGAGCTGCCGCAGCTGCCGCAGCCGCTGTAAGCACCGTTTTTTTATCAAGAACGATTTTTCCCTCAAGAGCTGACGAGCGCTTTTGTACAGAATGAGGACTGCTTTTGTGCGCGGCAGGCTTTGAACCCGCGTCAGCCGAAGGCTTTTTTACATTTATATTCCCGCTTTCGGAGCTTTTATTTTCAAAAAGTTCGGGATGCTTATATGCCGGGGTTTCCTCCTCGGCGAAATATCTTTCGTCATATTCGTATTCAAAATCGCCGTCTTCTGCATAGTCGCTGTACGGTTCATCTTCCTGTTCCGGTTCTTTTGAAACCTCGTCTTCGTCAAAAAACATGCCGCTTTCATTTGTCGGATCGTCTGCTTTTTCTTCCGAGGCGGAGTCCCATGTCTGCAAAAAGATTTCTTTTGCCGGTTCGTCTTTGGGCTCCGTATCGGAAACAGATGTCAAAGACTCACACAATTGTGAAGACATATCGGGCTCGCCGAAATTTTCGGTATTATTATATTGAATTTTTTCATCAAAAATATCCTCGTCAAAAAAGTCTTTCATAACAAAAATCCTTTCCGCGGCTTTTAAATCGACCGATAATCTTAACACAGCGTAAAACTACTTATTACTTTACACCAAAACAGCAAAAACGTCAAGAGATGATAACCGCCTTTTGAATTTTACTCTGTTTTCAGAAAAATCCACATTGCCTGAAAAAAGCACGATACACAGTTTAATGCTGAAAATAAAATGACAGGCTGGCCGCTATGGAACATCCTGTCAAAACTCTGTAGTGAAAATGAAAAGAACCCTTATTTCATAACTTTTATAAACCGAAACATTTCTGAAGGCCCTTCTTCTCTATCTTTATCCGTCTCTTGCGCATCTTTATGGAAATCGCAAAAAAACTCAACCGCTTGAAAACCGCATTTATTTATATAAAAATGGATATTTCTCTTTTCAAAATAAGGGGTGCAGGTTTCCCAGACTTTTGTTTCCGGGTATAGTGCCTCAACCGCTTGCCATGCGGCGAATCCAATTCCTGCGCTGTGCTCCTCAGGCGACACAAAAAGAAGGTCAAGATGATTATGCTGAGTTGTTTTATCAATCCTTAAAACAATTCCTCCCACTTTTCTTCCGTCAAAAATAATTCTGTACGCTTCACTGTCGGCAGCGTCAATGCTCCGCTCAATAGTACTCCGGGAAATAATCTCGCCGTCATGGTCAAGATGGTCGTCTCGCTTTCCGAATTCTTCAAGCGCGCCGTATTTGAATGCCCGCTGGTTATCCGAAATGAACTGTTCACGATCTTCTTCTGACAGAGCTGCAAGTACGATTTTTGTGTTTTTCATGTCAACCCTCCTGTAAAATAAAAAGCCCGGCTATTACAAAGTAATAACCGAGCGCACCCGACACCTTATCCGACATGCGGCCTACAAGCAAATGCTTACGATCCCCGAGTGCTACGGCACTCTGTCCTCCGGTGACAATTATTAATATCATCTTGATTTAATCGCAAAAAAAGGATTAAAAACTAATTTTGGTCGGGGCGACAGGACTTGAACCTGCGGCATCTTGGTCCCAAACCAAGCACTCTACCAAACTGAGTTACGCCCCGAAAAATTCAAAAATATATTAAAGTTATACAGCCTTATAATTATATATGATTTTTTAGGGTTTGTCAATAATTTTAAGTCTAATAAGTGATGAAAAATAAAAAAATCTGAAAAGCCTATCTTCATAAGCCCGTGAATAAGCGAATAATGAATAGTTAAATAAGTTTCAGCGTCTTTTTATCTTTGTCATTATTACAGCGTCGTCGGGGGGGGACGAATAATAGCCCTTGCGGACTCCCGATACAGAGTAGCCGACAGACGAATAAAGAGCGGCGGCGGGAGAATTTTTCGACCTTACCTCCAGCGAGTAAAACTCCGCCGACGGCGTCAAGTCCTCAAGAAACCGCAAAAGCCGTCCGGCTATCCCTTTTCGGCGAAAGCTTTTTTTCACAGCTATGCTGTCAATGTAAACCTCGCCGGCAACCGATGCAGCGAACAAAAATCCCGCGACTTCGTTTAAGCGGGAGTCAAAAGCCGTCAGACAAATAAAACGGCTCTGCTCACGAATACGGTAAATAAAATCTTCGCTTTGCCAAGCCTCAGATGTAAAGCAATCGGCGTCGATTTCGGATATCTGCTCGACGTCGGCTTCGGCGCAATGCCTGATAATAACGCTGTCAGACATTTTTTTCGTCCTCCAAGAGCATTGAGTAAAGCTCGCTTTTGGAAAATTTCGAGGCTTTGGCGATTTCCTTGCAGGCGTCGGCGCCTCTCATTCCTTTTGAGACAAGCTCACGAACCTTTTCAAGAGCCGACTGAGCCGTTTCCTCCTCAGAAGCTTCCGATGAAGAAGCCTTTCCCTCAATAACCAGCACATATTCTCCTCTCGGCGAGGTCTGCTCATACATCTCAACGGCCTCGTCAAGGGTTGTGCGGATAATTTCCTCATGA
Source organism: uncultured Clostridia bacterium (assembly GCA_944385905.1). Taxonomy (GTDB): domain Bacteria; phylum Bacillota; class Clostridia; order Oscillospirales; family Ruminococcaceae; genus CALWZA01. Next base: position 85,024 of record CALWZA010000019.1, read on the forward strand.
ATCTTAGTAAGCTCTCTGCAAAGAGAGATTTTTCTGTTGCCGAAATATTCTCTCATGTCCTTCAGGGTTGAAAGCAGCTTGTGAGGAGCTTCGTAAAAAACAAGGGTGTGTTCCGAATCCCTTACCGAAGCTAAGTGGCTGAATCTCTGACGTTTTGAAACCGAGAGAAAGCCCTCGAAGGAAAAGCGGGAGGTTGAAAGTCCGCTCACGGCAACTGCCGAAATAACAGCCGACGGTCCGGGAACGACTTCGACTTTTACTCCGTTTTCGGCGCACAGCTTGACAAGGTCTTCTCCGGGGTCTGAAATGCAGGGCATACCGGCGTCGGTAATTATAGCGCAGGTTTCGCCGCTTAAAATGCGTCCGAGGACATATTCGCCGGCGAGCTTGTGGTTGTGCTCGTGATAGCTGACAAGCGGTTTTTTTATCTCAAAATAATTTAAAAGCTTTGATGAAACACGGGTGTCCTCAGAGGCTATGAAGTCGGCGCTTTTAAGGACTTCAACAGCCCGAAAGGTCATATCTCCGAGATTGCCGATAGGAGTTCCTACGACAAAAAGCTTTCCTTGGGGTGAGTTCATTTATAAATTCCTTTCTGTGTGCGGGTTTTCGTTAAAATAAAGGTCTATTCCTATTTTGTCAAAAAACTCGAGAGTTTCGGAAAGAGGCATATTTTTTATATAGTGAGATTTTGTTTTGTCCGACTGAGAGTAAACTTTAATATGGCAGTTTCCCGAAAAATACTGAAATACAGATTGATAAACCGTCACTTTTGTGATCTTTTCAACGGGCATGACTATATTGTGAAAAGAGTACAGTCCGCAGTATTTTAAAGTCAGAAAACCGTTTTCATATCCTATTCCGGTTGTAAAAAAAGCCATAAACTGAACTATGATTTCCCATACAATAGGGACTTCAAATATAAGCGCCGAATAAATCACGGCTGTTCTCCATGACGGGAAAAAGTATAAAAGAGGGAAAACCGCGGCGGGGATAACAAGCGAGGCTACAAGAGGAGCGAGAATATAGCCCATGATATTGCGCAAAGGCGGCTTTTGGGTGATTTTCGGTTGGGGATAGCTTGGGAAAAGCATGTGGGATGTGTCGTTAATTTCATGCCGTGTGGTAATCGGAAGGATAACCGCAAGCTCTCTGCCTTTTCCGCCGTAGCCGGCACAGTGAGTGTGAAGAGAAGAAATCCTGAAAATTTTTGTGAAAAAGTTTTGCCTAAGGTCAATGTAGTTGATTTTGCCCGTATTTAAAAAGTGACTGCATCTGGTTAAAATTCCGCTTCTTATAACTATGCTGTTGTTTCTTCTCGAAACGATAAATCTCCAGTATCTCAAAAGGTTTGCAACAAACGAAATCAGCCAGCCTCCGCCGACGACAACCGCTATTCCGATTGCGACCGGAGGAATTCCGACCGCTAGGCTCATTGCCACCTCGTTAAATGAATCAAAAAGTATTTTTTCAAGATTGTTTCCTATAATCTTACCCACTTGAATAATGAGGGTTGAAAAAATAATAACCCCCGAAAGGGTGGAGGAAAATATCAAAGAGAAGAAAAAAAGGTGAAGCCGCCTTGGTGATACCGAATAAGTAAGGTCGGCTTTTGAACGGAGCCTTACTGTTTCAAAAAGCCTGTTTGCCTGTTTTGCGCCCGTAATCAGGGTTATGTCCGTGTTTGAAAAGGTACCGGCGTTTGTCGTGACGCTGACTTTAGCGGCGCCTATAATTTTAAAAAAAAGGTTTTGATATACCGTCAGAGTGGCTATTTCGCCGTAAAAAAGGGTGTCGAAGGCGTCGGCGATTATCCCTTTTTTTATAATAAGCTTTTCGTCGTCGTATTTATAAAAAACCGAGAGATATCTTATCACAGCAAAGGCGAAAATTGCAAAAAGTACAATTATATCAAGCCACGCGCCTTTGAGCCACAGGGAAAAACGGCTTAAATCAAACCGCAGAGCGTAGACGCTTCTCGCGAGAGGTATTAATAAAAGCCAGAAGTTTCTGGTTGTATAGCTGAAAAGCTTTATCGGGTGCTGACGGCTCACGCCGCTTTTTCTTTGTATTTTGAATCTGATAGCCGCCACATCCTTTCTCAATGATACTCGTGAAATAAAACAGCTCAGCCGTCTCGTTTTCTGAGCTGGGAGGATACGAGAGATGAAATTTCATCGCAGTCCGAGCTTGAGAGAAACGGGATAAGTATTTTTCCGCCCAAAGCGTTAATGATGATAAAATTAAGCGCAGTAATTCTTGAAAGGGGCGTGACTATTTCTGTTATATACTGAACGGCGGAAAATTTCATGACCGTTCTTGAAAGATAAATCATGCCCGAGTGCTTTGAAATCTCAGCCGATGAGATGCAGTAAACGGTTCGGCGGAAATAAAGCGGAATGAGTATCAGCCCGAAGCAGACGACGAGAGCCCAGCATATTCCGATAGCCGTCCACATAATAATCTTGTATGGAGCAAGGTATGTCCTTGCAAGGACGGTTAAAGCGACTGCGGCGGCGAAAATGATTATTCTTATAAACATAAGCGCCTTGCGGCTGGGATGATATTTTTTCATCTTATCTTAAATTCTCCTTTTGAATTTGCAGTCGGATTAATTTTTAATGAAAGGAATCCTTACGGGTGAGGGTATGAACGAGGCGATAGAAAGAATAAGCGGGCTTGTTTGGGGTATGCCGACAGTGGCTCTGATAATTTGCGTGTCAATTTATTTTACAATAAAAATCCGTTTTTTTCAAGTGCTGCACCTTCCGACGCTTTTTAAAAGGACTTTTCTCACTCTTTTTAAAAGGGAAGAAGCACAGGACAGGAAAGGAAGCGGCGGCTTTTCGAGACTTAGAACGGTTTCCACCTCTCTTGCGGCGACAATCGGCACAGGAAGCATAACCGGAGTCGCGGCGGCGCTCTCGGTCGGAGGTCCGGGAGCGATATTCTGGATGTGGGTATCCGCTTTTTTGGGTATGGCGGCGGCTTATGCCGAGGGGGTGCTTTCTGTCAAGTACCGAAAAAGGCTTGCAAACGGGGAATACAAGGGCGGAGCGATGTATTATATCGAAATGGGTCTTGGCAAAAAACGCCTTGCGAAGCTCTATGCCTTTTTATGCGTGCTGACGTCGTTCGGAATGGGAAATATGGCGCAAAGCAACGCTGTTTCAGAAACCGCTCAAAATGTCTTTTCGCTTTCCCCGGCGCTTACGGGAGCGGTTATTTTCGCCGCGGTTTGGTTTATAGCGTCGGGAGGGGCGTCAAGAGCAGGAAAAGCAGCCGAGATAACTGTTCCCATTGTAGCAGTTTTGTTTTTAATATGTTCTCTTGCCGTGCTGATTATAAACCGTCATGAGGTTTTAAACTGCTTTGCGGAAATTTTCGGCTCGGCGTTCGGCTTAAAGCAGGCGGCAGGCGGATTTTTGGGATACGGCATTAAAGAGGCGGTGTCAACAGGCTTCAAAAGGGGGATATTCTCAAACGAAGCGGGACTCGGAACAACTGCCTCGGTACACGCTAAAACCGAGGTCAGAGACCCGTCGGTTCAGGGACTGTGGGGAATGTTCGAGGTGTTCGCCGACACAATGGTTATAAGCACCCTTACCGCTCTTGTAATACTTTCAAGCGGAGCTTTGCAGGCAGGCGGCGACGCGGCAAAAATAGTTTCAGAGGCTTTTTCAAGCGGACTGGGGAAAGCCTCGGGAGCGGTGATTTCCGTTTCAATAATAATGTTCGCGTTCGCGACGATAATCGGCTGGTCGTGTATAGGCGAAAGCGCGTTTGAATATCTTTTCGGGGAGAAAACCAAATGCGTATATCATGCGGCGTTTGCTCTCTGCGCTCTCAGCGGAGCGCTTTTAAGCCTTGAAACCGTGTGGAACATATCGGATATATTCAACGGACTTATGGTGTTCCCGAACCTTTTGGGGATAGTTTTGCTTTCGGGGAACATAAAGCCTCCGCCTAAAGGCTGACAGGGGATTATTCTATATAGACTCTCGGCACTCTGGGAGATATTCCGCAGATAATCTCATATCCGATAGTGCCGTAAAGGTCGGCAAGCTCGTCGGCGGTAATGTGTTCGTTTCCGTCCGAGCCGAAAAGGGTGACTACGTCGCCGGGCTTTGCGTCAATGCCGGTAACGTCTATCATAAGCTGGTCCATGCACACTCTGCCTATAACGTCCGCCCTCTTTCCGTTAATAAGAACCTGAGCTTTTGATGACAGCAGGCGTGAGTATCCGTCGGCATAGCCTATCGTAACGGTAGCGATTTTTGTTTTTTTGCTTGTGGTAAAGGTTCTTCCGTAGCTGACGCTTACCCCCTCCTCAACCTCCTTAACCTGTGAAACACAGGCTTTAAGCTCCATTACAGGCTCAAGCTCAACGGGAAGGGGGAGAGAAGAGTTCGGTTTAAGCCCGTAAAGCATGATTCCGAACCGCGCGAGAGTAGAAGCCTCGTCATAGTGATAAGCCGCTCCTGCGGAGTTTAAAAAGTGCGCCTGTTTTAAAACGACAAGGCGCTTTTTCATGCCCTGACGAATTTCCTTAAACAGCGCTATTTGTTTGTTTGTATACTCTATATCTGACGGTTTGTCGCTGTCCGCGACCGAAAGGTGGGTGAAAATTCCCTCAACCTCGATTTTCGGAATTTTCGCGATTTTTTCGGCTTCATCGCAGTATCCGTCGACTGTCGGGTGACGCAGGCCTATTCTTGTCATGCCTGTGTCAAGCTTTATGTGAACCCTGACGCTCTCACCGTCGGGAACGTATTTTGAAAGCTCCTCGGCATAGGAAAGCTCAGTCACAGACTGGATAATATCATTTTTGATAAGCGCCTGAGCCATGTCGGGAGGAGTATATCCGAGAATGAGAATTTCCCCCGTGACACCAAGGGCTCTGAGCTCCTGAGCCTCTATCAGGTTTGAAACAGCGAACCAGTTGATGTCAAGCTCGGTTTCAAGAAAGGGTATAATCCTTTCACAGCCGTGGCCGTAGCAGTTTGCTTTTACAACGCTCATCATTTCGGTGCGGGGACCGATAAGGCTTTTGCATTTTTCAACATTTCTTCTGAGTCTGTCAAGGTGGATTTCCGCCCAAGCTCTTTTAAGATATTTGTCCATATATTGTCCTTTCAAAAAGCCGGTTAAAAATCAAGACTGCTTATTTCAGATGGCTATTGAAAAAAAGCGCCGGCCGTGTTATATTAATATTATATTTATAGGAGCTGATATTACTTTAGCTCAGTAATTTGACAACTAAGGAAAGGAAGCTTGCCGATGATTTTCGACGACAGCCGGAATGTGTGCTGTTTTTCCGGGCACCGTCCGGAAAAGCTGCCCGACGGAGGAAACCCGTCATCAATGAATATCCGGCGGTTAAAAAGCGTTCTGATGCTCGCTGTTGAAGAAGCTGTCGCAAAAGGCAAAACCGTTTTTCTTTCGGGAATGGCAAGGGGAGTAGATCTCTGGGCAGCGGCAATGGTTATTGAGGCAAAAAGGAAGAACCCGGAGATAAAGCTTGTGTGCGTTTTGCCGTACAGAGATCAGATGGAGTCAGTCAAAGGAGTCGAGAAGTGGCAGTATTGCAATATTCTCGAGAACGCCGATGAGACGGTGGTTTTGTGCGAAAAGCGAACAAAGGGCTGCTATAGGAAAAGAAACGAGTTTTTAGTCAGCCATTCATCAATGCTGATAGCAGTAGTTTGGAATTATTCAAGCGGTACCGGCCAAACAATCAAGCTTGCGGAAAAAAAGGGACTTGAAACGCACATTATAGACATTAACGAGAATAAGGAGATATTTTGTGCCGATGATTCTCTCCCGACCGAATAGTAACGCATATCTGCTTTTATTTTACTACTCGGCAGTAAAAAATTCAATAGATTTTGGCGATTTTTAATCTGCCCAAACATATTTATTAAAAATATCAGCAACAATTGTGACAGGAGTTAATGCAATGGTGAGAAAATCGAAAGCCCGCGGAGCTTTATCCGTAGTTATAGTTTATTTCGCGACCATGTTGGTTTCGCTGATTGTAATCGGGGGAGCGGCGGTTTATATAATGAATAATTACATAAACGCTCCTGCTTCGCAGGCGGATTCGGACAATATTGTAAATGAGGAAAGCGATATCTATACTCCCTCTCTGTCTGACAACCTGACCGTGCTGTTTATAGGCGCGGAGGGAGACGTTTTTAACGCCGCGGCGGCTGTGCAGTTCAGCCCTGTAAATCTTCAGATAAAGGTTGTTCCGATATCGCCGTTTACATTGTGTACTGTCGGGTCAAAGACCGAAACGCTTGCATACCACTATAAAACCGGCGGAATTACAAATCTCAGAGCTGGAATTGAGGACGTAACCGGAATGAGCTTTGACAGGTATATCAAGCTTTCAAACGACGGTTTCGCTATACTCGTCGAGGATATCGGCGGACTTTACTATAACATACCTCAGGATATGTACTATAATAACGAGGAAACCGGTGAAATCACAAACTTTTCGCAGGGAAGGTCAACCCGTATCCTTTGGGGCGACGATCTCAGAAAGCTTATGATTTACCCCAAATACAACGGCGGCCATGACCAAAACGTAAAGGTAACCGGGGATATCTGCGCTTCGATAATCAACGGATATTTCAACAGCAAGGACACCGTTTTAAAAAATATGAGGTCGATGTTCACCTCAATGCTCAATAACTCTGACAGCAAGGATATCGACGCCAAGGACTACGAGGACTGGAAAGACGCTATGGAATACATGCTTAAAAACGCCTCTTCTCCCGCTGTTTTCAGAGTCCTTAAAGGAGTGTGGAATGAGGACGGCACTTTTACTCCTGACGTCACATTTAAGGATGAGCTTATGGATTATTTCGGAATGAATTATGACTGACGCTTTCGGTGCCAATGTGAAATGTTTGTCCGGCAGAAAGGAAAATGTTTATGACTAATCGTATAAAGATAAGAATTTATAACAAAGAGTATAATTTATTTACGGAAGAAACCGAAGAGTATTCATCGGCGCTTGCTTCGGAGCTTGATTCAAAAATGCGCGGGCTTATTGATAAAAACTCAGCCGTTTCCCCGTGTGACGCCGCTGTTTTGTGCGCGCTGGACGCTTTGGACGCCGCAAAGAAAGAAAAAGAGAGCGCGGACAACATGCGGGCGCAGATAAGAAAATATTCAGATGAGGCACTTGAGGCTAAAAAAAGGCTTGAAATCGAAAAAAAGGAAAACAAAGCGCTCAAGGCTAAAATCGAAAAGCTTGAAGCCGAGCTTTTGGGATAAAAAATTACGAACATCTGTTAAAATCCAAAGAAGCGGTGCATAAACAATGAGTGAAAAAAATATACCCGAGCTTTTGGCTCCCTGCGGTTCGTTTGAGTCGCTTGAGGCGGCTCTTCGTGCAGGAGCTGACGCGGTTTATATAGGCGGAAAGAGCTTTTCGGCAAGGCAAAACGCCGAAAACTTTTCAGATGAGGATATTGAAAAAGCCGTTTTTGAGTGCCACCGTCAGGGGGTTAAGATATACAGAGCGATAAACACCCTTGTTTTTGACAGCAAGCTTTCGGAACTTGCGCAGGAAATAGAAAAATGCTGCAAGCTTGGGATTGACGGAATTATTTCTCAGGACTTAGCTGTCTGTGAGATAGTAAGGCTTGCGTGTCCGTCTTACCCTATTCACGCCTCGACTCAAATGACCGTTCACACCGCCGACGGCGTCAGAGAGGCAAAACTGCTCGGATTCAAGAGAGTGGTTGTTTCAAGAGAATGTTCGGAAAAAACTATCAGAGAGCTTTGCGCTCTTGATACGGAAATCGAGGCGTTTGTTCACGGAGCGCTGTGCATGTCGGTTTCGGGACAGTGCTACATGAGCGCAGTTATAGGCTCGAGAAGCGCAAACAGAGGTCTGTGCGCAGGCGCGTGCAGACTGCCTTTTTCGGCGGCTTTAAAAACCGACAAAAACGCTTACGACCTTTCCTTAAAGGACCTTTGCCTTGCCGATTATGTTGAAAAAATGTCAAAAGCGGGAGTGGCAAGCCTTAAAATCGAGGGAAGAATGAAGCGCCCCGAATATGTAGCCGCCTCAACTGACGCCTACCGCAGGGTTTTGGACGGCGAAACCGCGGATATTGACAGGCTTCGGGCGGTTTTTTCAAGAAGCGGCTTTACCGACGGATATTTTACAGGCAGGCTCGGACGTGATATGTTCGGATTCAGGCAAAAAGAGGACGTCTTGGCGGCTTCCGAGGTTTTGCCGTCGCTTAGGGAAATATACAGAAAAGAAAGAAAACGGTTTGAGATAAGTTTTCTTGTTAAAATCAAAGACGGCGATAAGATTTCGGTTTTTGCGCGGGACAATTTCGGGCTGAGCGCAGAGGTCAGGGGAGATATACCGCAAAAGGCTGTGAATAAAGAGGCGGATGAGGAATTTGTCAAAAAGCAGTTTTCAAAGCTCGGCGACAGCATATATTCGCTTAAAAACATTTCCCCGGAAATTGAGGAAGGACTGAGCGTTTCGGCGTCGGCGTTAAACGAGCTTAGGCGAAGAGCGGTTTTTGAGCTTGACAAAAAAAGGGCGGAGCGGTTTCAGACATGGGATTTTGATAAAAACATTCTCAGCCTGAATTTCCCGAAACGCTTAAATATCAAGCCCAAAAAGCTCAGAATCAGCGCGCAGAGCGTCAGCCAGCTTTCGCAGACCGACCTTTCACGCGCAGAGCTTATCACTCTGCCGCTTTGGGAGTGGAAAAACGCCGCCGAAAGCGGTATCGATATATCAAAAATCGTGCTTTCTCTGCCGAGGTTTATGCCCGATGAGCGAAAAGTCAGGCAGGAGATAGAAAAAGCCGCCGCAAGCGGATTCAGAGACGCTGAGGCGACAAACCTCTCGCACCTCAAAACCGCACGGGATACGGGGCTTGAGGTTCACGGCGGCTTCGGGCTGAATATAACAAACTCGCTTGCCCTTTCGGCGCTTTCAAGGCTCGGCGCTTCGGACTGCACGCTGTCTTTTGAGATGAAAGCGGCGCAGATAAACTCAATCGGCGATTTTCTGCCGATAGGTATAATCGCTTACGGCAAGCTGCCTTTGATGCTTACCGCAAACTGCCCGATTTTTCATGCGGTGTCAGACTGCCGCAAATGCACGGGAAGGCTTGTTGACAGAAAGGGAGCGGAGTTTCCGGTGCTTTGCCGCAAAAATCAGGGGTATTTCGAGGTGCTTAATTCGGAGATTCTTTGGCTTGCGGATAAGCTTGACGATTTCAACGTAGATTTTATTACCCTCGCTTTTACGGACGAAACCCCGAAACAGGCGGCGCAGACTGTCGAGGCGTACAAAAAAGGGCTCGGCTTTGACGGAAAAATGACAAGAGGACTTTATTATAGGGGCGTTTTGTAAAAAGAGATGTTATGTAAAAGCATGACTGATGTTATGAACATGCAAAAAACAGCTCAAAGTCATTGACATTTATTTATAACGGCATTATAATGTCTTTATAACTATATTTTATTTACATGGAGGCTATTTAAATGAGCAGAGTTTACAATTTCAGCGCCGGTCCCGCTATGCTCCCCGAAAAAGTGCTCGAGACCGCCGCTGCTCAGATGCTTGAGTATAAGACCACAGGTCAGTCGGTAATGGAAATGTCTCACCGTTCAAAGGAATATCAGGCGATTATCGACGGAGTTGAGGCAAGTTTAAGAGAAGTAATGTCTATTCCCGACAACTATAAAGTCCTGTTTTTGCAGGGCGGAGCCTCCTCTCAGTTCGCAATGATTCCTCTGAATCTTATGAACAAAACAGGCAAGGCTGATTTTGTAATCACAGGTCAGTGGGCTAAGAAGGCTTATCAGGAAGCTTCAAGATACGGCGAGTGCAATGTCGTAGCTTCCTCGGCTGACAAGACTTTCTCATATATCCCCGAGCTTGACAAGTCTAAGTTTAACCCCACCGCGGATTATTTCCACATCTGTCAGAACAACACAATCTACGGAACACGCTTTACAGAGCTTCCCGACACAGGAAACGTTCCTCTTGTAGCGGATCTTTCTTCATGCATACTTTCCGAGCCTGTTGACGTTTCAAAGTACGGAATGATTTACGCGGGCGCTCAGAAGAACATGGGACCTGCCGGACTTACGGTTGTAATCATCCGTGAGGACCTCATCGGAAACGCGAGGGATATCTGCCCGACAATGTTCAACTATCAGATTCATGCAGAAAACGGTTCTATGTACAACACACCGCCTACATACGGAATTTATATTCTCGGTCTTGTTCTTGACTGGATAAAGGAAATGGGCGGACTTGAGGCTATGAAGGCACGCAACGAAAAGAAAGCCGCAATGCTTTATGATTTTCTCGACAGCTCAAAGATGTTTAAGGCGACAGTTTCGGGAAAGGACCGCTCGATTATGAACGTTCCTTTTATCACGGGAAATGAGGAGCTTGACGCAAAGTTCGTTTCTGAGGCTAAGAAAGCAGGCTTTATAAACCTCAAGGGTCACCGCACAGTCGGCGGAATGAGAGCGTCTATATATAACGCTATGCCTGTAGAGGGCGTTGAAAAGCTCGTCGAGTTTATGAAAAAGTTTGAGGCGGAAAACGCTTAATTTGGCTTTTGAAATATTTTATAAGGGCGGAAAATTATCCGCCCTGACGTTTATTTAAGCATTGTTTTGGAAAGGATGACAGACATGTACAACATATTAACCCTCAATAAAATCGCTAAGGTCGGAACAGATAAGCTTGACAAGGCTAATTACACTGTTTCGGACAGCGTTGAGAATCCAGACGCTATAATGGTGCGTTCGGCCGCGATGCACGACATGACATTCGGCTCAAACCTTCTCGCTATCGCAAGAGCGGGCGCCGGAGTCAACAACATACCGGTTGACAGATGCGTTGAGGAGGGAATCTGCGTTTTTAACACACCGGGAGCCAACTCAAACGCAGTTAAGGAGCTTGTAATCTGCGGAATGCTTTTGGCTTCAAGAGATATCAAGGGCGGAATCGACTGGGTTAAATCGGTAAAGGACGACCCGACAGTCGCAAAGCTTGTTGAAAAGGAAAAGTCAAAGTTCGCAGGACACGAAATCAAGGGAAAAACTCTCGGAATTATCGGACTCGGAGCAATCGGAGGTCAGCTTGCAAACGCCGCGGTTTCACTCGGCATGAACGTTTTGGGATGCGACCCCTATATCTCAATTGACGCCGCTTGGAAAATGAGCAGCGCTGTCAAGAAGGTTAATACCAGAGAGGAAATTTTCGAAAACAGCGATTTCATTTCCGTTCACACTCCGCTTATTGAAAATTCAGACCCGAGCGTCAACACAAAGTATATGATAAATAAGGACACTATCGCAATGATGAAGGACGGAGTGATTATTCTCAACTTCGCCCGCGATACCCTTGTAAACGACGACGACATCGCCGAGGCGCTTAAATCGGGCAAGGTCGCAAAGTATGTAACCGATTTCCCGAACGCAAAGACGGCAGGCATGGAGGGAGCTATCGCAATTCCTCACCTCGGAGCCTCAACAGAGGAGTCGGAGGACAACTGCGCTGTTATGGCTGCGCTTGAGCTTGCGGACTATATCGAAAACGGAAACATCACAAACTCGGTTAATCTTCCGAACTGCAGCCTCAACAAAACGGCAGACCACATGGTATGCGTAATTCACAAAAACGTACCGTCAATTTTGTCGCAGATTACAACTGTTTTGTCAGAGTCGGGGGCGAACATTGAAAATCTCGCCAGCAAGTCGAAGAAAGACTGGGCTTACACAATGCTCGACGTAACCGGCAATGTTCAGACCGATGTAGTTAAAAAACTTGAATCTGCTGAGGGAATTGTCAAGGTAAGAGTGCTTTAATAAATAAAAACAAACAAAAATAATCGGAGACGTATTTTTTCGGCGTCTCCGATTTTTTTAAAGTAGTTTGTAAATTCTTTTCATTTCGTCCGAATATCCGCCGTCGGCTTCATTTACGGTAAAAAGAGGAGGCTCAATCTGCATAAAAGGCTTTCCGCCCTTTCTTCCCTCAATGAGAAAAAGCCAAGGAGCGGTTTTCGGGGTTTTTGACGCAAACCTCACACGCTTAGGCTCAATTCCGGCTTCACGCATAGCGCACATAACGTCGCAAAGCCTTTCGGGACGGTTGCAAAGGCAAAGCCTGCCTCCGAATTTCAGCGACCTTGCCGCCGCTTTGCAAACGTCGTTTATATCGCACAAAACCTCGTGACGGGCAATTGTTTCGGCGTCAAGCTCGTTTTTCAAGCCCGTGTTGTCAATTTTATAGGGGGGATTGCAGGTCACCAAGTCAACCTCGAGCGGAGAGGTGTACTCCTTTAAGTCGGCGTTGACAGCCTCCAAACCGTCTATTTTTGAACGCTCAACTGACATTAAAAGCATGTCGTGAGCTTTTTTTTGAATTTCAACAGCGTAAATCATTTTCGGCTTAAAGTTTCTTTTCATAAGAAGAGCGACAATTCCGCTTCCCGTGCAAAGGTCTAAAACCGAGTCCTTGTTTCTGGGAGCGGCAAAATCCGCAAGCAAAAACGCGTCCGTTCCGAACCTGTGTTCGGTTGAAATACATATCTCAATTCCTTCTCCGAGGCTTTCAAAGCTTAAATCACCGTACAATTTCATCATCAGTCCTTTATAAAGGTTATTAATACCTCTTAAGTTTATCATAAAATCAAAAAAACCTCTACACTTTTTTTAAAAAATATGATACAATTATTTTATATATTTATTTATAAGGACTTGATTATGAGTACAGTTACAATCGGGAGCAAAAATCCCGTTACAATTAAAAAGACAGCCGCTTTGGCTCCGATGGCGTCGGTTGCCGATTCGGCTTACCGCACTTTGTGCAGAAGCTTCGGGGCGTCGTATGTGGTAAGCGAAATGGTGTCGTCGAAAGGACTTTTTTATTCGGACAGAAAGACTGCCGAGCTTTGTACCGTCACCGACGCAGAAAGACCTATGGGCATACAGCTTTTCGGCGAAGACCCCGAATTTATGAAAAACGCGGTGACGCTTATTGAACGGTTTGAAGCGGATATAATAGATATAAACATGGGCTGTCCAGTTCCGAAAGTTGCGGGAAACGGAGCAGGCTCGGCGCTTATGAAAGACCCGCAAAAGGCTGAGAAAATAGTAAGAGCGGTAAAAAGCGTGTCGCCCTGCCCTGTAACGGTTAAAATCCGCTCGGGCTGGGACAATGACTGCATAAACGCCGTTGAGTTTTCAAAGCGTATGGAAGCCGCCGGCGCAGACGCAATTGCGGTTCACCCCAGAACACGAAACCAAATGTACAGCGGACACTCGGACTGGGATATAATCAGGCAGATAAAGCAGGCTGTTTCTGTCCCCGTTATCGGAAACGGCGACGTCAAATCGGCTTTGGACTGCAAAAAAATGTACGATGAAACGGGGTGCGACCTCGTTATGATAGGAAGAGCGTCATACGGAAACCCGTGGATTTTTAAAAGTATTGACAAATACTTTGAAACAGGAGAGATACTTCCGCCGCCGGCTCTGAAAGAGAGGATAGAGGTAATGCTTACTCACGTTCGTATGATTGTTAAAAATCTCGGCGAGGGGCAGGGTATGCGTGAGGCGAGAAAAAACGTCGCGTGGTATTTAAAGGGACTTCCGAACGCCGCAAAATACCGAAACGAGTGCGGCTCGCTCGTTGCTTTTTCTCAGCTTGAGGATATGTCTCGGCGAATACTTCAAAGTCAGGCACAGTGCGAAGAGTAAATATCGGCATTGAACAGTAAATCTAAGGAGCAAAGCTATGATTATCAGAACTTTCGGACACAATTATGAAATCGACCTTCACGGAATGACGGTCTCAGATGCGAAAAGAGAGCTTACTCTGCTTTTGAACCGCGCGGGAAAGGACTGCCATGAAATCGAGGTCATACACGGCTATACGGGCGGAACGGCGCTTCGTGATTTTGTCCGCAGAGAGTTTACTCATCCGAGAATAGAGAGAAAATTTTTGTCGCTGAATCAGGGAATAACAACCTTGATACTTAAAAGATAAAGAAACGGAGAAACGCAATGAAAATACTTGTTATCGACTCAAACAGCATAATGAACAGGGCGTTTTACGGAATAAAGCTTCTTTCAAACTCAAAGGGATTTTTCACAAACGCCCTGACAGGGTTTATGAACATCTACCTCAAGGAAATCGAGACCCTCAAGCCCGACTGCGTTGCGGCGGCGTTTGATTTAAAAGCCCCGACCTTTCGGCACAAGGCGGTTGCTTCCTATAAAGCCAACCGAAAGGGAATGCCAAAAGAGCTTGCTTTGCAGATGCCGGTTATAAAAGAGCTGCTTTCTGCTCTCGGAGTTAAGATAATGGCAATCGAGGGCTGGGAAGCGGACGATATTCTCGGCTCGGTTTCAAAGGTTTTTGCCGACAACAAAAATCAATGCTATATTCTGACCGGAGACAGGGATAATCTTCAGCTTATAAACGAGTTTACCACAGTAAGGCTTGCCACCAACAGGGAAACCGTTACCTTTGACCGTGACAAATTTTTCGAGGAATACGGCACTGAACCGATAAACCTTATCGACATCAAGGCTCTTATGGGCGACAGCTCGGACAACATAAGCGGAGTTGCGGGAATCGGCGAAAAAACAGCCCTCTCGCTTATACACGACTATTCAAATATCGAGTATATATATGAAAATTTAGACAGCCTTCCCCTTTCGCAGGGGGTTAAAACAAAGCTTGCAAACGGCAAAGAAAAGGCTTTTGAAAGCAAGTGGCTTGCGACTATATCAAAAGAAGCGCCGGTTGAGAAAAACTGTGAGGACTATCTTCTCTCAAAGCCGGACAAGGCAAAAGCGGCTGAAATTTTAACCGAAATGGAAATGTTCAAGCTTTTGGAAAAGCTCGGACTTTCAAGGGCGGACGCTTCGGAGATTGAAAAATCTTCTCAGGAGTCCGAAAAAAAATCATCACCGCTGCCTGAGTTTTCGGTTTCGCCCCTTTCAAATGACATAATTTCAAATCTCACAGCGGATACCGAGGCAGGGTTTATATATACCGATAAGCTTATACTTTCTGTTTATAATAATATTTATTATACAGATAGTATTGGTTTAACTCTTGATTTTTTCGAAAGCGGCTGCAAAAAAATCGCTTTTGAGGCGAAAAGCGCTTACAAGCTCTGCTTTGAAAACGGCAGGGAGCTTAAAAACGTTGTCTTTTGCTGTGATTTGGCAGGATATCTGCTCAATTCGCAGTCAAGCGGATACACGGTTGAAAATTTATGCTCGGCTTACCACGTTCCGTACCGCTCGGATATGGGCGAATATGCTGACGCCGCCTCACTTTTGCCGCTTTCAAAAAAGCTCGGCGAAGAGATTTCCTCGCTCGGCATGGACAGCCTTTTGTACGATATCGAACAGCCTCTCTGCGAGGTTTTGGCGTCGATGGAGACAATCGGCGTTAAAATCGACATTGACGGAGTTAAGGCTTTCGGCAGTCAGCTTTCTGCGGATATAAAAAACATTGAGGAGCAGATTTACGCATTTGCCGGAAAGGTTTTTAATATTTCCTCACCCAAACAGCTCGGAGTCGTGCTTTTTGAGGATTTGGGACTTCCCTGCAAGAAAAAGACGAAAAGCGGATATTCGACAAACGCCGAGGTCTTGGATTCGCTTTCGGACAAGCACCCGATAATTCCGCTGATTCTCGAATACCGCACCTTAACAAAGCTGAATTCAACTTATGTTGACGGACTTTTGAAGGTCGTCGCGCCCGACGGCAGGGTTCATTCCTCGTTTAACCAGACCGAAACCCGAACTGGCAGAATATCCTCAACCGAGCCGAATGTTCAGAACATTCCCGTCAGAAAAGAAATAGGCAGGAATATGCGAAGATTTTTCATATCTGAAAACGGCTATGAGCTTTTGGACGCCGATTACAGCCAGATTGAGCTGAGAGTTCTTGCTTCGGTTTGCGGAGATAAAAATATGCAGGAGGCGTTTTTGTCGGGCAAGGATATTCACACCGCAACCGCCGCTCAGGTTTTCGGACTTCCTGAGGAATTTGTCACACCCGATATGAGAAGAGCCGCAAAGGCGGTTAATTTCGGAATAGTTTACGGAATCGGGGCATTTTCGCTTTCGCAGGATATAGGGGTTTCGGTTGCCGAGGCTGACAGATATATTAAGCAGTACTTGGCAAACTACCCCGATGTCGACAGGTTTATGAAAGAAACCGTCGAGTTCGGGCTTAAAAACGGCTATGTATCTACGATTTTTAACCGCCGCCGCTATATTCCCGAGCTTATGTCGTCAAACAAAATGCTTCAGGCTTTCGGAAAGCGAGCCGCCATGAATGCCCCCATACAGGGAGCCGCCGCGGATATTATCAAAATAGCCATGGTGAAAGTATACAGACGGTTAAAAAATGAAAAATTAGACGCAAAGTTAATTTTGCAGGTTCATGACGAGCTGATAGTCGAGGCGTCCGAAAAAGACAGCGCAAAAGCGGCAAAGGTTCTTTCGGAGGAAATGCAAAACGCCGCGAAGCTTGCGGTTCCGCTCACAGCAGACGTTAATACGGGCAAAAGCTGGTATGACGCAAAGGATTAAACTTAAGCCGCCGTGTCAAAATTGTGATTGCTTAACAAAAAAACGGCGGCAAGATTTATTTTGATTTATCGCTTTAAACGGTTGAAATATTTTTAAAACAGAGTTATACTAATTTCAGGCAAAGTCAGGAGGAAAGCAGTTGAAAGGATTAACGAGAGCGAGGATTTTTGCGGTTTCGGCACTTTTTGCGTGCATAGTTTTTACGGTAGGTTATATATTTTCAAACTCGCTTGAAAACGCCGCCCAATCCTCTGAAAAAAGTCAAAACGTAACTCAGGTCATTCAGGAGATAGTTGACCCCGAGCAGAAAATTCCCACTCAGACTTTTGAGAAATACATAAGAAAAACCGCTCATTTCAGCGAATTCGGACTTTTGGGGGTTGAATGCGGACTGCTGATAATCGCGCTTAGAAAAAAACATCTTGTTTCGGCGGGAATAGCCGCGCTGTTTTGCGTTTTGACTGCAATGACCGACGAGAGTCTTCAAATGATCACCGACCGCTCCTGCGAGGTAACCGACGTTTGGATAGATTTTTCCGGGGCTGTTTGCGGAATGACGATAACACTTCTTGCAGGATTTATCATAACAAAATTAAAAAATAAATTCGGAGGAAAGAATAAAAATGGATATGCAGATGACCTTTCGCCATAAGCTGCCCACGCCCGACGAGATAAAGGCGCAGCTTCCCATGACGGAGGAAATGAAAAAGATTAAAGACGCCAGAGATTTAATGATTGCTGATATTCTAAGCGGAAAAAGCGATAAAATTCTTTTGATTATCGGGCCCTGCTCGGCTGACAGAACAGAGCCTGTGCTTGAGTATATTTCAAGGCTTGCGAGGGTTCAGCAGGAGGTCAAGGATAAAATCGTGATAGTTCCGAGAATATACACAAACAAGCCGAGGACAACAGGCGACGGATATAAGGGAATGGCTCTGCAGCCCGACCCCGACAGGGAAGCCGATATGCTCAAGGGAATCCACGCCATAAGGGAGCTTCACACAAGAGCTATAAAAGAAACGGGATTTTCCTGCGCTGACGAAATGCTGTATCCAGAAAATCACAGCTATCTTTCCGATGTGCTTTCGTATGTAGCCGTTGGAGCCAGATCGGTTGAAAATCAGCAGCACAGGCTTGTGTCAAGCGGGATAGGACTGCCTGTCGGAATGAAAAACCCGACAAGCGGAGACCTTGAGGTTATGCTTAATTCTATTACCGCCGCACAGCATCCCCATACGTTTTCATACAACGGCTTTGAGGTTTCAACCGAGGGCAACAGGTTTTCCCACGCGATTTTGAGGGGATATGTCAAAGAGGACGGAAAATGCTACTCGAATTATCACTATGAGGACCTTGAAAGGCTTTTTGAGCTTTACAGCAAGCGTGAGCTTTCAAACCCCGGGGTGATTGTCGATACAAACCACGCCAATTCAAACAAGAATTATCTCGCGCAGGTCAGAATCTGCAAGGAGGTTCTCCACAGCTGCCGCCTTTCAAAGGACATCAAGGGCTTTGTCAAGGGATTTATGATAGAAAGCTATCTTGAGGACGGAAATCAGAAAATAAGCGACCACATGGTTTTCGGACAGTCTATAACAGACCCTTGTCTCGGCTGGGACAAAACCCAAAGGCTTATTCTTGACATTGCCGATATAATATGATATAACGATAAGCTGAGAGCCTTAGGGTTCTCAGTTTGTGTTTTAGTTCAGTTTTTGTCAGAGGTTACAATGACAACATTTTTTATCACTCTTACTACGGTCGCAATGATGCTTGTATACTGCGTTCCGGGATATATTCTTATTAAAGGAAAATACATAAAGGAAGACACTATTTCGGCGTTTGCGAGGGTATTGCTCTGCGTTTGCTCGCCTTGCCTTCAGGTATACTCAATGACGAGAGTGGAGCCGTCGGCAAGCCTTTTTTTGAAAATGGCGCTTTTCTTTATAATCATAACCGCAATTGAGGCTGTGATGCTTTTCGGAGGGTTCGCTGTTTTGAGAAAGCGCGGGGAAAACGACGCTCGTATGAGGGTAGCGAACGTCGCTGTCGGATTTGGCAACTGCGCTTTTATGGGAGTTCCGCTTCTTGAAGCTGTTTTTCCCGACAATCCTGAGGCAATTGTGTATTCTGCTGTTTACTCGCTTTCGATGAATATGCTGGGATGGACTGTCGCTTCCGCTCTTATAACGAGAGACAAAAAGTACATCAGCCCGAAAAAAGTGCTGTTAAATCCCGCCGCGATTGCCTTTATCGCCGTTTTGCCGATTTTGATTTTCAATGTGCGTATTCCCGGACAGATTGACGGAATGATTGCTCTTATGGGGCGCATGTCAACTCCGCTGTGTATGCTGATTATCGGAATGAGGCTTGCGACAAGCAGCCTTAAAAACGTTTTCACCTCTCCGTTTCAGTACGCTGTTGTTGCGGTTAAGCAGTTTGTGATGCCGCTTGTCGCTTTTTTTGCGCTTGCCGCTCTTCCGCTAGACCCTGTTTTTAAGCAGACAATGTGCATTTTGTGCTGCAGCCCGGTTGCTTCTGTCGTTTTAAATTTCACCGAGCTTCTCGGTCAGGGACAGAAAACGGCGGCGAATTTAGTGCTGCTCGGAACCCTTCTGAGCGTTATAACAATCCCTATCATGTCGCTTATAGTGGTTTGATTCGTCTGCGTCCGCGTAAACTTTATGCGGACGCACTTTTCTTTTTCTCAAAGTTAATAAATCTGAAATATTTGTTTAATAAAAACTTGCAATTTAAAAGGAATCGTGATATAATGATGATTATAAATATGAACGGTTAAATAATTTTTTATAAATTATTTGTGAGAAATTAAATAAAAAATATTTTGCTGAAAGGATGTGCTTGTGAATGTCAACCGGAAAAGTTCTGGTCATAGACCACGATAAAAATATCTGCGAGCTGCTGAGGCTCTATCTTGAAAAGGAAGGTTATTCGGTTTCGCTTGCGCATGACGGAGAGGACGCGCTTTCAAAATTTTCCGCTGTAAAGCCGGATATAGTGCTTTTGGACGTTGTTCTGCCCGGAATCGACGGATGGCAGATTTGCAGGGAGATTAGGAAAAAATCAAATATACCTCTGATAATAGTAACGTCAAAATCCGAAACTTTCGATAAGGTTTTGGGGCTTGAGCTGGGAGCGGACGACTATGTTGTCAAGCCGTTTGACGCGAAAGAGGTTATCGCGAGAATAAAGGCTGTTTGCAGAAGAGCGGGGCAGTTTTCAGCCGAAGCCGAGACAAAAGAGGTCAAATACGACAAGCTTTCGGTAAACATGACAAGATATGAGCTGAGGGTTGACGGAAAGGTGATAGATACGCCGCCTAAAGAGCTTGAACTGCTGTTTCACCTTGCCTCAAATCCGAACAGGGTTTATACAAGAGACCAGCTTCTCGACGAGGTTTGGGGATTTGAGTATTACGGCGATTCGAGAACTATAGACGTGCATGTGAAAAGGCTTCGGGAAAAGCTTGACGGGGTTTCAAAAAAGTGGGCGCTGAAAACCGTTTGGGGAGTAGGATATAAATTTGAGCTTGCCGAAGAAAACTGACAAGTGTCAAGGTCTTGCGGCGTTGACAAAAGTATAAAAAAGTAGTATATTAAAAAGAAAAATAAGACAAAATTATTTATCATGGGAGGATATGCTATGCTTAAAACCGATTGCGGCTTTGATGACAAATTTGCAAAAGAAGGTCTTACCTTTGACGACGTGCTGCTGATTCCCGGAAAGTCGGATGTTACTCCCGATATGATACATCTGGGAACAAGGCTTGCCGGAAATATTAAGCTTAATATTCCGCTGATGACCTCGGCTATGGATACCGTTACCGAATCAAAAATGGCTATCGCTATGGCGAGAGAGGGCGGAATCGGAATAATTCACAAAAACATGACGATTGCGGCTCAGACTGACCAGGTAGACATGGTCAAGCGCTCGCAAAACGGGGTTATCGTAAATCCATTTTCGCTTACCGCGGACAGGCTTGTTCAGGACGCCGACGACCTGATGGCAAAATACAAGATTTCGGGTGTTCCTATCGTTGAGGAAAACGGAAAGCTTGTAGGAATTATCACGAACCGTGACATGCGCTTTATCAGCGATTTCGGAATAAGAATCGCTGAGGTTATGACTAAGGACAACCTTGTCACCGCGCCTGTCGGAACAACTCTTGCCGAGGCTCAGGATATTCTCAGAAGGCACAAGATTGAAAAGCTTCCGATTGTCGATTCAAACGGAATTTTAAAGGGACTTATAACAATTAAGGATATTGAAAAGTCGGTCAAGTATCCGAATTCCGCTACGGATGCCGGCGGAAGGCTTTTGTGCGGTGCGGCTATCGGAGTTACAGCCGATGTTTTGGAAAGAGCTCAGGCTCTTGTTGACGCTCAGGTTGACGTTTTGGTTCTTGATTCTGCTCACGGACACAGTAAAAATATCATAAACTGCGTTAAAAAGGTTAAGGATGCTTTCCCGAACACGCCGATTATCGCGGGAAATATCGCGACAGCAGAGGCGGCAAAGGATCTTATTGAGGCCGGGGCGGACTGCATAAAGGTCGGTATAGGTCCGGGCTCAATATGCACGACAAGAATTGTAGCCGGTATCGGCGTTCCTCAGATTACAGCGGTTTATGACGCGGCGCTTATGGCTGCGAAGTATGATATCCCAGTTATCGCCGACGGCGGAATAAAATATTCGGGAGACATTGTAAAAGCTCTTGCGGCAGGAGCAAATGTGGCAATGCTCGGCTCTCTTCTGGCAGGATGCGAGGAGGCTCCCGGAGCTGTTGAAATTTATCAGGGACGTTCATTCAAGGTGTACAGAGGAATGGGAAGCCTCGGCGCTATGGAGGCGGGCTCAAAGGACAGATATTTCCAGACCGGAAGCAAAAAGCTTGTTCCCGAGGGAGTTGAGGGCAGAGTGCCTTATAAGGGAACTTTAGCTGATACTATCTTCCAGCTCTGCGGAGGAATTCGCTCTGGTATGGGTTACTGCGGATGCCCGACAATAGAAGACCTTCACGAAAAAGCCAAGTTTGTTAAAATCACCGGAGCGGGTCTTAAGGAATCGCATCCTCATGACATTTATATTACTAAGGAAGCTCCGAACTACTCAACTCATATCTAAATTAACGTGCGGGCAAAAATAATAGAGGGAAATAACGGGGTTAATCGCCGCCCGGCGCGGATTTTAATTTATTTTTGTTGAAAATAACCTGTAAAAAACATTAAAAACCCCTTGCAAAGGGCGAAAAAATGTGATATACTACACATAATACGTTTAATGAAAGGCTGGAAATTGACTTCCGGTCTTTCAATTTTGTATGGAAAAATTCAAAATTTCCGTTTGCAAATGAAAGGAATGAGCTTATTGAGCGGTGAAGTGAAAAAGGGCAATACCGCGGGCAGGGTTTTTGAGCTTGCAAAGCCGCTGTGCGACGAGCTGGGGCTTTTTTTGTGGGACGTTCGGTTTGAAAAAGAGGGCGCGACATGGTATCTCCGTGTGCTTATCGACAAGGACGGCGGTGTGGATATGGACGACTGCGAGGAGTTTTCAAGAAGGTTTAACAAAATTCTTGACGACGTCGACCCGATAAGCCAAAGCTATGTCTTTGAAGTGGGGTCGCCGGGACTCGGCCGCCAGCTTAACCGTCCCGAGCATTTTGAGGTGTGCATAGGCGATGAGGTAAGAATACGCTTTATCCGTCCGGTTGACGGAATGAAGGAGGTCAAGGGAATTCTCACGGGCTATGAAAAGCCAAAGGTAACAATCAGGCTTGAGGACGGAACCGAAAAAGAATACGGTCTGTCCGACGCCGCATATGTTAAGCTTTGCGATGACGAGGATTTGTTTTAATAGATGTTTCAACATTAACAATTAACCCGAAAGGATTGGTCGAAAAAATGAATAACGAGCTTTTTGAAGCGCTGAGGCTTCTTGAAAAGGAAAACGGAATATCAGGAGAGCTTCTTATTGAAAAGGTGAAGCAGGGAATTTTAAAGGCTGTTAAAAAGGATTATCCCGAATGCAGAAACATAAGCATAGTTATCAGCCCCGAAACAGGCAAGTTTGAGATGAAAATACTCAAGGAAATTGTCGACGGCGAGGTCCTGGACCCCGACAACCAGATTACTCTCGACGAGGCTAAAACATACAGCAAGAGAGCGAGAGTCGGGGAGATGTGCGAAATTCCGCTTTCTCCCGCGAAGTTCGGAAGAGTCGCGGCTTCATCAGCAAAGCAGTCTATCAAGCACGATATCAAGGAGTTTGAAAAAGAACGCTTTTTGGGAGTCTATGAGGAAAAGAAAAACGAGTGCGTAGCGGCAACCGTTCAGAAAATCGAGCCGGGAACCTTAAACGCAATTGTTACCATCAATAAGGACGAGGTTTATCTTCCGAGAACAGAGCAGATTCCGGGCGAGGTTCTCAAGCCGGGAGATATCATCAAGGTTTATATCGTAAATCTCGTAAATCTTGACAGAAAGCCCACCATTAAAATTTCAAGAACTCACAAGGATTTGGTTAAAAGACTTTTCGAGCTTGAGGTTCCCGAAATTTATGACGGAACGGTTGAGGTTAAATCTATTTCAAGAGAAGCAGGCTCAAGAAGCAAAATCGCCGTTTGGAGCAAGGACCCGAACGTTGACGCTATCGGTTCGTGCATAGGTCCGAAGAGGTCGAGAATAACAGCGATAGTTGACGAGCTTAAGGGCGAAAAAATAGATATCGTAAGCTTTTCGGAAAACGACGCCGAGTTTATCGCGAAGTCGCTTGCCCCTGCCGAGGTCGTAAGCGTTACTCTCGCCGAGGACGGAAGCCGTTCATGCACGGCGGTTGTTCCGAACAGCCAGCTTTCGCTCGCTATCGGCAACAAAGGTCAGAACGCTAAGCTTGCCGCAAGACTGACGGGATATAAAATTGATATTGTTCCAGAGAATCCGATAGGAGCCGAAGCACAATAAGGTTTGATAAAAATCCGAAAGGAGGGCGCTCCGAAGCGGAGCAGAACATATGAAGCCGAAAAAAATACCCATGAGAATGTGTGTGGGCTGCGATGAGATGAAGCCCAAAAAAGAGCTTATAAGAATTGTGCGCTCGCCCGAAGGCGAAATTTCCCTCGACACCACCGGAAAAAAATCGGGCAAGGGAGCTTATATCTGCGCAAGCAGAGAGTGCTTTGAAAAGGCTAAAAAGTCAAGACGGCTTGAAAAAGCGTTTTCGTGTCAGATTTCTCAGGAAATATACGCAGAGCTTGATAAACAGCTTTTGCTAAGAGGCGGCAACAGCGATGAATAAAATACTCAGCCTTTTATCAATGTGCGCGAGAGCGGGAAAAATAAAGATGGGGACCGACGCCGTTAAAGAAGCGTGCGTTTCGGGAAAGGCTTTTGGAGTTTACGCGGCCGACGATATTTCTCAAAAAAGCCTTAAGGAAGCGAAATTTATTTGTCAAAAAACCTGTGTGAAGCTTTATTCTCTCGGAGCGACTATGGAAGAGGTAGGAAATCAAATGGGAAAACGTGTCGGAATTATAGCGGTGCTTGACAGCGGATTCAATAAAAAAGCCGCGAGTCTCGCTTTGGAAATTGCGACGGATAAAATATAAATGCGGAAAAGCGGAAGCCGCTTGTTTCGCTTGATATATAAGAGCAAGCCCAGTTACACAATGATTATTTACGGGAGGAAACCGAATGTCAAACACCTCAAAAATAAAACTCAACGACCTTGCAAAGGATTTAAAGATTTCGGCTAATGAGCTCGCAGAGTGTCTAGCTAAAGAGTTCGGCGCGAAAAAAGCTGTGTCAAGCCTCAGTGAAGAAGAGCTTAACTACGCTTTGGATTATTTTACTCAGAAAAATCAGGTTGAAAGCTTTGACAGCTATTTTGCCGCAAAGGATTTAAAGCGCAGCGCTCCAAAAAAGGATGAACCGCAAGCGGAATCTAAGAAGCAGGCGGAGAAGAAGCCTCAGGCAGAGGATGAAAAGGAGTCTCAGTTGAACAAGTCTGCAGAGCCTAAGGCGGAGACAAAGCTTTCAGAGCCAAAGAAAGAGGAAGCGAAGCCTGAGCCGAAAGCAGAGACTAAGCCTTCGGAGCAGATTAAAAATCACTCGAAGCCCGAAGCCAAGCATGAAAACAAGCCGCGCAGGGAAGAGAAAAAGCCCGCTCAGAAGCAGGACAGGGGAGAGCGCAGACAGCTTATTACAAACTCGCCGTCAGACAAGGGCGGAGTTGTTACAACTTCATCGTCAACGACAAGCAATATGCGTACTGTCGATACAAGAGGAAGCTATGTTGAGCTTGACAAGTATAACGACAAGTATGACACACTTGCAGACACAAAGCGCACAAACGTCAATAAGGACAGCTTTACAAAGAAGCAGAAGCTCACTCAGAAAAAGCAGCAGCAGAAAAAACAGCAGTTCTCAACAAAGAAAGAGACTGAATCTGAAAAGCTCCGCAGGCTTGAGCTTGAGAGAGCGAGAAAAATGAAGCTCAAGGTTCTTATCCCCGATGAGATAGTCGTTTCGGAGCTTGCTTCAAGACTTAAGGTAAACGTAACCGAGGTTATCAAAAAGCTTATGGGGCTCGGTGTTTTCGCATCCGCAAACGAGGTTATAGATTTTGATACAGCGTCTTTGGTTGCGGAGGAGCTTGGAGCAAAAGTTGAGAAGGAAGTTATCGTAACAATCGAGGAAAGACTCATTATCGACGACGAGGATAAGGAGGAAGACCTTGTTGAGAGAAGCCCTGTCGTTGTTGTAATGGGACACGTTGACCACGGCAAGACATCTCTTCTTGACAGAATCAGACATTCAAACGTAACCGCTACCGAAGCAGGAGGAATCACTCAGCACATAGGAGCTTATACTGTAAACTTCAATGGAAAGGACATCACTTTCCTTGACACTCCGGGACACGAGGCGTTTACCGCAATGAGAATGAGGGGAGCTCAGGTTACCGACATAGCAGTTCTTGTTGTCGCCGCCGACGACGGAATCATGCCTCAGACTGTTGAGGCTATAAACCACGCTAAGGCTGCCGGAGTTTCAATTATAGTCGCTATAAACAAGATGGATAAGCCGGAGGCAAATCCGGAAGCGGTTAAGCAGGCTCTTACCGAGTACGGTCTTGTCTGTGAGGAGTGGGGAGGAGACGTAATGTGTGTTCCCGTTTCCGCAAAAACAGGCATGGGCATAGACGAGCTTCTTGAGGATATACTACTTATCGCTGAGGTCAAGGAGCTTAAGGCTAACCCCGACAGAGCGGCAAAAGGCTCGGTTATCGAGGCAAGGCTTGACAAGGGCAGAGGTCCTGTGGCTACAATACTCATTCAAAACGGAACTCTTCATCAGGGCGATATTATAATTGCCGGAACCTCGGTCGGACGTGTCAGAACAATGAC
This sequence comes from uncultured Clostridia bacterium, assembly GCA_944385905.1. Classification (GTDB taxonomy): domain Bacteria; phylum Bacillota; class Clostridia; order Oscillospirales; family Ruminococcaceae; genus CALWZA01. The sequence goes on from CALWZA010000019.1 coordinate 111,080, forward strand.
AAACGACAAGGGAAAAGCTGTTTCGGAGGCAGGACCGTCGGTTCCTGTTGAGATAACCGGACTTGCGGAAGTGCCGGCGGCAGGAGACGTATTTAACGCCGTAGCGGATGAAAAGCTCGCGAGAGAGCTTGTTGAGCAGAGAAAGCACGCCGCGAAGGAAGAGGTATTCAAGCAGTATCAGAAGGTCACTCTCGACAACCTGTTCAGCCAGATTTCGGAGGGCGAAATGAAGGAGCTCCCGATTATCGTTAAGGCGGACGTTCAGGGCTCAGTCGAGGCGGTAAAGCAGTCGCTTGAAAAGATATCAAACGACGAGGTAAGAGTTAAGGTTATCCACGGCGGAGTAGGAGCTGTTTCGGAAAGCGACGTCATGCTCGCGAACGCGTCAAACGCCATCATCGTCGGCTTTAACGTAAGACCCGACCCCGTGGCTATGGAAAACGCTGAGAGAGACGGAGTCGACGTAAGGCTTTACAGGGTTATCTACGACGCTATCGAGGAAATCCAGACCGCTATGAAGGGAATGCTTGCGCCTAAATTCAGAGAGGTTATGCTCGGACGCGCGGAAATCAGACAGGTTTACAAGATAAGCAATGTCGGAGCGGTTGCCGGATGCTATGTACTTGACGGCAAGGTTGTGAGAAACTCTCTTATCAGAGTTGTCCGCGACGGCATTATCATCGCCGACGACAAAATGTCAAGCCTTAAGAGATTCAAGGACGACGTTAAGGAAGTCGCGAGCGGATATGAGTGCGGAATCACTCTTGAAAAGTTCAACGACCTCAAAGAGGGAGATATCTTTGAGAGCTATAATATGGAAGAATACAAGGACTGATAAAGTCATGAAAAAGGGAGGTCACCAAGGCTATGGCCGGATATAAATCGGGAAGAATGGCGGCGGATATACAAAGAATTATAAGCGGAAATATAAGACAGCTCAAAGACCCGAGAATCAACTCGTCAATGCTCACAATAGTGCGCTGCGAGGTTTCCGGCGACGGCTCGTACTGCAAGGTTTTTGTTTCAAGCTTCGATGGTTACGAAGCTGCGAAAAACGCGGTAAAGGGATTCGAAAGCGCGAGCGGCTTCTTAAAAAGAGAAATTTCAAACGTATTACATCTCAGAAAATGCCCCGAGCTTAAGTTTATACCGGACGACTCTGCAGAACATTCGGCGAGGATAAACAGCCTTTTAAAAGAAGTTCTGCCTGATGAAGCCGAAGAGAAGGACGGCGACGAAAGCGAAGAGACAAACGGGTAAATCACGTTTGAAAGGAATTTGAAAATGACTATTGATGAGGTTATAGAATTTCTCGGCGAGAGCGATAATGTTTCGATTCTCACTCACAGAAGTCCCGACGGAGACACCCTCGGGTGCGGCTTCGCTTTGTGCGGATATCTGAGAAACTGCGGAAAGAAAGCGAATGTGCTCAATGCCGACGGCTTTCCGGCCAGGTTTTCGTTTCTTTATGAAGGGTATGAAAAGCAGGAGTTTGAGGAAAAATGCGTAATCGCTGTTGATATAGCGACCGAGTCTCTTCTTGGGGCGGAGCTTTCGGATTATTCGGATAAAATCGACCTTTGCATAGACCATCACATCTCCAATACAGGGTATGCGAAAAAAACTTTCTGCGACCCCGACGCGTCGGCGGCGTGCCTTGTGCTGTATGAAATACTCAAAAAAGCCGGAGCGCATATTGACTCGGACATCGCGAAATGCCTCTATACAGGTATCGCGACCGACACAGGCTGCTTTAAGTTTCAAAACACAACTCCAAAGGCTCATATTGCCGCGGCAGAGCTTATGGAATACGGTATAGGAACGGAACGTCTGAACCGACTGCTGTTTGATATAAAGAGCAAGGGAAGAATCAAAGCGGAGCAGTTCGCCGTTTCAAAAATGGAGTTTTTCTATGGCGACACCCTTGCGATTATTGCCGTTACAAACGAAATGATTAACGAATACGGCATAGACAGAACCGAGCTTGACGGCTTCGCTTCGATACCCATTCAGGTAGAGGGAGTAAAAATAGGAATGACCGTTAAGGAAAGCGACAAGGAGGAGAACACCTTTAAAATTTCCGTCAGAACAGACGGAGTTGACGCTTCTGCATTTTGTTCTCTCTTCGGCGGAGGAGGTCATATAAGAGCCTCGGGCTGTTCGATTTGCGGCAGTCTGGATGAAGTCAAGAAAAAGCTTATTGAAGCGGCAAAGGATTTTGTGTGATTTAATGGACATTACAGCCAATATATCAGCTGAGCTTTGCGGAGTTATACCTATTGATAAGCCAAAGGGCTTTACGTCGTTTGACGTTGTCGCAAAGTGCAGAGGAATTTTGAAAACAAGGAAAATCGGGCATTCCGGCACTCTCGACCCTATGGCGACGGGAGTTTTGCCTGTTTTTATCGGAAAAGCTACCCGTGCCTGCGATATGCTGCCCGACGATAAAAAGGCGTATACCGCCGGTTTTAGGCTCGGACTTAAAACAGACACTCAGGATATCACCGGGAAAGTGATTGCCGAAAGCGGCAAAAATCCGACCGCAAAAGAGGTTGAGGCGGCGCTTTCTGAATTTGAGGGCGAAACTTTGCAGCTTCCGCCTATGTATTCCGCCGTTTCGGTCGGAGGAAAGCGGCTTTATGAGCTTGCGAGGCAGGGAATAGAGATTGAGAGAAAGCCCCGCCCGATTTTTTGCTTTGAAGCGAAGCTTTTGAGCTATGACGAGCAAACCCGTGAGGGAAGAGCCTATATAGCCTGCTCAAAGGGAACGTATATAAGAACAATTATAAACGACCTCGGCGAAAAGCTGGAAACGTTTGGATGCATGAGCTCTCTTGTCAGAAACTTTTCGGGCGGTTTTGAGCTTTCGGATTGCCTGTCACTTGAGCAGCTTGAACAGGCGGCAGGTTCGGGATGTCTTCCGCAGATAATCAGACCGGTTGACAGATGTTTTTTGGCATATCCCGAAATTCATCTTACGCAGGAGCAGACGAGAATGTATAAAAACGGAGTCAAGCTCGATTTAAACAGAATTAAATATACAGATAGTAATACTTATAATAATTTATACAGATTGTATGGAGCAGACGGCGAATTTCTCGCTGTTGCGAGAACAGACAGGCAAAAGCAGGAGCTTAGAGCCGGGAAAAACTTTTTTTAGCTAAAGGTGATGGACGTGGAAAATTTGACTCTGAGCGAAGGCAAAGCACTCGAAAAAACAGCGGTCGCTCTCGGAATTTTTGACGGGCTTCACAGGGGACATCTTGCGGTTTTGTCAAGGATTTTTGAGAGAAAAGACCTTGAGCCTGCCGTGTTTACATTTAAAAGCTCGACGGTTTTGACAAAAAGCGGAGGACTGCTTTTGACCGATGAGGAAAAGCTCAGAAGACTTGACGAAATGGGAGTAAAGTATGTATACTGTCCCGATTTTTCGGATTTGAGAGAGCTTTCGCCGAGAGATTTTGTAAGGCAGGTGCTGGTTGGAATATTAAACGCCGAAAAAGCGGTGTGCGGAGAGGATTTTTCGTTTGGAAAGGGCGGAAAGGCAGGAGCCGAGGAGCTTTCGCAGATCGCCCGAGAGTTCGGAATATCGGTTGAGATTGTTCCTCTTGTCAGAAAAAACGGCAAATCGGTCGGCTCAAGGGATATAAAGGCGCTGATTGCCAAAGGCGAAATCGAGCGTGCGAACGAGCTTTCTGGAGAAAGGTTTTATATAAGAGAAAAGGTTGTGAGCGGAAACCATATCGGCAGGACGCTTGACTTTCCGACTATTAACCAGATATACCCCGAAAGCCTTGTAAAGCCGCCGAACGGAGTTTACTCAACGCTTACCGAAGCGGACGGCAAAACATACAAGAGCATAACAAACATCGGCACAAAGCCGACGGTAACCGACAGCGATTTAATTATTGCCGAGACAAATATCCTCGGATACAGCGGAGATTTATACGGGAAAACGGTTTCGGTTTATCTTCTCGGATTTTTGAGAAGCGAAAGGAAATTCGGCTCTCTTTCAGAGCTTAAAATACAGATTGAAGAAGACATCAGAAAACGAAAGGACGATTTTAATGAATAAAGTCAGAACAAGATTTGCCCCAAGCCCGACGGGCTATATGCATATCGGAAACCTAAGAACCGCGCTTTTTACTTACCTTATAGCAAAGCAGAACGGCGGAGATTTTATTCTCAGAATTGAGGATACAGACCAGGAAAGATATGTTGAGGGCGCAATCGATGTTATTTACAAGACCTTAAAGGATGTCGGGCTTGTCTGGGACGAGGGACCGGATATCGGAGGACCTGTGGGACCTTACATTCAGTCTCAGAGAATGGGAATGTTTAAGCAGTACGCCGAAAAGCTTGTCGAGATGGGAAAGGCTTATTACTGCTTCTGCGACAAGGACAGGCTCACAGAGCTTAAGGCTGTTCAGGAAGCAAGCGGCATAGCTCCGATGTATGACCGCCACTGCAGGAATCTTTCAAAAGAGGAAATCGCCGAAAAGCTTGCGGCAGGCGTTCCCTATGTAATCAGGCAGAAGGTTCCGCTTGACGGCACAACCACTTTCCACGACGAAATCTATGGCGACATCACAGTTGAAAACTCAACTCTCGACGACCAGATTCTTCTCAAAACCGACGGTATGCCGACATACAACTTCGCGAACGTAGTAGACGACCACCTTATGGGAATCACCCACGTTGTCAGAGGAAATGAGTATCTCGCTTCAGCGCCTAAGTATAATCTTCTTTACGAGGCGTTCGGCTGGGAAATCCCGAAATATATCCATGTCGAGCATATCATGAAGGACAAGCAGCACAAGCTTTCAAAACGTGACGGAGACGCTTCCTATCAGGATTTGATTGACAAGGGATATCTTAAAGAGGCGGTTTTGAACTATATAGCTCTTCTCGGATGGGCACCCAAGGGCGAGAGAGAAATCTTTTCGCTTCAGGAGCTTGTCAAAGAGTTTGATATTCACGGACTTTCGAAGTCTCCGGCTATTTTCGACCCTCTCAAGCTTCGCGCGATAAACGGAGAATATATCAGAAAGCTCACTCCCGAAGAGTTTTTGAGCCATGCCGAGCCGTATATCAGGCAGTCCGTCAAGAGAACAGATGTAAATTTGCTTGAAATAGCCAAGCTTTTGCAGGCAAGAACCGAGGTTTTGACCGAAATCCCCGAGCAGGTTGATTTCTTTGACGAAATGCCGGATTATGATTTGTCGCTTTATGTAAATAAGAAAATGAAAACCGACGAGGCAGTTTCGCTTGAGTCTTTAAAGGCGGTAAAGCCCGTGCTTGAGGCGATTGAAGACGCAGACTGGAATGTCAATTCGATTCACGACGCCGCGTTTAAGCTTATTGAGCAGCTCGGAGTTAAAAACGGAGTAATTCTTTTCCCGCTCAGAGTGGCTATATCGGGCAAGCAGTTTACTCCCGGAGGAGCTTTTGAAATAGCTGCTCTTATCGGCAAAAAGGATACCCTTTCAAGACTTGACAGGAGCATTGAAAAGCTCGAAAACAGATAAGAGTGTGCAATATTCACAACTTTTTCACATAATCATCACAATAATGCGGTAATATTGTTGTATAAATGACGCGTTAAAGCAATTCATATAAATTGTCAGGAGGACCGACCGATGATTGAGGTAAAAAACCTTAGCAAGAATTTCGGCGACAAAAAAGCTGTTGACAACATAAGCTTTCGGGCGGAAAGAGGAGAGATTCTCGGTTTTTTGGGGCCTAACGGAGCCGGAAAGTCAACAACCATGAACATACTTACGGGATATATTTCCGCAACCGACGGACAGGCTCTTATCGATGGGGTAGATATCCTTGAGGAGCCTTTAAAAGCAAAGGCGAAAATCGGATACCTTCCCGAACAGCCCCCGCTTTATCTCGACATGACGGTAAAGGATTATCTTTGCTTTATTTACGACCTTAAAAAGTGCAAGCTTCCGAGAAATACTCACCTTGAGGAAATATGCCGTCTTGTTAAAATAGAAAACGTTTTCAACCGTATCATTAAAAACCTCTCAAAAGGATACAAGCAGAGAGTCGGTCTGGCGCAGGCGCTTGTGGGAAACCCGCCGGTTTTGATTTTAGACGAGCCCACTGTCGGACTTGACCCGAAGCAAATAATCGAGATCAGAACGCTTATCAAAAAGCTCGGAAAAAACCATACGGTAATTCTTTCAAGCCATATCCTAAGCGAGGTTCAGGCGGTCTGTGACAAAGTCGTGGTTATAAATCAGGGTAAAATCGTCGCCGACGACACAACAGACAACCTTTCAAAAAGCCTTTCCGCCGACCATAAGCTCACAGCAAGGGTTGAGGGCCCGAGAGACGAAGTGCTGAGGACGATTAAAGGCATTTCTGGGGTCGAATCGGTTGCGGCAGATATGGAACGTGAAAAGGGCGTCTGGGAGTACAATATTGAGGCGACAGAGGGGATTGACATCAGACGTGAGCTTTTCAAGAGAATCGCCGCGAGAAACTGGTGTATTCTCGGGCTTAAATCCTCAGAGCTTTCACTTGAGGACATATTCTTAAAGCTGACGATGGGCGAAAGCGTTGACACTTTTATGAACAAAAAGGCAAAATCTCTTGACACAATCGAAAGCGAGGGCTTAAACTGATGGGAGCGATTTTCAGACGCGAGGTTAACTCGTATTTTACATCTCCGATAGGATATATATATCTTGCGGCGTTTTACGCCTGCGCCGGATTGTTTTTCGGACTGACGGCGCTTCAGTACGGCTCGACCGACCTTTCCACCGTATTTTCAATGCTGTTTTTTGTTTTGATGGTTCTTATTCCGATTCTAACTATGAGAACTCTATCGGAAGACAAGAAGAATAAAACCGACCAGTGCCTTCTTACTGCGCCGATAAGCTTAGCTTCGCTTGTTTTGGGAAAATTTTTCGCGGCGTTTCTTATTTACTGCATGGGCGTTGCGATAACAGTCGTGTATGCTGTCGTGCTTTCGGCATTTTCACAGCTTGAGTGGATGCTGATAATAGGCAACGTTGTCGGTCTTGTGCTTGTCGGATCCGCGTATATCGCTGTCGGGATATTTGTTTCAAGCCTGACAGAAAACCAGGTTGTCTCAGCGGTCGTAAGTTTTGTAATAATGGTCGCGCTTTATCTTATAAATGCGATTGCCGCTGTTATTCCGGTTGATATTATTCAGAAAATTCTGCGAAGCCTTTCGTTTTCCGAACGATATAATCCGTTTACCTACGGAGTATTCGATTTTTCAAACGCGCTGTTTTTCATAAGCGCTGCCGTGATATTTATTTATCTTACAATCCGTGTTCTTGAAAAGCGCCGCTGGGCATAACCGACGGATACGAAAGGATGAACATTAATGAACAATGATGAAAAAATAACCGTTCAGGGCAGCGCACCGAAGAAGAAAAAAACGATTTTGGGTGCTGTCAACAAACGAAAGCTTAAGTACGGATCGCTCGCTACCGCTATAACAATAGTTGTAATTGCGATGGTTGTGCTTGTCAACGTAATTATGACAGCACTTTTTGAGAGATTTCCGATTTCTCTCGATCTTACATCCGGAAATGTTTTTTCAGTTTCCGACGAAACTGTTGAATATATCAAAAGTATTAACGTGCCCGTCACGATAACGGTAATGGCGGACGAGGCCAACTTTGTTACGCTTGATGTAAACATCAATCAGGCAAATGAGCTTTTAAAAAAATATACTCAGTATAACAGCAACATAACTCTTCAGTACAAAGACCTTCTGCAAAACCCGGACTTCGCTTCAGGCTATCAGGAGACTCTTCAGAATTACGATGTTGTAATCGAAGCAGAACATACCGATTCAGAAACCGGAGAAACCATTAAAAGAGTTAAGGTTATTCCTGTTTCGGATCTTGTCAGAGTAAGTTCCGACTATGCCGACTATTACAACCAGTATGTAATGTACTACGGCTCCGAAATAGCTCTGAGAATGTTCAGCCAGTACGGATATATAACATCGTCTCAGGCTGAGCAGGAGTTTACCTCCGCGATTATGGCTGTTACCGACAAAAACCCCGTCACCGTCACCGTTTTAACTTTCCCGGGCGCCGATGAATCAGATGTCTCCGGACTTACAAACCTTCTTGACAAAAACGGATATATTATCAACAGCGTAAATATTCAGCAGGAGGACATTCCCGAGGATACGAGAATGATTATTGTTCCCGCTCCGAAGGTAGACTACGGTCCAGATGAGGTCGCCAAAATCGCCGACTGGCTTAACAACGACGGAAATCTCAACAGAGACATGCTTTATGTAGCTTCTGTCGAGCAGGGCGAAACACCTAACCTCGACCAGCTTCTTGAGGAATTCGGGCTTGTGATTGAAAGCAAGACGATTGTTGAGACAAATGAAAGATATTATTACACATATCCGTATTTCGCGTATCAGAACATGGTTTCTGAAAATTATACGGAAGATATCAGAAATAAGGATTTGAGTATTCTTGTGCCGTGGGCAAGACCTGTAAAGGTGCTCTATGAGGCTTCGGACAGAAAGGAAACCGAGGTTTTGCTCAGCTCATCAACTTCGGCGGTTTTGTGTCCGTTTAACGCGGACTCAAGCTGGACGCCTGAAACCGCTGAGGAAAAGGGTTCGTTTAACTCGGTAGCTCTCTGCACAAAGCTCAATTTCCTTGAAAACAACGTGACTGTTATGAACAGAGTAATCGCATGCGGCTCGGACCAGATGCTTATGTCGAGCCTTATGACCAGCACAAGTCTCAACAACGGCGATTTTATGCTCAGTCTTATAAACTCAATAACCAACAAATCGGAAGGAATCACAATTGTCCCTAAAACCGTTTCGAGTGCCACTTTCGACATTTCGGCGGCTCAGATAAACACCCTTAAATGGACATTCCAGCTCATTGTTCCGCTCGCTGTACTCATTGCGGGAATGGTTGTTTGGGTAAGAAGGAGAAACAGATGAACTCAAAAGTCAGAACACTTGCTATATGCGGCGCATTTGTACTGTGCCTGGGAATTGTCTTCGGAATATTAAAGCTTACCGAGGCGCCTGAGATAAATCAGGATGAGGAGGAAACTGTCGACAACTCATTTGCTTTATATGAATATCCGAGAGACGACGTTTCAGAAATCAGAATTGAAAACTCGGACGGGGACTATACAATAGTCCGAAAAGGACTCGAGAGCTTTTCCATTACGGAAATCGAATCTCTTCCTCAGAACGAGACAACAATATCGGCAGCTACGCGATGCGCCGCTTCGGTAACAGCAGAGGCGCTTGTTGAGGAAAATCCTGAAGATCTGTCTAAATACGGTCTTACAGACGATCTTTATACGGCAAAGTTTACCGTAAGCTTTAAAAATGATAAATATCCCCAAAAAACGGTATATATCGGCAACTCAGTTCCGGACAATTCAGGATACTATATTAAAGTTGACGATTCTGAGAGCGTTTACACTGCAAAAAAATCAGGACTCAATTATTTCACATATCCGGCTGTTGACTATATCAACACGCTGATTTTGCAGGAGCCTGAAAACAATACCGACTGGCCTGTTATTGACACATTAAGAATTCAGCGCCCGGATCTTGACTGGGATATCGTTATTGAAAACGGACTGAAGGGAGATATTGAGTCTGAGGTTACGGTAATATCAGCTCAGGTAATGGTTGAGCCTGTATATGCTTACCTCGACATTACAAATTCAGCCGCTGTCACTCACGGACTTTGGGGGCTGCGCGCAAACCTTGCGGTGGCAGCTTTCCCTAGCGAGGAGGATTTTGAAAAATACGGGCTCGACAATCCTACTGCGACTTTGACTATCGAAGCTGAGCTTCAGACCTATAAGCTTACAATAGGAAGTCCTGTTTACCTTAAGGACGAAAACGGCGAGGACACAACTACCGTTCAGTCTTATTACGGCTATTATGAGGGAATCGACGCAATATTCCTTTTCGATGCTGCTGATATGCCTTGGGCAACCGTTATGCCGGCAGATATAACCTCTTCGATGATGACAACAAACTACATTTACGACCTTGACACAATTGATATCGAGGTTTACTCGCCCGAAGCTAAAACCTATAAGTTTGACATTGTAGGCTATAAGGACGACAACAAGGTTGACGCGAGTCTTAACGGCAGCGAGATAGACGGAGAAAATTTCAAGCTGTTTTATCAGTTCCTGCTCAAGTGCCCGATTGAGGATCTTTGGCTTGAGGATCCGACAGGCGATTGCTTTATGAAGGTTACTATAAATACAGTCGGCGGACATACCGACGTTTTGGAATTTTATGAGCAGGCGTCGAGACGAACAGCTGTCAAGCTCAACGGGCATCCTTCGTTCAAATTCGGCAGCGACTATATTGAAACTCTTATGAGAAATCTCGATGCGGTTGAAAGCGGAACAGAAATAAAAATGGACTGGTAAATCAGACGCGGCGCAACCAAATGCGACAGGATTTACATCTGCATGTATGGTACAATACCAAAAGAAAGGAGAAGTACACAGCATGAGTGAAAACAAATTTTTCAGCTACAAGGGCTTCCCGCTCGTAAGAAAGGGAAACGAAATTTATTACGGAAACATGGGAGACAATGAGGTGGTAATGCTTCAGATAATTACAAAGAAAAAAGTCGGGGATATTGAGGTCGCCGAAAAAATAAAACTTTACCGAATGCTCACCGATGAGAGTATCCCTGTCATGGAAAGAATCACAAAAACAGCAGAGAAAACGGGACTTTATCAGGCTCTCGACATTGCCAACGCATGGCTCAAGAGAAGCGCCGGATAATTTTTACAGGCTCAAAACAGTAAAAACAAAGCCGTAATCGGGAAACCGGTTGCGGTTTTTTGCATATTTCTTCCGCATCAATAATAGAATTAAACAAATCAACATGTAAATTCGGAGGAAGAAGTATGCCTGAAATAGCTCAGAAAGCCGAACACAATATTATTCTTGAAAGCAGAAGCAGAATGTCTCTTTCGGGGGTGACCGACGTTGACAGCTTTGACGACAACACGATAACCCTTTACACCCAGCTCGGAGAGCTTTGTATTAAGGGAAAAGGACTGCACATCAATTCAATGAATGTTGAAACCGGGGATATGACTGTTGAGGGAGACATTTGGTCTATGGTTTACGGGGATAAGGACAGAAAGTCTCAGGCCGGCATAATTAAGAGGCTGTTTAGATGACCCCGGCTGATTACAGCGAAAGCTTTCTTTCTGTAAACGAGCAGATAAGATTTTTTCTCTACGCAGTTGTTATGGGAGTTTGTTTCGGACCGGTATATGACGCTTTGCGGGCTGTAAGAATAGTTTTTCCTCATCCGAAAGCTTTAGTATTTTTAGAGGACATACTTTATACGGCTTTCTGCGGATTCTGCTTTTTTGTTTTTTCAACTCAGTTTTTATGGGGAGAACTGAGAGCTTTCGTATTGGTCGGGGCGCTTTTAGGCTTTTTGGTTTATATATTCACTGTGGGACGGATCGTTGTTTGGATTTTTGAAACAGCAGTCAGGGGAATAAAACGTCTGTGCGGCAAAGTCAAACGCGCCTGTGCCGCATTTCGGGCAAGGTGTTTGGTGAAAATAGTCAAAAAAGACCGCTTAAATCGCCATCAAAAGGCTGAAGATATAGGCAAAAATAATAAAATTTCAAAAAGCCCTTGAAAGTTGATAACAAATTGTTGTATAATGTAAAAGTATAAATGGGGTCAGTATTTTGCAAAGAGGGCGTGAAGTTGAAAAAATCGGCCGAAAGTAAAAAACAGTTTAAAAAGGAAAAACGTATGCTAAAGAAGCACCCACTGTCTTATTATTTAAGCGGCGTGGCAGTGACTGCTTTGTTTGTTTACGCGTTCGGAGTTTTTGTGTCAACACAGTCTAAAATCACTAAGCAGAAAAACGAGCTTCAAAAAATCAAAGAGCAGATTGAGCTTGTTGAACAGCAAAATGACGAATACGCCAGAATACTCAACACAGAGGATGAGGATGAGTATATGTTCAGGATGGCCGTCGAAAAGCTCGGCTACGCATATCCCAATGAAACGAGATTTTATCCGAGAATAAAATAACGAGGAGCAACTTCGTATTTTATAAAACTGCCCGAAGGGGTAATAAGAAAGAGGACAGAAAACTGTTATGCAGCTTGAAGTTGGAAGTATTTGTGAAGGCAAGGTTACGGGGATAACCAAATTCGGAGCTTTTGTAGAGCTTGAGAGCGGAAAGACGGGAATGGTACATATATCGGAGGTCGCGAACACCTATGTAAACGATATAAAAGACCATATTCAAGAGGGACAGACCGTCAAGGTAAAGGTCATGAGCATCGGAGAGGACGGAAAAATAGCCCTTTCAATAAAGAAAGCGCTTCCTCAGCCTGAAAGACCTCAGAGAAATTTCTCTGACAGGGATAAGGACAGGCCTCAGCAATTTCGCGGAGGACAGGGCGGAAAGCCAAGGTTTGAGAAAAAATCCGAACCGAAACGTGAGCAGTCGGCTGACCCGGTCGGATTCGGATATGTTTCGCCGTCGGATAAGCCTGTGGACGCGGCGTTTGAGGATATGCTCTCAAAGTTTAAAGCAAGCTCGGAGGATAAAATGTCCGACCTTAAGCGAATTTTAGACCCGAAAAAGAGAAGCGGAAACAGACGAGGAAAGTGATTTGTCAAACAGCTTTCGTTAAATAATTGATGATAGGTCGCCTGTGGGTTTCCACGGGCGATTTTTAAACAACGCTGGTTTTGAGGACGCTTTTTTAACAGGCTTTTCGAGTGCTTTTGCCGTTCAATGGCTTTGCCAACCGTCTTAAACAAAAAGAAATGGAGATTAATATGACAAAAGGATTGAAAAAGACAATCGCGTTTACTTTTTTTCTGCTGGCAGGGATAACCCTCGGCGCGTTTTTGGGCAGGCTTTTCGCTCAGACTCCGTATCTGAGCTGGCTTTCGTGGGGACAAACTTTCGGAATTTCGGCTGACTCGCCGGTAATAATAGATTTGTCGGTGATTACGCTGGCGTTTGGCCTTACTCTCAAAGTAACCATCGCCCAGATAATTACCATTCCGATTTTTATACTTATTTACGCGAAAACCTGTAAAAATATTTAACGGATACTATATATAAAGAACAGGACAGGAAAAGGGAAATACAAATATGAAAAAAATCATTAAAACGGCAGTGGTATCGGCAGTGATGTCAGCGGCGATTTTTTGCGGATGCGGAAAAGAGGTTGCCGGTGAGGACCTTATAAACGCCGCAAGGGACAGCTACCGCGCTCTTGATTCCGCATATGTGGAGGTGGTCAACGATGACACAAAAGAGGCGGAACAAACCTTTACATTTAAATACGACGAAAAAGATATTTTGACATATTATTATTACGGAACAGACGGAGAGAATACCATCGCCCGGTTTTATAACGGCTATGAGGAGTATACAGAGCAAAACGGCACAGTCACCCTTACGGAAAAAGGAGACCCTCAATTCCCCGGATATGACAGAGACCTTCCTTATCCGATGGCTGACAAGGGATTGATTGTATTTCAGAAAAAATCGGTTGCCGAGTCGGATATCGAAACGATGGACGACGGCTCATCTGTTGTGACCCATGTGTATGACGTTTCGGATATGCAGGCGGTCGAGGGTGAGGGGGATATAACCTCGTTTACCGTTGTGTACTATTTCAATTCGGACAAAACGCTTGACCACCTTACTCAGATAACTGTTTTTGATTTGAACGGAGATAAAACAACACGCTCTTACTCGGTTTATATTTCGCGGGAAAACAGCGTCGAATCAGTCGAAAACGGCATTGATATTTCAAAAGCCCAAAAGGCGGAATAGTCTATTGTAGAATATGCATAAATAAATGCGTGAATTATAAAGAAATTTCTACGTGTGAAAATGCGCTGATTTTGAAAAAACTGTTGCAATATCAGGGCGAGCGTGTTATTATATTACTTGCGTGACTGCAAGATATGCGATGAAGCTGAAGGTTGCCGGCGGTATGCCGGGTAATTTCAGCCGAGTATGTCCGATTTTAAACCGGGCGACTGTAATAGCGAACACAGTTTGTGCTTTTGACTCCTTGCGGGCAGGTTCTGAGAATCTGCAGGTTAAGGCGCAGAGCCGTTATGTGCACGTTAAGTCTTCCGAAAAACGACAAAAGTTTTTCGGTTTTTTTGTAAGAAGGCGTGAAACACACGGCGGCGTGTGTGAAGTGTTCGGTAAGACAGAGAAGGTCGGCGAAGGAAGCCGGCCTGCCCCCAACAAGAAAAAACCAAGGAGGCGTTTCAAATGGCAGTCAATGAAAAAATAAGAATCAAGATCAAGGGCTATGAGCACGGTATCGTAGACGCTGCTGCAACAAAGATTGTAGAAGCTGCGAAGAGAAGCGGCGCAAAGGTTTCAGGACCTATTCCGCTGCCGACTGACAAGGAAGTCGTAACAATCCTCAGAGCGGTTCACAAGTACAAGGACAGCCGCGAGCAGTTTGAGCTCAGAACACATAAGAGACTTATAGATGTTCTGCGTCCTACAAACGACACTACATCAGCTCTCCAGAGTCTTGAACTTCCTGCCGGTGTAGACATTGTAATGGAAATCAAGTAATTTCCTAAAGAGATTGCGTGCAATCTCTCAGCAATTCACATGCAGGTCAAGTTGGGAAACCAACCAATAACCTAATAGGAGGAAAAAAGAATGGTAAAGGGAATCATCGGAAAGAAAATCGGCATGACCCAGATTTTCGACGAAGCAGGAAAAGTAGTTCCTGTAACGGTAATTGAGGCAGGTCCCTGCGTTGTTGTTCAGAAGAAGACGATCGAGAACGACGGATATGAAGCCGTACAGCTCGGATTCGGAGACATCAAGGCAAAGAACGTTAACAAGCCTCTTGCCGGACATTTCAAGAAGGCTGACGTTGCAGCCAAGAGAACACTGAAGGAATTCAGACTTGCTGACATTTCAGGACTTAACGTAGGCGATCTCGTAAAGGCAGACACATTTGCCGAGGGCGACATCGTTGACGTAAGCGGAACAAGCAAGGGTAAGGGATTCGCAGGAACAATCAAGCGTTACAACAACCACAGGCTCAAGGAAACACACGGTACAGGCCCTGTTCACAGACACGCCGGCTCAATGGGCGCTTGCTCATCGCCGTCAAGAATCTACAAGGGCAAGGGAATGCCCGGTCACCTCGGAGCTGAAAAGGTAACTGTTCAGAACCTTGAGGTTGTAAGAGTTGACGCAGAAAACAATCTTATCGCAATCAAGGGAGCGGTTCCGGGACCTAAGGGCGGAACTGTTACAATAGTTGACTGCGTTAAGAAGGCTTAGTGGAAGGAGGAAGTAATCATGCCAAAGGTTTCAGTTTATGATATGAACGGCAAAGTAGTTGCTGACACTGAGCTTAGCGATGCAATATTCGGAATTGAGCCGAACACAGCGGTAATGCACGCAATGGTTGTGAATTACCTTGCAAATCAGAGACAGGGCACACAGTCCACTCTCACCAGAACAGAGGTAAGAGGCGGCGGAAGAAAGCCTTGGAGACAGAAGGGTACCGGACACGCGCGTCAGGGCTCAATCAGAGCGCCGCAGTGGACACACGGAGGAGTTGCTCTCGGACCTAAGCCGAGAAGCTACTACTACACACTCAACAAGAAGGTAAGAAGACTCGCAATGAAGTCTGCTCTTTCTTCAAAGGTGCTTGATAACAACCTCATCGTTGTAAACAACATCAGCTGCGACGAGATCAAGACAAAGACCGTCGTAAATATGCTTAAGGCACTCGGAGCTGAGGGCAAGGCCCTTATCGTAATGCCTGAAGTAAACAAAAATGTAATCAAGAGCGCAAACAACATTCCCGGCGTTAAGACAACTCTTGTCAACACCCTGAATGTTTACGACATTCTTAACTACGATAAGTTCATAGTTGTTACAGATGCCGTCGCTAAGATTGAGGAGGTTTACTGCTAATGGCTAAGAATGTTCACAGCATAATCTTAAAGCCCGTTATAACAGAAGCTTCAATGGCTAATCTTCAGATGGGCAAATATACTTTTAAGGTTGCCAAGGACGCCAACAAGATTGAAATAGCTAAGGCTGTTGAGGAAATCTTCGGCGTTAAGGTCGCGAAGGTAAACACACTTAACTGCAACGGCCGCTCAAAGAGAATGGGCAAGTATGAGGGCAAAACTCCCGATTACAAGAAGGCAATCGTTACTCTTGCCGAGGGTTCAAAGACTATCGAGTTCTTTGACGGAATGATGTAATAACATCCCGGCAGTATGTATGGAAAGCCCGGCGCTTTCCGCAAAACGTTAAAAGAGCGGACACGGTTTTAGCTTGCTTTCGCAAGGTTCGCTCTTATCAGAAAGGAATGTTTCAGATGGCAATAAAAAGCTACAAGCCGACGTCAAACGGCCGCAGAGGTATGACAACTACCGATTACAGCTGCTTGTCCAAGGTTGCTCCGGAAAAGAGTCTTCTCGAGCCTTTGAAGAAGACCTCCGGAAGAAACAGCTACGGAAGAATCACCGTTCGTCATCACGGCGGCGGAAACAGAAACAAATACCGTATCATCGACTTCAAGAGAAATAAGCTTGACATGAACGCGACAGTTCTTACTCTCGAGTACGATCCTAACCGTTCGGCATTTATTTCACTTGTTCAGTATGAAGACGGTGAAAAGAGATATATCATCGCTCCTAACGGACTTAAGGTCGGCGACGTTATCAGAGCCGGTCAGGGAGCTGACATCAAGCCGGGAAACGCGCTTTATCTTTCGGATATCCCGGTAGGTACTTTTATACACAACATTGAGCTTTATCCGGGCAGAGGCGCACAGCTCGTTCGTTCAGCCGGAAACATGGCTCAGCTTATGGGCAAGGAAGGAAACTACGTTTTGGTTAGACTTCCTTCGGGCGAAATGAGAAATATCCCCGCAAACTGCATGGCAACAGTAGGTCAGGTAGGAAACCTCGACCACGAAAACGTAAACCTCGGTAAAGCCGGAAGAAAGCGTCATATGGGCTGGAGACCGACAGTAAGAGGTTCAGTAATGAACCCATGCGATCACCCGCACGGTGGTGGTGAAGGCAAGTCGCCGATCGGACGTCCGAGTCCTGTTACTCCTTGGGGCAAGCCTACAATGGGATACAAGACAAGAGCAAAGCATCATCGCTCCGATAAATTTATCGTAAAGCGCAGAAACGGTAAGTAATGCTGAAGGGAGGCAGATGAATAATGAGTAGAAGTATCAAGAAGGGACCTTACGTCCAGGAGGTACTTTTAAAGAGAATTATCGCAATGAATGAGGCGGGAGAAAAGAAAGCTCTTAAAACATGGAGCCGTTCTTCAACAATCTTCCCTGATTTCGTTGGTCATACAATCGCTGTTCACGACGGAAGAAAACACGTTCCGGTTTATGTTACCGAGGATATGGTCGGACATAAGCTCGGCGAGTTCGCACCGACAAGAACATTCAAAGGCCACGCAGGTTCAAAGACCTCGAACAACGGTAAGTAAGTAGGCCGAAAGGAGGAATTCAAATGGAAGCAAGAGCAATTCTTAGAAGTGCTCGAATTGCACCTCGTAAGGTTGAAATAGTTTTGAATCTTATAAGAGGTAAAGACCTTGACGTTGCTATGGCAACAGTTAAGCACACACCAAAGGCTGCCTGTGAATATCTTGAGAAGCTTCTTAAATCGGCCGCTGCTAACGCTGAAATGAATCACAACATGGATAAGAATAATCTCTATGTTGCAGAGTGCTTCGTTTGTCCGGGACCGATAATGAAGAGAATTATGCCGAGAGCACAGGGCAGAGCGTTCCGTATTCTTAAGAGAACCTCAAACGTAACTGTCGTTCTCAAGGAAAAGGAATAAGCTGAAAGAGGAGGTAAACTATGGGACAGAAAGTAAATCCACACGGACTTCGTGTCGGAGTAATCAAGGATTGGGATTCCCGCTGGTTTGCAAATAAGAGCACTTTCGGCGATACGCTTGTTGAGGATTACAACGTAAGAAACTTCCTTAAGAAGAATCTGTACGCTGCCGGTGTTCCGCGTATCGAAATCGAAAGATTTGCAGATAAAGTTAAGATTCACATTCACTGCGCAAAGCCCGGTATTGTTATCGGAAGAGGCGGCGCGGAAATCGAAAAGCTTCGTCTCGACGTTGAGAAGATGATCGGAAAGACAGTAGTTCTCAACATCATCGAGGAAAAAACGCCTGACGTATGCGCACAGCTCGTCGCTGAAAAGATCGCTCTCGACCTCGAGAACAGAATCTCATTCAGAAGAGCTATGAAGCAGTCAATCGGCAGAGCCATGAAGCTCGGCGCAAGAGGAATCAAGATCAGATGTTCAGGCCGTCTCGGCGGAGCTGAAATAGCGAGAGCAGAAACATATCATGAGGGAACAATTCCCCTTCAGACAATCAGAGCCGATATCGACTACGGTTTTGCTGAGGCAGACACCACATACGGTATCATCGGCGTTAAGGTTTGGATATACAAGGGCGAGGTTCTCAAGGGAGAAGCTGTTAAGTCTGACGACAGACAGGACAGAAGAAGACGTCCGAGATTCGACGACAAGGCTAAGGAAGGCCGTAAGCCGAGATTCGATAAAAAAGAAGGAGGTAACAAGTAATGCTGCTTCCAAAGAGAGTTAAGTACCGCAGAGTACAGCGCGGTCGTATGACTGGTAAGGCAACAAGAGGAAACACCGTAACAAACGGCGATTACGGTCTTCAGGCACTTCAGCCTGCATGGATCACATCTCAGCAGATTGAGGCTGCCCGTATCGCTATGACAAGATATATCAAGAGAGGCGGACAGGTTTGGATAAAGATATTCCCCGATAAGCCTGTTACAGAAAAGCCGGCGGAAACTCGAATGGGTTCAGGAAAGGGATCTCCTGAGTACTGGGTAGCCGTTGTTAAGCCGGGCAGAGTACTTTTTGAAATCAACGGTGTATCCGAGGAAACCGCAAGAGAAGCAATGCGTCTTGCTATGCACAAGCTTCCTATCAAGTGCAAATTCGTTGCAAGGGAAGTTGAAGAAACGGGTGGTGAGCAATAATGAAAGCAAGTGAAATCAAAGATATGACTCTCAATGAACTCAATGAGAAGCTCAGCGGGCTTCAGAAAGAGCTTTTTAACCTTCGTTTTCAGCACGCCGTAAACCAGCTTGACAACCCGATGAGACTGAAGGCTGTCAAGAAGGATATTGCTCGAGTTAAAACCTTCATTCGTCAGCAAGAGTCCAAGTAATTGAGAGGAGGATTTACTGTGAGCGAAAGAAATCTCAGAAAGACAAGAGTCGGCAGAGTTGTATCCAACAAGATGGATAAGACAATCGTTGTAGCTATTGAGGATAACGTAGCGCACCCGCTCTACAAGAAAATCATCAAGAGAACAGTTAAGCTCAAGGCACATGACGAAAACAATGTCTGCAATATCGGCGACAGAGTTGAAGTTATGGAGACACGCCCCATCTCAAAGGACAAGAGATGGCGTCTTGTCAGAGTTATCGAACAGGCTAAGTAATAATATAAATACAGACGGAGAGCGGAGGTCTGTAAAGACTTCCACAAGCCTCTGATTTCTTAAAATCTGAAAGGAGGAACATTCCTGTGATACAGATGCAGACATCCCTCAAGGTAGCTGATAACACCGGAGCTAAGGAGCTTATGTGTATCAGAGTCCTCGGAGGAACACGCAGAAAGTATGCAAACATCGGAGACGTCGTCGTAGCTTCAGTTAAGAAAGCAACACCGGGCGGCGTTGTTAAGAAGGGCGATGTTGTTAAAGCAGTAATCGTTCGTTCAGCTAAGGGTCTTCGTCGTGAGGACGGAACATACATCCGTTTCGATGAAAACGCAGCTGTTATTATTAAAGAAGATAAAACCCCAAGAGGCACACGTATCTTTGGACCGGTCGCAAGAGAGCTTCGTGACAATGATTTCGTAAAGATTATGTCACTCGCTCCGGAAGTACTTTAATCGGAGGTGTCGTAAATGAACAAGATTCACGTTAAAACAGGCGACACCGTCGTCATTCTCAGCGGCAAGGACAAGGGCAAGAAGGGCAAGGTTATCGCCGTATCTCCAAAGGAGCAGAAGCTCATCGTTGAGGGACTCAACATGGTAACCAAGCATGTTAAGCCGAGAAGACAGGGCGAGGCAGGCGGCATAGTTAAGGCTGAGGCCGCAATGTACGCATGCAAGGTTCAGGCAATCTGCCCTAAGTGCGGCAAGCCCACAAGAATCGGACACGTTATCAACAAAGACGGCTCAAAGGTCAGAGTTTGCAAGAACGCAAACTGCGGCGCTGAGTTCTGATTGGGAGGAGAAACATGGCTAGTAGATTGAAAGAATATTACGTCAGCGAAGTAGCTCCCGCCTTGATGAAGAAGTTCGGATATAAGAACGTTATGCAGATACCGAAGCTCGACAAAGTTGTAATCAACGTCGGCTGCGGAGAGGCAAAGGACAACGCTAAGGTAATCGACGCTATAATGAATGACCTCGCTGCAATAACAGGTCAGAAGCCTATCGTATGCAAGGCAAAGAAGTCGGTCGCTAACTTCAAGCTCCGTGACGGAATGCCTATCGGAGTTAAGGTAACACTCAGAAGCGACAAGATGTATGAGTTTGTTGACAGACTTTTCAACGTTGCGTTCCCGCGTGTTCGTGACTTCAGAGGAATCAACGCTAACTCGTTCGACGGAAGAGGAAATTACTCAACCGGTCTTAAGGAACAGCTTATATTCCCGGAGATCGAATTCGATAAGGTAGACAAGGTACGCGGTATGGATATCAACTTCATCACAACCGCTAATACCGATGAAGAGGCAAAAGAGCTCCTCACATTGATGGGCGCTCCGTTTGCAAAGTAATGAGGAGGAAATGAAACATGGCTAAAAAAGCAATGATACTCAAGCAGCAGGCAGAGCCTAAGTTTTCTACTCGTGCTTACAACAGATGCAAAATCTGCGGAAGACCTCACGCGTATCTGAGAAAGTACGGCGTTTGCCGTATCTGCTTCAGAGAGCTTGCGCACGACGGTCAGATTCCGGGAGTTAAGAAGGCTAGCTGGTAAATTTCAGCAAAGGAGGTTAACGGCATGCAAATATCAGATACAATCGCAGATTTGCTTACGAGAATCCGTAACGCAAACACTGCAAAGCACGCTACTGTTGACGTTCCCGCTTCAAATATGAAGAAGGCTATTACACAGATTCTCGTAGACGAGGGTTATGTTAAGAGCTTCCAGTTCATCGACGACGGAAAGCAGGGAACGCTTAGAATTACACTCAAATATGATGAGAACAAAACTCCTGTTATCTCGGGTCTGAGAAGAGTTTCCAAGCCGGGACTCAGAATCTATTCGAGCAGTGAGGATATGCCTAAGGTAATGAAGGGTCTCGGAATCGCTATCGTTTCCACATCAAAGGGAATCGTTACCGATAAGAAAGCCCGCGAGCTTAACGTAGGCGGCGAAGTTCTCGCATTCGTCTGGTAAGGAGGACTAAACGATGTCAAGAATTGGCTTGAAAGCAATTAGTGTTCCTGCCGGAGTAGAAGTAAAGGTCGGAGACGGAAACGCAGTTACCGTTAAAGGACCAAAGGGAACACTTACAAAAACATTCAACAAGGATATGATTATCAAGGTTGAAAATTCCGAAGTAACAGTAAGCCGTCCGTCTGAGGACAAATTCCACAAGTCGCTTCACGGTCTTACAAGAACTCTGATTTTCAACATGGTTGAGGGAGTTACAAACGGCTATTCCAAGACGCTTACAATCGAGGGCGTTGGTTACAGAGCCGCAAAGCAGGGCAAGAACCTTGTCATGAACCTCGGATATTCACATCAGGTTATCGTTCCGGAAACCGATGAAATCAAAATTGAGGTTCCTCAGCCGAACCAGATCATCATATCGGGTATCGACAAGCAGGCAGTCGGTCAGTTTGCCTGTGAAATTCGTGAGAAGAGACCTCCTGAGCCTTATAAGGGCAAGGGAATCCGCTATGACGGCGAGCATATCATCCGCAAGGAAGGTAAAGCCGGCAAGGGCAAGAAATAATTAAGGAGTGAATCACAATGGTGAAAAAGCTTGATAAAGCAGCGGCAAGAGCAAGAAGACATGCCAGAGTAAGAGCTAAAATCAGCGGTACCGCTGAGTGCCCGCGCCTTGATGTGTTCCGCTCCGCTAAGCACATCTATGCGCAGATTATAGATGACGTAACCGGAACAACACTTTGCTCCGCTTCAAGCATGGCAAAAGGCTTTGAAGGAAACGGCGGAAACGTCGAGGGCGCAAAGAAGGTCGGCGAGCTTCTCGCTAAGAACGCAAAGGAAAAGGGAATCGAAGAAGTCGTTTTCGACAGAGGCGGTTATATCTACCACGGACGTGTAAAGGCATTGGCCGAGGGTGCTCGTGAGGGCGGCCTTAAGTTCTAAAAGGAGGTAACAGATTTTGGCTTTAATAGATGCTTCAACATTGGAACTTAGCAATAAAATTGTTGCTACCAACATGGTATCCAAGACGGTCAAGGGCGGACGCATCCGTAAGGTCGCAGTACTCGTAGTAGTCGGAGACGGCAACGGAATCGTAGGCTTCGGCACGGGAAAGTCATCAGAGTTTCCTGACGCAATCAGAAAGGGTATCGAAAACGCAAAGAAAAATCTTATAAGAATCTCACTCAAGGGAACAACAATTCCTCATGAAATCGTCGGCGCATACGGCGCGGGCAGAGTTCTTATGAGACCGGCTCCGAAGGGAACCGGAGTTATCGCAGGCGGACCTGTCCGTGCGGTACTCGAAATGGCAGGCATCAAGGACATCAGAACGAAGTCGCTTCGTTCAAACAATCCGAACAATGTAGTAAGAGCTACAATTAACGGACTCGCAAGCGTTAAGTCAGCCGAAGAGGTTGCTGCGAAGAGAGGCAAGACCGTTAAGGAAATTTTGGGATAAGGAGGAATAAGCAATGGCAAACAAGAAGATAACATTGGTTAAAAGTCTTAACGGAAGACTCAAGGATCAGATTGCTACTGCTAATTCCCTCGGTCTGAAGAAGATTGGAGACACAACCATTCAGCCGGGCAATCCGCAGACAGAAGGTAAAATCAAGAAGATTGTACACCTTATAAAAGTAACCGAAGCATAAAGACGAGGAGGTGCGAATTATGAAATTGCACGAACTTTCACCTGCAGCCGGATCAACCAAGGACGTCAAGAGAGTAGGACGCGGACACGGTTCGGGCTGGGGCAAAACCGCGGGCAAAGGACACAAGGGTCAGAACGCTCGTTCAGGCGGCGGAGTAAGACCGGGCTTTGAGGGCGGTCAGACAAGCCTTATGAGAAGAATTCCTAAGAGAGGCTTCAATAATATTTTCGCAGCAAAGCCAACAGCTATAAATGTTTCAGACCTTGAAAAATTCGTTGAGGGAACAGTAGTTGACACAGAGCTTCTCATCGCAGCCGGAATTGTAAAGAAGGCTGATAACGGGATCAAGGTTCTCGGCAACGGCGAGCTTACTAAAAAGCTTACTGTCAAAGCAGCTGCTTTTTCAGCATCCGCAAAGGAGAAAATTGAAAAAGCAGGCGGAGAGGCCGAGGTGATTTAAAGTGTTAGAGACGCTCCGTAATGCCTGGAAGGTTCAGGATTTAAGAAAAAAGCTTCTGTTTACACTTTTTATCGTCATCATATACAGAATCGGAGGAAATATTCCGGTTCCGTTTCTCGATGCAACAGCACTTGAAGCGATGATTTCAAACCCGGATAATGCCGGCGGGTTTTTGAGCTATTTGAATGTCCTCTCAGGAGGAACGTTCTCTCAGGCAACACTGCTCGCATTGTCAATCGCTCCGTATATCAATGCGCAGATCATTATTCAGCTGCTGACATACGCTCTTCCTCCTCTTGAGCGTCTCGCTAAAGAGGGAATGGAAGGAAGAAAGAAACTCAATAAAATTATCAAGTATACCTCGCTCGGAATCGCTGTATTCCAGTCGTGGGCATACTATCTCACACTTAAAAACGTCGGCGCGCTTGATTATACAGAAGGTTTTGAAAAGATTTTTTCCGAAATTGTAATTATAGCGTGCTTTACAGCCGGAGCCTCGCTGGTTATCTGGCTCGGAGACGAGATAAACGACAAGGGAATCGGAAACGGTATCTCTATCCTGCTTTTTGCGGGTATCGTTGCTAGAGGACCTTCGGCGCTTCTTCAGCTTGTGACACTTATCAACACCGGAGAGGTCAGATACATTCTTCTTGTTCCGATTATCATCATCCTTTTCATAGTTATGATCGGATTCATTATCTTTATGGATAATGCCGAGAGAAGAATTCCGATTCAGTACGCAAAGCGTGTTGTCGGAAGAAAAATGTACGGCGGTCAAAGCTCGTATATCCCCATAAAGGTAGCTATGGCAGGAGTATTGCCGATTATCTTCGCAATGTCATTTATGGCAATCCCGTCAATCATTGAGATGTTTGCCGGAAGACCTGAAACAGGATTCTTTGCATTTATACTCAGGATATTCAGCTATACACATCCGTTCTACGCTACGCTTTACTTCCTGCTTATCATAGGATTCAGCTATTTCTATGTATCAATGCAGTATAACCCTCTTGAAATCGCCAATAATCTCCGTCAGAATAACGGCGGTATCCCGGGAATTCGTCCGGGAAAACCGACATCTGATTACATTCAGAGGATTTTGTCAAAAATTACTCTTGTGGGAGCTGTATTCCTCGGAATCATCGCGATATTCCCGATTTTCTTTACACAGATTACAGGAATCAACATCGCTTTGGGCGGAACATCAATTCTCATCGTTGTAAGCGTTGCGCTTGAAATGGTACGTCAGCTTGAGTCCCAGATGATGATGAGACATCACAGGGGATTCCTTGAATAATTACTGTTATAACCAACCCGAAAGGAGACCTCAGATATGAATCTTATTCTTCTCGGAGCACCCGGCGCCGGAAAAGGCACACAGGCGGAGGTTATCTGCTCTGCTCTCAAAATTCCGGCAATCTCAACAGGTAATATTCTCAGAGAAGCCGTTAAAAACGAAACGAAGTGCGGTCTTGAAGCTAAGTCGTATATGGAAAGCGGCCAGCTTGTCCCCGACGAGGTTGTTATCGGTATATTAAAAGACAGGATCGCTCAGGACGACTGCAAAAACGGCTTCATTTTAGATGGCTTCCCGAGGACTGTTCCTCAGGCGGAGGCGCTTGACAAAATGGGCGTAAATATCGACAAGGTTGTGGAAATTTTCGTTCCCGACGAGACAATCAAAAAGCGTCTTTCGGGAAGAAGAGTCTGCGAAAAATGCGGAAACTCGTACCACGTTGATTTTAAGCCGACTAAGGTTGACAGCGTGTGCGACGCCTGCGGCGGAAAAACAGTCATCCGCAAGGACGACGAACCGCAGACCGTTTCGGACAGACTTAAAGTATATCACGAAAAAACTGCTCCCTTAAAGGACTACTATGAAAAGCAGGGCAAGCTTGTGACCGTTGTCGGTCAGGAAGAGGTTTCCGAGACCTCAAAGCTCACCCTTGCGGCAATCGAGGCGTAAAAGCTGATGATAATAGTTAAGTCCGCAAAGGAAATTGAAAAAATGCGTGTCGCGGGAAGAATAACCGCAGGCGCGCTGGCAGCGGCAGGAGAGGCAATCAGACCGGGTATGACTACCCGTGAGCTCGACAAGGTGATTCACCACTACATTACCTCTCACGGCGCAAAGCCGTCGTTTCTGGGATACGCAGGCTTTCCGGCCTCAGCATGTATCTCTGTAAACGATACGGTTATTCACGGGATACCCTCAAACGAGAAAATTCACGAGGGGGATATCGTGAGCGTGGACGTCGGAGCTTATATCGACGGCTATCACGGAGATTCCGCAAAGACCTTTGCGGTCGGCGAAATTTCCGACGACGCAAAAAGGCTGCTTGCCTCAACCGAGGAAAGCCTTTACGAGGCGATAAAAATCGCCAAGCCGGGTATGAGAATCGGCGACCTTTCAGCCGCAATCGCCGAATATAACGAGTCAAGAGGATTTTCGGTCGTCCGTCAGTTTGTCGGTCACGGAGTCGGCAGGGATCTGCATGAAGACCCTGAGGTTCCGAATTTCGGCAAGGCGGGTCACGGTCCGAGACTTGTGGCGGGAATGGTTATCGCCGTTGAGCCGATGATAAATCTCGGAAAGCCCCAGGTTAAGGTTCTCTCCGACGGCTGGACAACAAAGACAGCCGACGGCTCGCTCTCAGCTCATTTTGAGCACACAATAGCAATAACGTCAGAAGGTGCGGTAATACTCACCAAGCCCGAATAGGGAGGACGTTTTGTGAATAGGTTTATAGGAATGATAGTAAAATCCGAAGCCGGTAGGGACAAAGGCACCTTCCACGTTGCTGTGGGCGCTGATGACCGCTGCGTTTACATCTGCGACGGCAAAGAGCGCAAGCTTGAAAAGCCGAAGCGAAAAAACGTCAAACACATTTCACCGACCGAAATCCGGATTGAACTGTCAGAAATGACCAACAGAAAATTACGAAGGCTTATTACGGAATTTAAAACCCAAAATTCCGGCAAGGCCGACCGCTAACCGCAGCAGGGAGGGATTTTCAAACATGTCAAAGGAAGACGTAATTGAACTTGAAGGCACGGTGCTTGACGCTTTGCCCAACGCAATGTTTCAGGTTGAACTTGCAAATGGTCACAAGATTCTCGCCCATATCTCGGGAAAACTCAGACAGAACTATATTCGTATAGTTCCCGGGGATAAGGTTACGGTAGAAATGTCACCATATGATTTAAACAAAGGCAGAATTACCTGGAGAACCAAGTAATCGCCTCATACGCCAAGCGAAAGCTTTTAATTATTGAAGGAGGGTATTTCAATGAAAGTAAGACCTTCAGTTAAGCCTATCTGCGAAAAGTGCAAGGTTATTAAGCGCAAAGGAAAGATTATGGTAATTTGCGATAACCCTAAGCATAAACAGCGCCAGGGCTAAACAGACCAAAAACGGAGGTGCAGCTAAATAATGGCTCGTATAGCAAGTATAGACCTGCCAAAGGATAAAAGAATAGAGGTTGCTCTTACTTATATTTATGGCATCGGTCAGCCGACAGCAACAAAAATTTGTAAGGAAACAGGCGTTGATCCGGATCTTAGAGTAAAGGATATGTCCGAAGACGATACCGCCAAGCTCCGTGAGTATATCGACAAGCATATTATCGTTGAGGGTGACCTCAGAAGAAGAGTTACTCTTGATATCAAGAGACTTGTTGAAATCGGATGCTACAGAGGCGTTCGTCACCGCAAGGGA
The DNA here is from genome assembly GCA_944385905.1 of uncultured Clostridia bacterium. Lineage (GTDB taxonomy): Bacteria > Bacillota > Clostridia > Oscillospirales > Ruminococcaceae > CALWZA01. Next base: position 138,455 of record CALWZA010000019.1, read on the forward strand.
CTTCCTGTAAGAGGACAGAGAACAAAAACCAACGCAAGAACCCGCAAGGGACCTGCAAAGACAATCGCCAACAAGAAGAAGTAAGGAGGGATAGAACATGGCTCAGCAGAAAGGTAAGACCGTCGTCAGACGCCGCCGCGAAAGAAAGAACATTGAACAGGGACAGGTTCATATCCAGTCCACATTCAACAACACAATCGTTACAATTACCGATATGCAGGGAAACGCTATTTCATGGGCTTCAGCAGGCGGTCTCGGCTTCAGAGGCTCTAAGAAGTCTACTCCGTTCGCAGCTCAGACAGCTGCTGAAACAGCCGCAAAGGCTGCTAAGGAGCACGGACTCAAGTCGGTTGAGGTATACGTAAAGGGACCGGGACAGGGAAGAGAAGCCGCTATCAGAGCGCTTCAGACAGAAGAGCTTGAGGTTAGACTCATCAAGGATGTAACACCTATTCCTCACAACGGATGCCGTCCTCCGAAGAGACGCCGCGTATAGTTTAACCCTGCGGCGATAAAAGCTGCGTAAAGCAGAACCGGGTGGGAGTTTTGCCCGGAGTCGGATGACAAAAGCCGAAAGGCTCGACAAGATTCGATATTAAATTAAAAAAACGGAGGATATTATTATGGCAGTAAGCAGAGAACCGATACTCAAGAGATGTAAAGCACTCGGCATCAGCCCGATGGTTATGGGTGTCGGAAAAGAAACAAAGCGCGACCCTAACGCAAACTCGAGAAAGAAAGTTTCCGAATACGGACTTCAGCTCCGTGAGAAGCAGAAGCTTAAGTTCATCTACGGAGTTTTGGAAAAGCAGTTCCACCACCTTTTCGAAATCGCTTCAAAGATGGAAGGACAGGCAGGTGAAAATCTCATCACTTGCCTTGAGGAGAGACTTGACAATGTAGTTTACAGAATGGGTCTTTCAATGACAAGAAGAGAAGCTCGTCAGCTCGTCGTTCACGGTCACTTTAACGTAAACGGTTCAAGAGTTGATATCCCTTCATACAGAGTTAAGGTCGGAGATGAAATTTCTCTCAGAGAAAACAGCAAGAAGAGCGTTAAGTTTAAGGAAATCGTTGAGGCTACAAACGGAAGAGTAATTCCTATGTGGCTGGATATGGATAAGGAAAAGCTCTCCGCAAAAGTTCTTCGCGTACCTACCAAGGAGGACCTCGATTATGAGGTTGAAGAGCACCTCATCGTTGAGTTGTACTCGAAGTAATAGCTACTCAAAAGACAGTCAGCCTGATGTCGTTGAATTTGTGCTTTGGCTTTCGGATTTTTACGAAAGCCGGCAGAGGTTCACTATTCAAAATAACGGGAGGGTCATAAATGCTTGAAAAAATAGAAAAGCCGGATATAGAAACAGTCGAGCTTAAAAGCAACGGAACCTACGGCAAGTTTGTTTTGGAGCCGTTGGAGCGCGGCTATGGTATAACTCTCGGCAACAGCTTGAGACGAGTACTGCTCTCCTCACTGCCCGGTGTAGCTGTAACATCAATCAAGATCGACGGCGTTCATCATGAATTATCAACAATCCCGGGAGTAAAAGAGGACGTAACGGAAATCGTTCTTAATCTCAAGGGACTGACCGCAAAGCTTTACGGCGAGGGCCCGAAAACAATTTATATTGAAGCTGAGGGAGAATGCGAGGTAACCGCGGGAGATATCAAAACCGATTCAGAGGTTGAGATTCTGGTTCCGGACATGCACATCGCGACTCTCGGCGCCGGCGCGAAGCTGTATATGGAAATTGTCATCGACAAGGGACGCGGTTATGTGTCCGCCGAGAAAAATAAATCGATTATGCAAAACGCTCCTATCGGAGTAATCGCTGTTGACAGTATATACACACCGGTATTGAAGGTAAACTACACTGTTGAAAATACCCGTGTAGGACAGATTACCGATTATGATAAGCTTACTTTGGATGTTTGGACTGACGGTACTATATCCGCAAAGGAAGCTATATCAATGGCAGCCAAACTCCTCAACGAGCATCTGAACCTGTTTATAAACCTTTCGGATGAAACAAGCGTTGAAGAAATTATGGTTGAAAAAGAAGATAAGGGCAAGGAAAAAGTCTTGGAGATGACCATTGAGGAACTTGACTTATCGGTGCGTTCGTTTAACTGTCTCAAGAGAGCGGGAATAAACACTGTCAATGACTTGATTGAAAAGTCAGAAGAAGAAATGATGAAGGTTAGAAACCTTGGAAAGAAGTCGTTTGACGAGGTTAAGGAAAAGCTTAAATCATTAGGCTATGAGATGAGCTCGGACGACAGCAATAATTAGTAGTCAGGAGGGTAAACCCTATGCCAGGAACAAGAAAGTTGGGCAGAACAAGCGACCACAGAAAAGCAATGCTCAGAGCAATGGTCACATTTCTGCTTGAAAACGGAAAGATAGAAACAACTGTAACGAGGGCTAAGGAAGTCAGCGCAATGGCCGAGAAAATGATTACTCTCGGAAAGACCAACGACCTTGCTACAAAGCGTCAGGTTCTTGCATATGTTACAAAGGAAGACGTCGCAAAGAAGCTTTTTGACGAAATTTCACCAAAGTACGCTGACCGTAACGGCGGATATACACGAATCGTTAAAATCGGTCCCCGCCGCGGCGACTCCGCAGAAATGGCTATCATTCAGTTGGTATAATATAATTAAAACAGCAAGCCGTTATTTGGCTTGCTGTTTTTTTATGCCGAAAACATCCCAAAAATATAATAGATAAAACCGTATATGATTGAGGCAGAGGTTCCGTATAATATTACAGGACCGCATATTATAAAAATTTTTGCTCCGAGTCCCAAAATCCATCCTTCCGACTTAAACTCGATCGCAGGAGATACCACAGAGTTTGCGAAACCGGTTATCGGAACAAGAGTACCTGCGCCTCCGTGTTTCGCGATTTTAGGATATATCCTCAGAGCTGTCAGAAGCGCGGAAATAAATATTAAAGTCACAGACGTCCAAATTGACGCTGTTTCTCGGCTCAGACCGGCTTCTGTGTAAGCACGCGATATAGCCTCTCCGAGCAGACATATTATACCTCCTATTATAAACGCTTTTGGTATGTTTAAATATGACGGCGAGTTTTTTGAAGCCTCCTGATACATTTGCTTATACTGTGATTTGCTGAGCTGCATAATGATCACCATTCCTTTACCGTATATGGATTATATAAAAATATTTTTCGCCGTATTAAAAAAAATATTCTTCGCAGGCTTAAAACAGCTTTATTCGCTTGACAAAAATATTAAGTTTGTGTATAATAATTTAGTCACGAGAATCGCTGGAATAGCTCAGTTGGTAGAGCAGCGCATTCGTAATGCGCAGGTCGCGTGTTCAAGTCACGTTTCCAGCTCCAAGTTATTTAGACTGCCGGGCTTTTAGTCCGGCAGTCTTTTTATGCGCTATCGAAGCACTAAAAGTTATAAAAAAAGCATTATATGTTATTGCGAAAATCTCTTCTGCATTGTAAAATAATAATGTGTATTTATAGTCATATTAACGGAATATAATGTTATACATTTAATTTAATGGAAAATGATACTCGATCGGCAGGGAAAGAAAATGAGCGCAAAAAAGAAACTGTATATCGGAATTCTTGTCTGCCTGATTGTTATTATCATCGGACTCGGCTGGTATTTGATAAGCATATTTGTTCAGGACAGGCAGTCAGAAGAAAATTATGACGCATTGGCTACCGCCACCTTGACAGAAGCGGAAGCGACGGAGAAGACAATGACGGAACCGTCAGTTTCTCAGTCCGAAATTTTATCGGAAACCGATGCTCCTGAAATCGTAATTGAAGCTACAACCGTGACTTCTGCGTCAACCACGGTGATTTCTGCCGATGATGAGACGTCAGCACAGACGACGACAAAGGTTCAAAACAACTCTGCCGCACAGCCTACAACAACTAAGCCAACGGCTGCTGTCACGGCTGCGACCGCTCCGTCTTACGGCACGGAAATTGAAAAGGTTATTGATTTTGATGCTTTGCAGGAAATAAATCCGGATATTTACGCATGGATAACTGTCCCCGGAACGAAAATCAACTACCCTGTAGTTATGGTAAGAAAAGGCGATACGTATTATCTTGAACATGACGCTGAAGGAAATGCGGACCGCAACGGGGCAATATATGCAGAGGATTGGAACAGTAAGTTTTTTACAGACCGTTTGACATTCTTATACGGACATAATATGGCTAACGGTTCCATGTTTGCAGGAGTTCACGCTTTCCGCGACGCGAAATTCTTTGATGAACACGATTCTATTTATATATATCAGGGCAATTACAGATATAAATATAAAATAGTGGCCTGTTATACGGCAAGCGATGAGCATCTGCTGGCTCTTTATGATTTCAGTTCTGACGACGTCTGGCAGGATTATCTCGACGGACTTGCCGACATTAAGGATATAAGCGCAAATTTCCGGGATATTGATGAGCTTGAGCTTGACGATAAGATTTTAACGCTGTCAACTTGCGCCTCAAATCAACAGAACAAGCGGATTTTCCTTCAGGCTGTTTTGGAGACAAAGACAAAATGCAAATAAAAAAAATTCTTGCCGTTGTGGCAAAAAAAGCCGGAACGGCACTGCTGCTTGTCCTTGCTGCGGTTATGATAGCTGCAATTGCGCTGATGATTCGCATTGCGACGGCAGGAAAATATGACAGTGACACAATGTTTGTGCCGGACGATGACATGATTGAGTATATACATTCTGCAGCAGTCACAAGTAATGTTGACTACTCGAGCGAGGCGGATGAAATTGCCGACGAAAGCTTTGAAAAGCGAATATCTTATAACGGAAAGTATTATACTCTTAACAAGGATATAGTTACCGTTATTTTTATGGGAATTGACGTTGACAGCTCTGTTTTTGTTGATGACGGCGTTCAGACAGGGACACATCAGGCTGACGTTTTAATGGTTGGGGCATTTAATACCGAGACTGGAGATATTAAACTTATAAATATTCCGAGAGACAGCATGGTCGATGTATACAAACTTGACGCAATGTACAGATACGCATATACCGAGAGGGCTCAGATAGCGACCCAGTATTCGTTCGGAGACGGAAGCAGGATCAGTTCTACATACACAATGGACGCGGCAAGCAGACTGCTTTACGGTGTACCGATTTACAGATATGTAACTCTTAGTCTGACAGGTATAACCAGAGCGGTTGAGCTTGTGGACGGTGTTGAAATTAGCTTCACTGAGGACTATACTGATATTGATCCGAGCTTTCAAAAGGGAGCTACGGTAATTCTTGACGGAAAGACAGCTGAAAAGTTTTGCAGAACCAGAGATATAAAAATCGCCGATTCAAATTTGGACAGAATGCAAAGACAGATTTTGTTCTGCAAAGCCTTTTTAGATGAGCTTAAACAGAAAGTTAAAAGCAATCCCGCTTTTTTGGTCACATTTTATAATGAGGTAATAAAGGAGTGTATTACAAATCTTTCATTTGATGAAGCAATGTTATTAGCAAAGCAGGGGCTTGGATATAATTTTTCATCTGAAAGTCTTATGACACTGCCTGGTCAGATGGTAGAGCGCGAATATATAGTAGATGACGGCGTGCTTTTGCCGGAACTGATTGACCTGTTTTATGTCGAGGCGCCAGACGAATAAATATATATTAAAATCAGAAAGGAAAGTATTATTATGACAGCAAAAAGACTTTTAGCGGCAATTTCGGGTGTTATTCTCGCAGCTTCAATGGTATCTGCGGCATTCGCTTATGAGAGCCCATCTGACAGCTCTGTAACTGTTGACCAGGAAGGAGTTACTGTTACAGTTTCAACTGTTGAGGAAGAAAAACAGGAGGAAAACCAGGTGGCGGCTGAGGAAGTAATTCAGCAGATTGTAAGAAAGAAAATTGACAATGAGCTTGACATGGACTACCTCATTGAAAATATCAACAGCAGCGAAGAGGCTATCAAAGACTTCATGGATCGTGTTCCTGAGAATCCTTCGGCTGAGCTTATGATGCAGATGGATCTTAAGCTTGACGGAGCTGAATTCCCATGCGATGTAACTATGAACGTAAGCGGAATTAAGGCTGACGACGCTGTAATCGTTGCTCATATCCTTGATAACGGAGAAGTTGAGTATCTTGTTCCGAAAGACGTCAGCAACGGAAATATTACAGTTGAAATAACATCATGCTCACCGTTCCTCGTATACACACTTACCGGAGGAGAAGATGTTTCCACAACACTTCCTCAGACAGGAGAGGCAAATTACGCACCTTTGGCGGTAGTTGCATTTGTTGCTGCATGCGCGGCTGCAGTTGTAGTTGCTAAGCATGCAATCAAGGATTAATTTCTGTTTGACTGTTGACTGACATATCAGATTTTGTTTTAAAATAATGTCCGCTGAAAGTAAACCTTTCAGCGGATTTTTTTATCGCTGAAAACGGACATCAAAAAAGCTTGTCACAAGGTAAAAACCTTGTAAACAAGCCATTTGAGCGATAAAATAAATTATCTCTTGCTGAACTGGGGAGCGCGACGGGCAGCCTTGAGGCCGTACTTCTTTCTCTCCTTCATTCTCGGGTCTCTTGTAAGGAAACCGGCTTTCTTAAGCTCGGGACGAAGCTCAGCGTTGAACTGTAGAAGAGCTCTCGAAAGACCGTGTCTGATAGCTCCTGCCTGACCCGTTACTCCGCCGCCTGCAACTGTGCAGACAATGTCGAAATTAGCTTCATTATTTGTAAGAGCGAGAGGCTGACGAACGATGAGCTTGAGTGTTTCAAGACCGAAGTAATCGTCGATGTCTCTGCCGTTGATTGTAACCTTGCCTGTACCCTGATATACACGAACTCGTGCTACAGAGTGCTTTCTTCTGCCTGTACCGTAAAAATACGGCTGCTTTGATTCGTACATCTTTATGCCTCCCTATTACATTTCGTAGTTTTCAGGCTTCTGTGCCTGATGATTGTGCTCAGCGCCCTTGTAAACTCTGAGTCTTGTTGCGGCAGCTCTGCCGATTGAGTTGTGAGGGAGCATACCTTCAACAGCGATTTTCATTGCTCTGTCGCTGTTTTCAGCCATAAGCTTTGAATACTTGATCTCCTTAAGACCGCCTATCCAGCCTGTGTGCCATCTGTAAACCTTGTTCTCAAGTTTATTTCCTGTGAGAACAGCCTTGTCTGAATTGATAATGATTACGTTGTCGCCGCAATCAACGTGAGGTGTGTAAGTAGGCTTGTGCTTGCCGTTAAGGATATGAGCGGCTGTTGCAGCAACACGTCCGAGCGGCTTGTCGGTAGCGTCAAGAATATACCACTTACGAACAACGTTCTGCGGGTTTGCCATATAAGTTGACATATTTTTTTCCTCCATAAAATTTAATTACGTTCCGCGTTACAGGCGCATAACGCCTCGATTATCGAAACAACAATTGCAATTATAGCCGTATTTCCCGAACTTGTCAACCCGTTTTTCGCACTTTTTTAAAATATATCCTTAAATCTCTTGAATTCTCTGTTAAATTCTTTGATTCTCTCAAAATCTCTTTGTTCATTTCAATTTTTGATTATATATCACTTTGCACTTTTTAAACAGTAGTCAGCCGTTTAGCTTGTACACTATGACAGAAAAATCGCAGAGAGTTTTTAGCCTGTCTAAGTTCTCAAGCCGCTTTATAGCCTCTCTCGGAGTTTTATAAAAATAAGGAGTCATAGCGAAGAGATTCATGATATCATGACCGAAAAGTTCAATCTCAAAAGAAATCCTCTTTGAGTCATAAATCTTAAAATCCGGCAAATCATAAACGTTGGGCTTGTTTTTGTATGGATTTTCATACAAAAAGCTTTTCAGCTCAAAAAGGTGGTCGCTTTCGGGACATGCGATAATAAGCGTTCCGTGAGGCTTTAAAATCCGGGCGTATTCGTTATTTGTCACGGGAGCGAAAACCGAGACAACAACATCAGCGCTGTTTTCTGCGAAAGGAAGCTCAAAAGCTGAGGCGACGGCATATTTAAGGTTTGACATTCGGTGCTTTTTTGCAGCCTTTGCCGCATGGCTGACGGCGTGTTTTGAAATGTCTATTCCGAACACCGAGGAATCTAAAACGGCTTTTGCGATTTTACAGGTATAGTATCCCTCTCCGCATCCGCAGTCAACAACGGTTTTGTGGTTTGCGGATTTAACTGTGTCGGCTATATGCTCAGCCAAAGGAAGGTAAAAATCCTTTTCCAAAAACTGCGCTCTTGCGGTGACCATTTCTGCGTTGTCTCCAGAATTTTTCGGATTGTGTTTTGCTGTGGTCAAAAGATTGACATATCCGCTTTTTGAAACGTCAAAGCAGTGATTGTTTTTGCATTTCAGAGAATTAGCGTCCGGAAAAAGAGAAAGTCCGCAAACAGGGCAAATAAACACTGAAAACACCTCTCAATAAGTATAAACAAATAATATCACAGCTTCGGTCTAATTACAAGGCAAAAGGAAACAGCTTTTTTGAAGCTTAAAAATATATAGTTTTTATCCTGTATATTTCAGCCTGCGGTACAAATAATATTTTTACTTAATTACAAATTATATCATAAATCAACTAAAAATAAATATCCGATGCTTTGCAATAAGCTTCGGACTGAAGGGAAGGAATGAAATTTAATTATGAAAGCAACAGGCATAGTAAGACGAATCGACTATTCTGTTATAATAGGGGCAAAGGTCAGAAGCCTTGAAAACATGGGGGTTTCGCTGATTTTTGTCCAACTTCATCAATACCCCACTCGTGATGTAGCTGCCATCACAACGGCGAATACGCTGT
>CALWZA010000020.1 GCA_944385905.1 uncultured Clostridia bacterium
AAGGTCTTTTGTCGTATTTACCTTTATGCTTGGGTAAAATGATGAAAGACCTTATATATTTTCGCGTTTATTCTTCGTCAAATTTGTTAAAAAAGTCAATTGAAATTTGTGAAAAAGTATGTTAAAATTTTATCAAACTTAAAGATCAGAAAGCTTAGCAGTTTATGCGGACTTGAAATCATGTTTAAGGAGAGAGATTTAATGAACGAAAGAGCACTTGTAAACAGCGTTGAAACTCTTGAAGCGGAGCTTGCAAAGGTTAGAGAAGCTCAGAAGACCTTCGCGACCTTTACTCAGGAGCAGGTTGACGCAATTTTCCTCGCCGCCGCAACCGCCGCGAACAAAGCAAGAATCCCTCTTGCTAAAATGGCTGTTGAGGAGACAGGCATGGGCGTTGTTGAGGACAAGGTTATCAAAAACCACTTTGCTTCCGAATATATTTACAACGCTTACAGACACACAAAAACCTGCGGCGTTATTGAAGAAGACACTGCTTACGGAACAAAGAAAATCGCTGAGCCTATCGGCGTTATCGCTGCCGTAATTCCTACAACAAACCCGACTTCAACCGCAATTTTCAAAACCCTTCTTGCTCTCAAAACAAGAAACGGCATCATAATCAGCCCTCACCCGAGAGCAAAAGTCTGCACAGCCGCTGCGGCTAAAGTTGTTCTCGATGCCGCGGTTGCCGCCGGCGCTCCCGAAAACATCATCAGCTGGATTGACGTTCCGAGCCTTGACATGACAAATCTGCTTATGAAAGAGGCTGACATAATTCTCGCAACAGGCGGTCCGGGAATGGTTAAGGCCGCGTATTCAAGCGGAAAGCCGGCAGTAGGCGTAGGCGCGGGAAATACTCCGGCTATAATTGACGACACCGCCGATATCCTCCTCGCGGTAAACTCAATCATTCATTCAAAGACCTTTGACAACGGTATGATCTGCGCTTCAGAGCAGTCGGTTATAGTTTTGGACAAGGTATACAAGGCGGTTAAGAAGGAATTTGCCGAAAGAGGCTGCTATTTCCTCAAGGACGACGAAATCGAAAAGGTCAGAAAGACAATTATCATAAACGGTTCGGTAAACGCAAAGATAGTCGGACAGAAGGCTCATACAATCGCGGAGATTGCAGGAGTTACGGTTCCCGAGGACACAAAGATTCTTATAGGCGAGGTTGAAAGCGTCGACATTTCGGAAGAATTCGCTCATGAAAAGCTCTCCCCTGTTTTGGCAATGTATAAGGCAAAGGACTTTTCCGACGCTCTTGCAAAGGCAGAACAGCTTATAGCTGACGGCGGATACGGACACACATCATCAATTTATCTCAACGCTACAACCGAAAAAGAAAAGATCGCTGAGTTCGGCGAAAGAATGAAAACCTGCCGTATTCTCGTAAACACACCTTCCTCACAGGGCGGTATCGGCGACCTTTATAACTTTAAGCTAACTCCGTCACTTACCCTCGGATGCGGTTCATGGGGCGGAAACAGCGTTTCTGAAAACGTTGGCGTTAAGCACCTTTTAAATATAAAGACAGTTGCCGAGAGGAGAGAAAATATGCTTTGGTTCAGAGCTCCGCAGAAAGTATATATGAAGAAAGGCTGTCTCCCTGTCGCGCTTGACGAGCTTAAGACAGTTATGGGCAAGAAGAAGGCGTTCATCGTTACAGATACCTTCCTCTTCAACAACGGCTATGTAAAGCCTATCGAGGCCAAGCTTGACGAAATGGGAATCGAGCACACATGCTTCTTTAATGTAGCTCCCGACCCGACGCTTGCGTGCGCGATTGAGGGAACCGCTCAGATGAAGGCATTCCAGCCTGATACAATCATCGCTCTCGGCGGAGGTTCCGCAATGGACGCCGCTAAGATCATGTGGGTTCTCTATGAGCATCCCGAGGCTGACTTTATGGATATGGCGATGCGCTTTGTCGATATCAGAAAGAGAATTTACACATTCCCGAAGATGGGCGAAAAGGCATATTTCATCGCAATCCCGACATCGGCAGGCACAGGTTCCGAGGTTACTCCTTTCGCTGTTATCACAGACGAAAAGACAGGCGTTAAGTATCCTCTTGCCGACTACGAGCTTATGCCGAACATGGCTATTATCGACGCTGATTTCCATATGACAGCTCCTAAGGGGCTTACAGCCGCTTCAGGTATCGACGCTGTTACTCACGATCTTGAGGCTTATGCCGCAATGCTCGCAACCGACTATACAGACGGTCTTGCTCTCCGCTCGCTCAAGATGATATTCGAGTATCTCCCGAGGGCTTACGACAACGGTCCTAATGACCCTGTCGCAAGAGAAAAGATGGCTAACGCGGCTACAATGGCCGGTATGGCGTTCGCCAACGCGTTTCTCGGCGTTTGCCACTCAATGGCTCACAAGCTCGGCGCTTTCCATCACCTCCCGCACGGTATCGCAAACGCTTTGCTTATAGACGAGGTTTTGAGATTCAACTCTGCCGAGGCTCCTACAAAGATGGGTACATTCTCGCAGTATGACCATCCTCATACCCTTGCGAGATATGCCGAGGTTGCTGATTATCTCGGAATCAAGGGCAGGAACAACGAGGAAAAGCTTGAAAACCTTATCGCAGCAATCGACGAGCTTAAGGCTAAGGTCGGAATCAAGAAGACAATCAAGGAATACGGTATTGATGAAAAAGATTTCCTTGACCGCCTCGACGCGATGGTTGAGCAGGCGTTTGATGACCAGTGCACAGGTGCGAACCCGCGTTATCCGCTTATGAGCGAGATCAAGCAGATGTACCTCAACGCATACTACGGCACAAACGTAAGAGTATGATACTAATAAATCCATCCGTCTTTTTATAGGGCGGGTGGATTTTTGGATTTTTAGCAACAAATTTTGTCGAATTATTTGTATAAACCAAACAAAAATCATTCTGACTATTGACGTTTGCTGTGCAATGGTGTACAATGTAATTACACTTAAACAAATAATTGAGCGAAACGAAATAAGTTTAAAATCTTCGGCTGTTCGTCGGAGTTAATGAATACAGGAAAGGATAATCATTATGAAATTAGAGAAAATCATTGCGGCAAGAGCATCCAAAACAATTTACCGTGACGGAGAAATGGCTATAAAAGTTTTTGATACCGATTATTCTAAGGCTGACGTTTTGAACGAAGCGCTTAATCAAGCAAGAGTTGAGGAAACAACTCTCAATATTCCTAAGATTATTGAGGTTACAAAGCTTGACGGCAAATGGGCGATAGTATATGATTACATCGAGGGAAAAACCCTTGCTCAGCTTATGGAAGAAAACCCGGGCAAGGAAGATGAGTATCTTGAGATGTTTGTGGATTTGCAGATGAATGTTCACACTCAGAAGTGCCCGCTTCTTAACAAGCTTAAGGATAAGATGAACAGAAGAATAAATGAAACCAAGCTTGACGCCACAACCCGCTATGAGCTTCACACAAGACTGGAAGGTCTTCCGAAGCACACAAAGCTTTGCCACGGAGACTTCAATCCCTCAAATATAATCATCAAAGGGGACGGCAAGCCGTTTATTCTCGACTGGTCGCACGCTACCCAGGGCAACGCCTCAGCGGATGTAGCAATCACTTATCTGTATTTTTACATTCAGGGAAAAGAAAAGCTTGCCGAAAAGTATCTCAACCTTTTCTGCAAAAAGAGCGATACAGCCCGTCAGTATGTTGAAAAGTGGCTTCCTATCGTTGCCGCCTCACAGTCTGTAAAGGGCAAGCCGGAGGAAAAAGAGCTTTTGCTCAAATGGGTAACTGTTGTCGATTACGAGTAATTGCCGGCAATCAAATTCAAAAAATTCTAAATAAAGACCGAATATTCTCATAACAGCTTTTGACATTTTTCTTTGTTGAAAGCTGTTATTTTTTATTTGAGGACAAGCAATTTGAAAGGAAGTGCAGAAATGGGCGTTGAACTGATAAAGGATGATGACAAGCAAATCCTTACCGCGTTTATTTTTGGAGAGATAGACCACCACACCGCGTCAAGTATACGCACCGAGATAGATATGAGAATTGAGAAGGAAAAGCCGAAAGAGCTTGAGCTTGATTTCGCAAAAGTCAGTTTTATGGACAGCTCGGGCATCGGGCTTGTAATGGGAAGATATAAGCTCATGAGCGAAAAGGGAGGAGTTGTCAGGGTCTTAAATCCCCCGCCTCCGATAAAACGTGTTATGACAATCGCGGGACTGAACAGGCTTGTAAAAATAACCGAAAAGGCGAACAGGAATCCAGAAAACAGCGACCCGAAAGGAATGACAGAAAATGAAAACAAACAAAGTACTTAATGAAATGCGCCTTACCCTGCTCAGCGTTTCCGAAAACGAAAGCTTCGCTAGGCTTGCGGTCAGCGGATTTACAGCTCAGCTCAACCCTGCGATAGACGAGCTTTCGGATATTAAAACCGCCGTTTCCGAGGCGGTTACAAACGCGATAGTGCATGCTTACCGAGATACAATCGGTAAAATCGAAATATATGTTAAGCTCTTGGAAAACAGCACGGTATATATACGCATAAAGGATTCGGGGTGCGGCATTGAGGACATTAAAAAAGCGATGGAGCCGCTTTATACTACCGCTCCGGAGGAGGAAAGGGCGGGACTCGGCTTTGCCGTTATGGAAAGCTTTATGGATACAATAGACGTTAAATCAAAAGTCGGAAAAGGCACCACTGTAACTCTCACAAAGAAAATTCATCCGAAAACATACTTTTCAAAATCACGCACGTCAAACAGCAATGAAAAAATCGTGTAAAGGATTGGTTATATAAATGCCACAGCAAGCTGCTAAACTGCTGGCCGAGGGAGAAGAGCAGGCGTCTTCTCTTCCCGAGGACAACCTCGGACTTGTACATCTTTGCGCAAACAGGTTCCGCGGCAGAGGAATAGAGTATGACGACCTGTATTCGGCGGGGTGCATAGGTCTTGTAAAGGCTTCAAAAAGCTTTGATACGGACAGAGGAGTCAGGTTTTCGACATATGCCGTTCCGGTTATTTTAGGGGAAATAAAGCGGCTTTTCCGTGACGGCGGCGCGGTTAAGGCGTCAAGAAGCGTAAAGGAGCTTTCGCTTAAGATTTCAAGGTACAGAGAACGGTTCATTCATTCGGAAGGACGAGAGCCCACAGTCGAGGAGCTTTGTCAAATGACAGGCTTTGACAGCGAAGCGGTCATCGAGGGGCTTAACATCAGCCTGCCGCTTATAAGCCTTACCGAAAGCTATGAGGACGGAGACGGCGGTCAGCTTGATATTCCCGTCGAGGCTCCCGACTGCGAAATTGCCGACAGCCTTACCCTCAGGCAGGCGATTTCGGAGCTGAGCGCGCAGGACAGAAGACTTATATATCTGAGATATTTTCTTGACAAAACCCAGTCTCAGACGGCGCAGAAGCTCGGCATGACTCAGGTTCAGGTCTCAAGGCGTGAAAAAAAGCTGATAGAACAGCTCAGAAAACAGATGATTTAAAAACGGGCGTACCGGCAAAAGCAGTACGTCCGTTTGGATTTTAACTATTACTGTTGTGGGTCCGCCGAGAGCTTTTCCGTCAGCTCTCTTATGACTGTTTCAAGTCTTGCCGTCGGTCTTTCAAAAAGAGAATAGTCTATTTCAATAATTTTTCCGCTCTTAAAGGCGTCGGTTTCCTTAAACTCGTCCGGCAAATTCTCGGGGTCAATCCCCTTTGCGATGAATATTACAGTCGGAGCGGCGGAGGTTATCTCCTCAATAGGGGTGTCAAACCCTGCCGAAGCTATGTTTTGCCCGAAAACAGTCAGCATATCCGATATCAGAGTGTCCCTTCCGGCTGTAAGCATATCCTCGGAAAGAACGCAGACAAAACGCTCGTTAATTTCAGCCTTTGATGCCTCCGTCATTGCGGAATCAAGCGAAGTCAAAGCTGAGGATATAACATCGGGCGCTTCGATTTTTCCCGAAAATATCATCGCGAGCTTATAATATACCTCGCAAAGCTCGGTGTAGGTGGACGGGACGGGTATGTATAAAACTCTTGTTCCCGAGGCTTCAAGCGCGATGACGTCTGTTGCGGCAATCGGGGACTGAGTAATCAAAAGCTCCGGCGAAAGCATCTTAATCGCATTTATATCGGGGTTTGCGGGGCTTCCCACAGACGGAAGAGACAATATCTGCTCGGGATACTCGTCGTAATCGGATCTGCCGGTAATCTTGTCACCGTAGCCCATATCAAACATGATTTCGGTTATCGCCGGGGACAGCGACGCGCAGGTTTGAGGAGCCGAATCAAAGGTTTCATCCTGAATACTAACAGGATAAGGACTTTTTTCGGGCGCGGCGTTTGTTTGTAGCGCAGGGTTGCCGATAGTGTTTGAACAGCCTGCCGCCATCAGAGCGATGATGGCTGTAAGGGCAATAAACGCAAGCCGCCGCTTGTTTTTATTAGAAATAAATATCATATGCCATTCTCCATAAAATTTCAAAGTCAATCCGTTCTTATAAACCATTTTACAACTTTTTTTCTTTTAAATCAACAGCAAAAAAAGGTTTTTACTAATTTTCTGACTATGGTATTTATTTCCTCGGCAATTTATAAAAAATTTAAGGATTGTAACCGCTTTGTTATTGACACGGAATGTAAAAAAGGTTATGATATTTAATATAGTTTAAAGTAAAGACAAAACTATTTTAAAAAGAAAGGAACGGTTAAAATAATGAAAAATAACTTAGCTAAGAAGCTGACTGCCCTTTTTCTCGCGGCGTCGCTTGCTTTAGCCGGATGCGGAAAGACAGTGGATGACAATTCTGACGCAACGCTGCCGTCAGGAGGAACACCGGGATCAACAGCTCAGCAAGACTCAGAGAATCCGGCTGTTGAGCTTTCTACGCAGTTTGTTGAGGACAACGGTCTCGAATATATATATGAGAGGCTTGATGAGAGCGTAAAAACTCAGTTTACCGAAGTCATGAACGCTATAATGAATTTCCGCTCATATATTTCGCTGACACCCGGAGTTCCGAGAGATGACTATCTTAAATTTCTTGACTTGGTTTCAAACTGCACTACAGCTTACGGCTATGTGAGCAACAAGTACAAGCTTTATTACGACTCAGACAACTATATTTCGGGAATAGCGCTAAACTATACAGTAGATTCAGCTGAGGAAGCTCAAGCCCGCAATCAGGCTCTTTTTGACGAGATAGATAAAATAATCGCCGGAATGCCCGATGGTTCGAACTATGAAAAGATAAAATATTTATACGAATATCTGATTTTAAACTGCACTTACGATGAAAACAGCGAGGGTGTCGCTCCGTTTACCGCTTACGGCGCGCTTGTTGACAAAAGGGCTACCTGCCAGGGCTATGCTGACGCAATGCAGCTTTTGCTGGCAAACGCCGGCTTTGAAACCCTTTATGAGACCGGAGTAGGAGATTCCGAGGCGGTAACACACAAATGGAATCTCGTTTTGTGCGACGACGGACACTGGTATTATCTTGACCCGACATGGGATGACCCTGCAGGAAAAGAGGATAAGGAGTATGTGGGATATGACTATTTTCTTATCGACCGAGAAACGCTGCTTTTAGACCATAAGCAGGCGTATGTAAGCCCGTATTTTGAGACCCCTGTCGCGGACAGCATGGATCTTAATTTCCACATTATGGAGGGCTATTACGCCACAACCTATGACGAGGCAATGGATATTCTTGAAAAACAGACAATTGAAGCCGCACAGAACGGAAAAAGATATGTTTATCTGAGATGCGCTACCGACGAGGTTTACAGCGAGGTTTGCGAAAGCTTGTTTACAGACCTTGACTATCAGTACATACTCAAAGACGCCAAGGAGCAAACAGGCGCCGCAATTAAAACCGGAAGCTGGGGCAAGGTTACAAAAGACGGGCCCAGAATTATAACAATAACTGTAAAATACGAAGAATGATATTATTTACATTCAAGGAGAGTGACAGAATATGAAAACCAAATCAAAGCTTCTTGCGGTTTTCCTTTCGGCGTTAATGCTTGCATCAGCTTTTGCCGGATGCGGAAAGGAAATAGAAGATGAAACGGCGACAACTCCGACAACTACTTCGGCTACAACAACAGTTCCTGAAATCACATCTGCTCCGGAGATTAAAACAACCACTTCGGAAACTACTTCAGCGACAACTGTTACAACCACCGAAACTGTTTCGGAAACAACAACCGCCACTTCCGAAAGCTTTACCGTTGAGGGAATAACACCGAAAACCATGTATGCTTCCCTTTCGGTAAACGTAAGGAAAGGTCCGTCTGTTGACTATGACCGCATCGGAGGTCTTAATACAGGAGAAGCGGTAACAGTAAACGGACAGGCTTCCACAGGCTGGTATAGAGTAGTGTTTAACGGGGCTACAGGATATATCAGTGACAAGTATCTAACAGATACAAAGCCTGCAGTGACCACAACTTCCGGTGAGGACAACATCACTGTTGAGGACGACGATGAAGATATTTCAATCGACCCGGGCAACAGCGACAATGACGGCAATCAGATTATAAGCGGAAACTACGGCGATTATGAGGTTTCAACCGCTTATGCCGAGGAAAACGGACTTACATACATAAGAAGTCTCCTCGATTCTGAAAAGAGAAGAGCTTATGACGAGGTAATGTCGGCAATCAGAGCTTGCAGCTCAATAGCGTATGTTACAGGATATGTCGGCGAGGAAGAAACCTATGACTTTATGGATTTCATCTTTAACAGCTGTATCGAATACAGCCATGTTGTAAACTCATATACTCCGACATATTCAGGAGGAAAGCTTATAAGCGTTAAGCTTTCATACAGAAACACGGCTTCTCATGAGGCGGAAAGAGTCTCAGCGCTTCGTTCATACGCCAATAAGGCGATTGACGCGACAGCCGGAATGAGCGATTATCAAAAAGCAAAATATCTTCACGATTATCTGATTCTCGGAACACAGTATGACGCTGACGGAGTATCTCCGTCGTCAACTTACGGAGCAATCGTTGACAAGAGAGCAACCTGCTTCGGCTATGGCAAGGCAATGTTTTATCTGCTTTCAAAATCGGGACTCGACACTGTATTTGTAACCGGTATCGGCGATCAGGCAAAACACTACTGGGTAAAGGTTAAACTGGACGGAACTTGGTATAACGTTGACCCGACATGGGATGACCCGACAGGAAGATCCGACCCGAAGTATATTTCCTATGACTACTTCCTAATAACAGACAGTGAAATTTCAAACGGTCACGCAAGAGTATACGCTCAGCCGTTTTTCTCAATGCCGTCCGCAACGTCTACGTCTTATAACTGGCATAGGGTAAACGACAGATATGCTACCTCTTACGACGAGGCGATTTCACTTCTTAAATCGGGAGCCGTCACTTCTGCAAGGAACGGTTCGGCATATGTATATCTTAAATGCTCTTCAGCGTCGGTTTACAGCCAGGTCAAGGAGGAACTTAACGCGAGCGCTTCGCCGCTTATGCAGGAAATTTTGAAATACGCGAGAAATCAGTCGGGTGTCGGGGTAAAGACAAACACATGGAGCAAGCCTGTTTGTCATGATGACCTTAATACTATTACTCTCGTTATGAGATTTGAGTAATACCGGCTAAAAACAGCTGCGAATAAATAGTTAAAGCAGACATACGAATTTGTCGTATGTCTGCTTTTTTGCAGTATTAAGGGCTTAAAGTCTGTTCCCCTGAAAAGTATTTCTGCGGGCAAGCTCCTTGTCTATTTCGTTTAGCACAATTGTTTTTTTGACAGTCCACATCGGAGCGATAAGCTTAGAGCGGTCGCCGTCGCCTGTAAGCCTGCCTATAACGGTTTGCGGAGGGATAACCTCAAGCTGGTCGCAGACAGTCTGAACATATTCCGAAAGCTCAGGCAAAGTGAAATCGCCTCTGTTAAATTCCTCGGCGATTTTAGTGCCTTTCAAAACGTTCAGAATGTGTATTTTTATTTCATGAGGGTTAAGCTCACCGACACGCCTTGCGGTTTCAACCATCATGTCGTGAGTTTCATAGGGCAGTCCGTCAATTATATGCACGCAAACGTTTATACCCCGATTTTTAAGCATTTCATAGCCTGTTAAAAAATCCTTAAAGGTGTGACAGCGGTTTATGCGCTTTGCAGTTTCGTCAAAAACGGTCTGAAGACCGAGTTCAACTGTCAGATAGGTCTGCTTGTCAAGCTCTCCGAGCATATCGGCTATTTCGTCATTGATACAGTCGGGGCGTGTTGATACACTCACCCCCACAACGCCCGGATAAGAAAGCACCGAAAAGAAAAGCTTACGCAGACGTCCGACATCGCCGTAGGTGTTCGTGCCTGCCTGAAAGTATGCGATAAGCCCGACATTTCCCCACTTTCTTTCCATAACCGAGCGGACATAATCAAGCTGAGAGAAGATGCTTTCGTGAGGGTTGCCTCCGAAATCTCCGCTTAAAAGCTCCGAACAGTATGTGCAGCCCCCTATCCCCTTTGTTCCGTCACGGTTTGGGCATGTAAAGCCGGCGTTAAGCGGGGCTTTGGCGACTTTTCTGCCGAAACGCTTTTTCAGATAGTAGTCAAAAGTATGGTATCGCTTGTTGCTGTCGGAATATATAAATCCGCTTGTTTTGGGCATGACTGCTCGGTTTCCTTTCTAATCCTCTAAAGCCTGTTGCGATTCTGTTATTATCGGCTGCTCGGATTCAAACGGAACAGGAGGCTCCGTCACGGCGGGTATAGCCGATTCTGTTGTCGTAGGACGGGTTATAATCTGAACGGTAGTGGTTGTTGTCGTCTGCTCAGTTTGAGAAACAGTGGTATCTTCAGAGACTTCGGTTTCATCCTGTGAGGAATCGGAGGTGTCCTCTGAAATATCAGACGACGTGTCCTCAGGCAAAGAGGTTTCCTCCTCAGTCGGCTCTGTATCAGCTGTTGTCCATACAGGAGCCTGAGTTGATGCCGGTTCGTCCGAAAGGTATTCAGTCGATACATACGCCTCGTCTCCCCGGTAAAGAATTTTCGACCATCCGCTCGGCAGATTTTCAACAACCTCAACCTCGTCTCCTCTTGATAAATAGCCGATTATAGGAAATTCGGGACCTTCTCCTATTCTGACGTTTACCGAAGCGGTTGCGTACATAATAAATGTCTCGGGGATCTCGGTTTCGGTCGGGATTTCGGATGAGGTTACGGTTGCGGTGGTTTCTGAAACGGTCGTCGTCGCCGAAGTAGAGGCGGAGGTCGAAGCCGGAGGAGTCGGGGAATAGCTGTCTTTTTTGCCGAAGCCGAAATCGACAGCTTCAAATCCGTCAAAAAAATTGCCGAGCATGGCAAGCTCGCTTTTAAGCGGCAGGGTTTCGCTGTAATATTTTGAAACGTCGCGAAGATATTCGCCCGATATGATTTTTTGGACAGTAATTTTCGGAGCGACTGTGTCGGAGTCTCTTTTTATAACCAGAAAAGAGATACCGAGAATAAGCACAATGCTTGCGATTACAGCAAAGTCGAGAAAGTCATAAGCGCCGGAACGCGCCTCTTTTGAAAGACCGGACAAAAAGACGTCGGTTTCAGGCTTTTCGTGTTTTGGGGATGTTTTTTGAAGGTTTATATACGAGTCGATTTCCTGCTGATAAGCAGACATATTGTTTTTAGAGTTTTTTGCCATAACAAGCCACTTATAACTCCCCTTCGGAGTCTCCTTTCAGTAGATTTTTTATATTTAAATTCCCTTGGCGAGGGCTGAAACGCTTAAAACGAGAAGAATAACGCAGATGACCGTCCTTGAAACCCTGAAAATTCCGTATGCGGACAGGTCTTTGTCGGCGGTTTTTTCAAGCTTTTGGGATATTAGTCCAAAAGCGGGAGATACGGCGAGAACCGAAACAGCCGCGGCCGCAGAGCTTTGAGTCAATGCCGAAAGCTGACTTTCGGACACAAAGCCGTTTGCAAACGAAAATCCCGCAATCCACTGACCGATATAGTAGGTGTTCGGAAAGCAGAGAGTGACAAACGATATTAAAAACGCGGCAAAAGTGTAAAACCAGTTCGCAAGCGGAAATTTCTCAAAGAATTTTCGCAAAACCGTTTTTTCGGCATAACCGAAAAGCGCAAGCAAAAGCACAAAGGAAATCCAGTAAAAAGCAAGCGCGTAGGTTATCGCCGCCAAAACGGCAAGAAGCCCGCACACAGCGCACGGAAAAAATATACCGGTTTTATTGATGTTAAATTCAAGCAAAGGGGAGATGACTCTGTATGCGGGCAAGGCAATGTCTGAAGCGGCGGCGCATACGGATTTTCTGGGTCTGACTTTTACATAAAAATTATAAAGAGACGGCGGGCATATACCTAAAATTTTTGACATTCCCTTTGACATTAAAGTAAAGCCTGATAAAACCGTAAAAAATTCGAGTGCGAAGAGAAAAAGCGAAAAAACGCTTCCCAAAAATGTAAAAACACCGCCGTTTATAAACGAAAGCTTTGCTTTTGAAATTTCAGGAACAATAATAACGATTTCAAAAAGCCCGAAAACGAACGAAACAAGCCCTTCGCTTATTGTTGAAAGAGAAAATCCACGCTTTGCGAATTTTTCGCGGACTTCTTCAAAATCTCCGAACGGCGCTCCGAGAACGGCAGTAAACGATGTCATATATGCGAGAAAAACAAGAGGGTTGGTTTCAGCTTTTATATCTGAAAAGCAAATGTCTCTGACATATAAAAATCCTCGCAAAAAATAAAACAAAAGCCCGAAAGAAACCATCAGCTTTATGGGCGTGTCAAACATTACGGTGTCAAGAGCGGAATAATACAGCGCGGACACTGCGATACCCAAAAGGTTTACCGCTGCGTCAGCGGCGAGCAGAGTGAACTTTAACGTTTTTGACTTTACTTTTTGACAGAGCAGGGCGATGATAAAATCGCACACGCAGGTCAAGAATATCAGCAAAACGGACAGGGGTCTTCCCCACCAAAAAAACAGCAGCGAGCCTATTATCAAAACAAAGTTTTTAAAGCTTGTTTCCGAGCGGGAAAATGTTAGAGCGACGCATATCGGCAGGAAGGCGAAAATAAAAATCATGTCGGTATATATCAAATCAAGCTCTCCTTTCGGGAAACAGAATATACATATATATATTATCACACATGAATAAAAACCGCAAGAGCTGACTGAAAATTACATTAAAAATAAAAGGACTCTGTGCGTCCTGCACGAAGTCCTTAAAGCATTTAAGTTTTGAGAAATCAGGCGACGTCGTCCGAGCCGTTTGAAAACTGCGAGTTATAAAGCTTGGCGTAGAAGCCGTTTTGAGCCATAAGCTCGTCGTGAGAGCCTTTTTCAACGATATCTCCGTTGTTCATGACAAGAATCATGTCGGCGTTTTTGATAGTTGAAAGACGGTGGGCGATGATAAAGCTGGTTCGTCCCTTCATAAGGTTATCCATAGCCTTTTGAATCAGGATTTCCGTTCTGGTGTCAACCGAGCTTGTAGCTTCGTCAAGAATGAGGATTTTCGGGTCAGCCAAAACAGTTCTGGCAATAGTCAGAAGCTGTTTTTGACCCTGAGAAACATTGCTTGCCTCTTCGTTTAAAACCATATTGTAGCCGTCGGGCAGAGTCTGAATAAAGTGGTCTGCCTGAGCGACCGCCGCCGCGGCTTTAACCTCCTCGTCGGTTGCGTCAAGCCTTCCGTAGCGGATATTGTCGGCAATGGTTCCGTTGTAAAGCCAAGTGTCCTGAAGAACCATTCCGAAAAGAGAGCGAAGCTCTTCACGCTTAAAGTCCCTCACGTCATAGCCGTCGACCAGGATTGCGCCGTCGGTAACGTCGTAAAAGCGCATCAGAAGCTTAACCATAGTTGTTTTTCCCGCTCCGGTAGGACCTACAATAGCTATTTTCTTTCCGCTTTCGATAATAGCGTTAAAGTCGTTAATAATGATTTTATCGGGATTGTATCCGAAATGAACATGAGCGAACATAACGTCGCCTTTTATTGATACGCATGTTTCGGTGTCGGGTTTGTCGGTTCTGTTTACGGTAAGGGCAAGCGGAGAATCAGGAACCTCTTCCTCTTCGTTTATAAACTCAAAAACTCTTTCAGCGGCGGCAACCGTCTGCTGCATGACGTTTGAAATCTGAGAAAGCTGGGTAATCGGCTGGTTAAACTGTCTCATATACTGAACGAACGCCTGAATATTTCCGACTGTTATTTTACCGCTTACGGCAAGTGCTCCGCCCAAAACGCAGATAATAACATAGCCTATGTTTCCGATAATGTTCATAATAGGCATCATCAGTCCGGAAAGGAAGTTAGCCTTCCATGCCGATTCATACAGAGCGTCGTTGGCTCTTGAAAATTCCTCTATTGACTTTTCCTGACCGTTAAACGCCGTAACAACAAGATGACAGCTGTAATTTTCCTCGACAAGTCCGTTTACCTCGCCTAAATATTCCTGCTGTCCGACAAAGTGCTTCTGTGATTTTTTTACGACTTTGCTTATGAAAAACAGGGAAACAGGCAAAGACAGCAAAGCTACAAGAGTCATCCAAAAGCTTATTGAAAGCATCATTATAAGGATACCTATAAGGCTGGTAATTGATGTGATAATCTGAGTGATGCTCTGGCTGAGGTTTTGGTTTATCGTGTCGACATCGTTTGTGATTCTGGACATTACCTCGCCGTTTGAAACCTTGTCGTAATATGAAAACGGAAGCTTGTGAATTTTTTCGTCTATATCCTTTCTCATTTTCCAGGTTATTCTGTTTGAAACTCCCGCCATAATATATCCCTGCAAAAACTGGAAAAGAGCGCTGACGCCGTAAAGGCCGATAAGCCACAAAAGAATCTGCGCTATTTTCCCGAAATCCACTCCTGATGAGGCTCCGGTGATTTTGCTTGTTATTCCGTTGAAGAGCTCTGTGGTAGCCTGACCGAGAATTTTAGGCCCGACAATTGAAAAAATAGTTGAAGCCGCCGCGAAAAGCATAACGGCGAGAATCGCGAATTTAAAGTTTCCTATATACTGAAGAAGCTTTTGTATAGTGCCTTTAAAGTTTTTAGCCTTTTCGCCCGGCATTCCGCCCATAGGTCCGGGACCTCCCATAGGACCGCCCGGTCCGTGCCTTTTCGGTGAATTGGCGGAAGAGAATTTTGTTTTAGGTGTGCTGCTCATATTTATAAATCATTCCTCTCGCTCAAAATAGTGTTAAAAGCTTTTAAAGCTCGCTCTGCGAAAGCTGGCTGGAAGCTATTTCATAATACTCTCTGCAGTTTTTAAGAAGCTCCTTGTGGGTGCCCTCTCCTACAATTCTGCCGTTGTCTATGACATAAATTCTGTCGGCGTTCATAATTGTGCTGACACGCTGAGCTACGATTATGACCGTGCCGTCAGCAGTATGCTGGCGCAGAGCCGCACGAAGAGCGGCGTCTGTTTTAAAATCGAGAGCCGAAAAGCTGTCGTCAAAAATAAATATATCAGGATTAATAGCCAAAGCTCTGGCAATGGCAAGGCGCTGTCTCTGACCGCCCGAAACGTTTGAACCTCCCTGTGCTATTTCATATTCATAGCCTTCCGGCTTTTCGTTTATAAAGCTTTCAGCCTGAGCGACTTTGGCGGCGGTTTTAATTTGTTCTTCAGAAATATTGTCGTCGCCGTATGCGATATTTGTAGCGATATTACCAGTCATAAGCACGCTTTTTTGCGGAACGTATCCGATTTTTGAGCGAAGTTCCTTCATATTTACGTCACGGACGTTCACGCCGTTTACCAAAACCTCACCTTCGGTCGCGTCATAAAACCTCGGGATAAGGCTGATAAGGGTTGATTTTCCCGAACCTGTAGCACCGATTATCGCGGTTGTTTGTCCGGGCTTCGCGGTGAAGTTAATGTTTTCAAGAGCGTAGCCGTCTGCGCCGTCATATTTGAAGCTTACGTTTTTTATTTCGACAAGACCCTTTTTAGAAGGAACAAATTCTGCCGGGCTTTCGGGATTTGTGATTTTCGGTTCTGTTGAAAGCACATCATAAATTCTTCCGGCGGCAACAGAAGCGCGGGGGACGAAAATGAATATCATTGAAATAAACATAAAGCTCATTACAACATGCATCGCATACTGCATATAAGCCATCATATCTCCGACCTGAAGAGCCGAGCGGTCTATATACTTTGCGCCGACCCAGATTATCAGAATGCTAAGGCCGTTCATGATAAGCGTCATAGCGGGCATCATAACAGCCATGACTCTGCTTACGAAAAGGTTGGTATCCGTCAGGTTGTCGTTTGCCTTGTTAAAGCGGTTTTTCTCAAAATCCTCTCTGCCGAAAGCCCTAACGACCATCAAGCCGTTGAGAGTTTCTCTTGCGACGAGGTTGAGTCTGTCAACCAGTTTTTGCATGGATTTGAATTTAGGCAGTGTTACCGAGAATATGACAAGCATCAAACCGACGATTGAAACAACCGCTATAGCTATTATCCAGCTCATGGAAAGTGATTTGTTTACAGCCATTATTATTCCGCCTATACCCATAATCGGGGCGTAAAACATCATTCTGATTCCCATTGTCAAAAGAACCTGAATCTGCATAACGTCGTTGGTCGAACGGGTTACCAGCGAAGCTGTTGAGAACTTGTCAAACTCTGAATTTGAAAATCCAGCTACTTTTGAGAAAATTTCTTTCCTGAGATTTCTGGCGAGAGCGGTTCCGATTCTTGTCGAAATGAAGTTTACCATAACGGTTGAAACTCCGCCGATAAGCGCTATCAAAAGCATTACTGCGCCTATTTTGACAATATAATTCATCTCATACGCGCCCATGTCAACGCCGAGCTCGGTGTAAAATGCGCCTGTGATTGTTATAGCGCACTGTGAGGCGAGAGACGAATTGTTTGCCGCGTCAGCTATCGCGTTTTCAATAACTTCCGATGGCATTGACAATATGAAATCTTTCATCGCGTACATCTGAGCGACGTCTACATCCTCAAGGCTCATCGAGCCGTCCGGGGAGGACTGACCGCCGTTCTGAGACATAGCTGAGCCGAACTCATCACTTTGCATAACGTTTATAAGCGCGAGGGTAGCGGTTCCGAAAGCGTTTTCAATTTCCGAAATGGTTTCGTCCGAAAGACCCGAATTTAAAATATACGCGCCGTTTTCACCTATGCTTTTGTAGGTTTCCGAATAAAGCTTGCCGCTTGGGTCGGTATCCGTAGCTGATACAAGGGTGTATGAGTCCGAAAGCAAAGCTTTTTGTCTGTCGTTCATAAAGATTTGGGCAAACTCAAAGCCGTCGGCGGAAACAGCCTCCGGAGCGCCCGATTCTATTCCTTTTTGCTGAATGCCGACATTAACTATATCAGACATATAGTTCGGCAGAGAAAGGTCGCAGAACGCCTGAACGAAAAGAAGTGCGATTGCGGCGAGTATCCCCGCGAAAAAAGGTTTTAAATACTTTCTGAGCTTTATCATAAGCTTCAAATTTCCTCCAGTTCTTTGAGAGTTATGTCTGCGTGAACGTTTTCCGCGATATCGGAAAATTCGTTTATAAGCCGTATGAGCTCTAAAGTATTGTCTTTTCCGAATTTTTCGATTATTTCGGTAAATTGGCGTTCAACGTGAGAATCCATAATTTCAACAAGCCTTTTTCCTTTGGCCGTCAGCATGATTTCAAACCGTCTTTTGTCGCTTTTTCCTATCTGTCTTGTAATATATCCCTTGTTTTCGAGGGACGAAATAGTTTGTGAAACCGCCGCTTTTGAAACGTGCATTTCATTGGCCACAGATGAAGGCTCAAAGATATTTCCGTCCTTGGTATCGTTAATTCTTTGCATGGCGATTATTTCGCTTATGTGAATATTTCCGTCAGGCGGAAGCTCGACTCTGACCTTTTTAAACCGAAACATTGCGTGGAGAAGTTTTTTCATCAGCTCATATTTGTCCGGCATAGATAATCTTCCTCCTCCCATTTTAATAGTTAAGAGATTTAATATTAAGCACTTAACAACATTATAAAACAACTTAAAATTAAAGTCAAGCAAATTTTGGATAGACAAGTTCAAAAATTTTTATGCGGACTTACCAAAACAGCTCGTAAAATATCATACATTATTATAGCCCTTAAAAGACGGTTTTAAGTCATGAATCAGTTTTTTAAAAGGATTTTTAGATCTGACTGATTTTAAATATCTGTAAATTGAATTTACATCTGCATTTTTTCGCGGCAAGGGCAGTCGGCTTACGGCGGCGGGAATCTGCTCAATAAAGAGAAAACCGCCGGTTTTCCCCTGCTTTCCGTTTAAAGCAAGTCTGATATCTTGGTTTGCCATAATCACTGCCGAATATACAGGCACGCCGTTAAAGCCGCCTTTTTTGAGGTGATGAACGACATTCGCGCAGTGAGCGGAGTTTTGAAAACCGGGATTGTACATTTTGTGCGTTTTGTTTTTGCAGACATGAATAAGTTCTCTGTCAGAAATATTCCCCGAAAGTGTTCCGCTTATGTTTTTTATTTCGCATACAACTATACCTCTTTTATCTATGTAAATTGCGTCTATTTCGGTAAGAGTGCGGTAAAGAGGGAGATAAACCGATGTTAGAAGTTTACCGCCGCGCTTTTTCGCAATGAGATTAAGAATAAAAAAAGTCTTTTTTTCACCCGCCCGGCCTTTTGATTTTTTTAAATAATTAAATGTATATAAAATCGAGTAAAGAAGTATAATTAACGCCGCAAGAGAAATAACTATGTTGAAAAGAGTCATAATTTAACCGTCCTTAAAAATTTTCATAAAATTTATTTTAACACAAATGCATAAAAATTCAACCGCGGTCAATAATATTTGCGACAGAGAAATTATTAAGATAAGCATAAATATTTTTATAAACGAACAATTATAAACGGAGGTGTTTATATGATAGACAGAATTGCGCTTTTTCTCGCGATAGTGGGAGGCCTTAACTGGGGACTTGTCGGAATTTTCGGATTTGACCTTGTTGCGTTTCTTTTCGGAGGTTCGGGTTCGATTATTTCAAGAATCATTTACACTGTTATCGCTCTTTCGGCAGTCTGGTGCGTATCGCTCTTTTTCAAGAGCAACAAGCTTGTGGAAAGCTGATAGGGTCAGTGCTGCCTGATAACGGCAGCAGAAAAGGGGGCCGTAAGGAATAATCCGGGATTCATCAAGGATTAATCCCTGCCCCCGACTCGTTTTTTGAACGGGTTTGCATAAGCCGGATCGGGAGCGAAACGGCTTCCTTTTCTGTTGCTGTTGGCGACACTGTCAAAAAAACGTTATAAAATATGTTCAAATATCCGAAAATAAAAAATATATCATCAATCGTTAAAAATATCGGTTGACATACTTGAATAAAAGTTATATAATACTAATGAGATGTTATAATTTGTTGACATTAATTTGCTTATAACATCCGTTTTTTGTCTCCTTTCTTTTGTTCTTTACTTTACTTTTACATCATTTTATTTGCAGAGCGTAGGGCTCTGCTCTTTTTTTGTAAAAAACCGTCCCGGCGCAATTGTTAAATAAATATCAAACAAATTGTGAACATAAGGTAAAGCCTGAGAAAAAACCGCTAAGCGCTATTTACAAAACGAAAAAATGGTGATAAAATACATAGTTGAAGTTATGATTATTGGCATAACACTCAATTTTCGAGGAGGAAAAATAACATGGCAAGAAAAATGAAAACCATGGATGGCAACAACGCGGCTGCTTGGGCGGCATACCCGTTTACGGAAGTTGCTGCTATCTACCCCATCACCCCTTCCTCTGTTATGGCGGAGGTTACCGACACATGGTCGGCAAAAGGACAGACAAATATTTTCGGTCAGCCTGTAAAAGTTGCTGAAATGCAGTCTGAGGCGGGAGCTGCGGGAACAGTTCACGGCTCGCTTTCGGCAGGAGCTCTTACCACAACCTATACAGCATCACAGGGACTTCTTCTTATGATCCCGAACATGTACAAGATCGCCGGAGAGCTTCTTCCGTGCGTAATTCACGTTTCAGCGCGCTGCGTTGCTTCCCATGCACTTAACATTTTCGGCGACCATTCGGATATTTACGCATGCCGTCAGACAGGATTTGCGATGCTCTGCTCGACAAACCCTCAGGAGGTTATGGACCTCGGAACGGTTGCTCACCTTTCAACAATCAAGGGAAGAGTACCTTTCATTCACTTCTTCGACGGATTCAGAACATCTCATGAGATTCAGAAGATTGAGACATGGGATAAGGAAACAGTCGCTTCAATGGTTGACATGAAAGCCATTGAGGAATTCAGAAACAGAGCTATCAACCCTGAGCACCCGGTTCTCCGCGGTTCCGCCCAGAACCCTGATATTTTCTTCCAGGCTCGTGAGGCCTGCAACACATACTACAACAACATTCCTTCTGTTGTTGAGGAGTATATGAATACAGTCAACGAGAAGATAGGCACGGACTATAAGCTGTTTAACTACTACGGAGCTCCCGACGCTGACAGAATCATCATCGCGATGGGATCTGTCTGCGACACTATCGAGGAAACAATTGACTACCTCAACAAGAACGAGGGAACAAAGCTCGGACTTGTAAAGGTTCGTCTTTACAGACCTTTCGTTGCCGAAAAGCTTATTGAGGCTATTCCTGATACAGTAAAGCATATCGCTGTTCTTGACAGAACAAAGGAACCGGGCTCGCTCGGCGAACCTCTCTATCTCGACGTAGTATGCGCTCTTAAGGGCAGCAAGTTTGACGGCGTTACTATTTCTTCGGGACGCTACGGTCTCGGCTCAAAGGACACAACTCCCGATCAGATCAAGGCTGTTTATGTAAACGTTCCGGGCAGCGCAAGCTACAAGCCGCGCTTTACAATCGGCATCAACGACGACGTAACTTACCTCTCTCTTGAGACAGAGGGCAAGCTTGACTCCGCGCCTTCGGGAACAATCTCCTGCAAGTTCTGGGGTCTCGGTTCGGACGGTACTGTCGGAGCTAATAAAAACTCCATCAAGATTATCGGAGACCATACAGACAAGTACGCTCAGGCTTACTTCGCATATGACTCAAAGAAATCGGGCGGCGTAACAATTTCACACCTCCGTTTCGGAGACACGCCTATCAAGTCCACCTACCTCATCAATCAGGCTGACTTCGTTGCCTGCCATAACGAGTCCTATATCACAAAGTACGATATGGTTCAGGACGTTAAGCCGGGCGGAACATTCCTCCTCAACTGCCAGTGGGATATGGAAGGCCTTGAAAAGCACCTCCCCGGTCAGGTTAAGAGATATATCGCTCAGAACAATATCAACTTCTATACTATCGACGGTATCGACATCGGAAAGAAAATCGGTCTCGGCAACAGAATCAACACCGTTTTGCAGTCAGCATTCTTCAAGCTCGCAAACATCATTCCTCTCGAGGACGCTCTTAAGTATATGAAGGACGCGGCTACCGCTTCTTACTCAAAGAAGGGCGAGGCTGTCGTCAAGATGAACCACGACGCTATCGACGCAGGATGCAACGGTATTGTCAAGGTTGAGGTTCCCGAGGCTTGGAAAAACGCCGAGGATACAGCTATGGGTATGCCTAAGGCTGAGGGCGACAACAAGACTCTCATCGACTTTGTAAACAATATCCAGATTCCGTGCAACGCTCAGCAGGGCGACAAGCTCCCTGTTTCCACATTCGTAAACATGGCTGACGGCACATTCCCGCAGGGCTCGGCGGCGTTTGAAAAGAGAGGCATCGCTGTTGATGTTCCGTCTTGGAACAGCGACAACTGTA
The DNA here is from genome assembly GCA_944385905.1 of uncultured Clostridia bacterium. Taxonomy (GTDB): domain Bacteria; phylum Bacillota; class Clostridia; order Oscillospirales; family Ruminococcaceae; genus CALWZA01. The sequence goes on from CALWZA010000020.1 coordinate 21,777, forward strand.
TCCAGTGCAACTTCTGCTCATATGTATGCCCTCACGCGGTTATCCGTCCGTGCGTTATGACAGAGGACGAGTTTAACGCGGCTCCGGCTATCGCTAAGGAAAAGGCTAAGCCGTGCACGGGAATGCCGGGATACTACTTTGTAATGACAATGTCCGCTCTCGACTGTACAGGCTGCGGCTCATGCGTAAACGTATGTCCGGGCAAGAAGGGCAATAAGGCTCTCTCGCTTATGCCGCTTGAAACTCAGCTCGCTGAGCAGGAGCTCTTCAACTATGCTGTAAAGCTCCCCGAAAAGGCTGAGGTTTTGGAAAAGTTCAAGGAGACAACAGTTAAGGGCTCGCAGTTTAAACAGCCGCTTCTCGAATTCTCGGGCGCTTGCGCAGGCTGCGGAGAAACTCCTTACGCTAAGCTTATAACTCAGCTCTTCGGCGACAGAATGTATATCGCTAACGCTACAGGCTGTTCGTCAATCTGGGGCGGCTCGGCTCCTTCAACTCCTTACACCACAAATAAGGCGGGCAAGGGTCCCGCTTGGGCTAACTCGCTCTTTGAGGACAACGCTGAGTACGGCTACGGTATGTTCCTTGCTCAGAACACAATCCGTCAGAGAGCTATCAACAAGGTTCTCGAGCTTCAGAAGAACGCTTCAAACGAGGACGTTAAGGCCGCTATCGAGGGATATCTCTCAACAATCGACGACGGCAAGGCTAACTCCGCCGCAACGGACAAGCTTATAGCCGCTCTTGAAAACTGCGGATGCGATGCCGCTAAGGATATCCTCAAGGATAAGGACTTCCTCAGAAAGAAGTCAATGTGGGTATTCGGAGGAGACGGCTGGGCATATGATATCGGATTCAGCGGTCTTGACCACGTAATCGCGCAGAACGAGGACGTAAACATCTTCGTATTCGATACAGAGGTTTACTCAAATACAGGAGGACAGTCCTCCAAGGCAACCCCGACAGGAGCTATCGCTCAGTTTGCCGCGGCAGGTAAGGAAGTCAAGAAAAAGGACCTTGCCGGCATCGCTATGAGCTACGGCTACGTTTATGTCGCTCACGTTGCTATGGGAGCCGACTACAACCAGTGCATTAAGGCTATCGCTGAGGCTGAGTCTTATCACGGTCCGTCACTCATTATCGGCTACGCTCCGTGTATCAACCACGGTATCAAGGGCGGAATGTCCATCGCTCAGACAGAGGAGAAGAAGGCTGTTGAGGCCGGATACTGGCACCTTTACAGATTCGACCCGAGACTTAAGGCTGAGGGCAAGAACCCGTTCCAGCTCGATTCAAAGGCTCCTACAGCAGATTATAAGGACTTCATCATGGGCGAGGTTCGTTATAACTCTCTCGCTCGTCAGAACCCCGAAAGAGCTGAAAAGCTGTTCGGTTCCGCTGTCGCAAATGCCGCTGAAAGATACGACTACCTCGTAAGACTTTCCAAGCTCTACGGCAACGACTAAGCAGTCAAAAAATAAATAAAACTTCTCCGCTTCGTTATTATTGACGGGGCGGAGATTTTTATTTAAATTATACAATTTTATTGGATTAAATACGTGAAAATTCGTCAAAAAAATATTTAACTTGCTCTTGACAATCATAAAAAAAAGGATTAAACTATATTTAGCACTCAAGAGGATAGAGTGCTAACACGCAATGAAATCAACTGCTAAAGAGGTGAGGGCTTTGGACGACCGAAAGCTAAAAATACTGTCGGCTGTCGTCGACGAGTATATAGTTACAGGTGAGCCTGTGGGCTCCAAAGCTATAATGAAATATGTAAATACCTCTTCGGCGACGATAAGAAACGAAATGGCAGAGCTTGAAAAGCAGGGATATCTTGAACAGCCGCATACATCAGCCGGGCGTGTCCCGACATATAACGGCTACCGCTTGTACGTTGACAGACTTGTCAAGACAAACCCGCTTTCAAAAGAAGAAAAAGCGATGCTTGACGGAATGATTTTAACAGATGACCTTACAGAGGAGGGTCTTGTGCAGTCGGTGTCGGCGGCGCTTGCCGAGCTTACAAACTGCGCGGCGGTTGTTTCAACCTCAGTTCCGAAATTTTCGGTTATAACAAAGGTTGAGGTGATTCCTACAGGAAAGCGGATGTATGTGCTTTTGCTCATAACATCGTCGGGTTCAATAAAAAACAAAGTGTGCAGGCTTGAATTCGACCTTTCGTCGGAACAGCTTGAGTTTTTTGAAAACTTCATGAGGGAAAACCTTGAGGGCGTTTCGATTGACAGCCTTTCGGATGAAATGCTGAAAAAGCTCGAATCGGCAATGGGAACCTATCTTTTAACCCTGTCGCCGTTTGTCACGGGAATTTACGAGCTTTCAAAGGAAATGGCTCAGCAGAGCGTAGTGGTTGAGGGCGAGCGCAATCTGCTCACCTGCCGTGATTTTGACCAAAACGAAATTATAAGATTTCTTGACAACAAAGAGGAGCTGAAACGAATTTTAGACCAGAGCTTTTCGGGACTTCACGTTATGTTTTCTGACGAAACCGACAGCTTTGTTATCGGAAATTCAAGTATAATAACCTCTCCGTTTTCAAAAGGAGGCAAAACAGCGGGGCATCTCGGAATCATAGGTCCGATGAGGCTTGATTATTCTAAGATTATCCCATATGTGGAGTATTTTACTCAGAAAATCTCCGATTTGATTTCGGACGACTATGAAGATGAGGAGGACGGATTCGATGGAAAATAAAAAAACTGAGGAAGAAAACGAACAGATAAATAACGTAAACAGCGAGAAAGAAGAGGAGATAAAAAAAACAGATGAAAATTCCGAAACCGCGGAAAAGGCAAAGCCCGTGGAAGAAAGCGAAGAGGAAAAGCTGAAAAAAGAGCTTGATGAGACAAAAGACAGATATTTGAGGCTTATGGCCGAATATGATAACTTCAGAAAGCGTTCAGCCAAGGAAAAGGCTGAGATTTACTCTGACGCCGCGGCAAACACGATTTCACAGATACTTCCCGTTTATGATAATTTTGAACGAGCGCTTGCGAGCGAAACTTCAGAAGAAAGCTACAGACAGGGAGTTGAAATGATATTCAAGCAGTTTTCGGATATGCTCGCAAAGCTCGGAGTTGAGATTTTAAACCCTTTGGGAGAGGAATTCAACCCCGATATTGCAAACGCGGTCACACAGGTTTCGGACGAAAGCCTCGGAGAAAACGTGGTGGCGCAGGTTTTGCAGAAAGGCTATAAGCTGGGAGATAAGGTTATAAGATACGCAATGGTATCGGTGGCTAATCCGTAGCTAAACGGCTGATTTCAAACTTTATTTAAAATAAATATTAAAAGAATGGAGATAATTTTTATGTCAAAGATTATTGGTATTGACCTTGGTACAACAAACTCATGCGTTGCGGTTATGGAGGGCGGCGAAGCGGTCGTTATCCCTAACAGCGAGGGCGCTAGAACTACTCCGTCGGTTGTCGGAGTTTCAAAAACAGGCGACAGACTTGTCGGTCAGGTTGCGAAAAGACAGGCTGTAACTAACTATGACAACACTGTTATTTCTATCAAGAGACATATGGGAAGCGACTACAAGGCTCATATGGGCGGCAAGGAATACACTCCTCAGGAGATATCAGCTATGATTCTTCAGAAGCTCAAGGCTGACGCTGAAGCTTACCTCGGCGAAAAGGTAACAGACGCCGTTATCACGGTTCCTGCATACTTTACCGACGCACAGAGACAGGCTACAAAGGACGCAGGTCAGATTGCGGGACTTAATGTAAGAAGAATTATCAACGAGCCGACAGCCGCCGCGCTTTCTTACGGTATCGACAAGGAAGAGGATCAGAAGGTCATGGTTTACGACCTCGGCGGAGGAACTTTCGACGTTTCAATCATCGAGATGGGCGACGGCGTTACCGAAGTTTTGGCAACGGCAGGAAACAACCACCTCGGCGGAGACGATTTCGACCAGAGAATTATCGACTGGCTTATCTCTGAGTTTAAAAAGTCTGAGGGAATTGACCTTTCAAACGACAAGATGGCTATGCAGAGACTTAAGGAAGCCGCTGAAAAGGCTAAAATTGAGCTTTCATCAACAACTTCCACACAAATCAACCTCCCGTTCATCACTGCCGACGCGACCGGTGCAAAGCACCTCGATATGACTCTTACTCAGGCAAAGTTCAACGAGCTTACCGCAGACCTTGTTGAGTCGACAATGGGACCTGTACGTCAGGCTCTTTCGGACAGCGGACTTACAACTGCTGATCTTAACAAGGTTCTTATGGTCGGCGGTTCGTCAAGAATTCCGGCTGTTGTAGAGGCTGTCAAGAAGTTTATCGGCAAAGAGCCGTTTAAGGGAATTAATCCGGACGAGTGCGTAGCTTTGGGCGCCGCATATCAGGCGGGTGTTCTCGCCGGAGACGTCAAGGACGGACTTCTGCTTCTTGATGTTACACCGCTTTCACTCGGACTTGAGACAATGGGCGGCGTATGCACAAAGATCATTGAAAGAAACACAACTATTCCTACAAAGAAATCTCAGATTTTCTCAACCGCCGCGGACAATCAGTCGGCTGTTGACATCAACGTTCTTCAGGGTGAAAGAGAGTTCGCGAAGGACAACAAGCAGCTCGGTATGTTCCGTCTTGACGGTATCGCTCCGGCTCCGAGAGGAGTTCCTCAGATTGAAGTAACATTCGATATCGACGCGAACGGTATTGTCCATGTTTCAGCTAAGGACCTCGGAACAGGCAAGGAGCAGGATATTACAATCACTTCTTCTACAAACATGTCCAAGGAGGATATAGACAAGGCTGTTAAGGAAGCTGAGAGATTTGCCGCTGAGGACAAGAAGAAGAAAGAGGAAGTTGACGCGAGAAACCAGGCTGACCAGATGGTATTCCAGTGCAAGAAGGCGCTCGGCGATTTCGGAGACAAGGTTTCCGCATCTGATAAGTCTGACTGCGAGGCTAAAATTTCCGCTCTTGAGGAAGCTCTCAAGGGAACTGATATTGAGGCTGTAAAGGCTAAGTCAAAAGAGCTTGAAACCACATTCCAGGCTATCGCCACAAAGGTTTACCAGCAGGCAGGAGCTTCGCAGGGCAATCCGAATATGGGCGGCAATGCAGGAGCGGCAGGCGCTGACGGAGGCCACAAGGACGACAACGTAGTTGACGCTGAGTTTACAGACGCGAACTAACAAGTCAAACGCATAAGGGCATATATTTCGGCTGACGGTATGGCTGTCAGCCTATTGCCTATATTTTTGCTTACACCGAAAGGAACAAGATAAATGGCAGACAAAAGAGATTATTACGAGGTGCTCGGCGTTTCCAGAAGCGCAAGCGAGGAAGAAATCAAAAAAGCTTTCCACAAGCTTGCCCGAAAATATCACCCTGATATGCATCCCGGCGACACCGAATGTGAAGCAAAATTCAAAGAAATAAACGAAGCCTATGAGGTCCTTTCAGATAAGGATAAAAAGGCGAAGTATGACCGGTTCGGCTTTGCGGGAGTAGACCCGAGCTACTCAGCCGGAGCAGGCGGCGCAGACGGCGGTTTCGGAGGCTTCGGCGGTTTCGGAGACGTCGGAGACATTTTTGAGAGCTTTTTCGGCGGAGGCTTCGGAACAAGCTCAAGGCAAAATCCCAACTCACCGAGAAGGGGTCAGGATTTGAGAGCCAACCTCACTATAGACTTTATGGAAGCCTGCAAGGGAAAGAAAACAGAGGTAAAAATAAGCCGTCTTGACATCTGCCCGGAATGTCACGGAAGCGGAGCAAAACCCGGAACTTCTCCGACAACCTGTCCTGACTGCCACGGAACGGGAACGGTAAAGGTTTCTCAGAGAACTCCTTTCGGAATGATAAATTCAACAAGAGTTTGCTCACGCTGCGGAGGCAAGGGCAAGACGATAAACGACCCGTGTACGAGATGTATGGGACAAGGCAGGGTAAAGGCTCAGTATACAAAGGAAATTGAAATACCTGCCGGTATTGACAACGGTCAGACGCTCAGAGTCGCCGGCGGCGGCGACTGCGGAATTAACGGCGGCGGCTACGGCGACCTCAACATAAATATAACGGTTCGTCCCGACCCGATTTTCGCCCGCGAAGGCTTTGATATCAGCACCGAAGTCCCGATTACCTATGCTCAGGCAACACTCGGCGATGAAATAGTCGTTCCGACAATCGACGGAAACGTCAAATACACCGTTCCTGAGGGAACTCAGACAGGCACGGTTTTCAGACTTAAAGGCAAGGGAATCAAAAAGCTTTATCGTCAGGAGCGCGGAGACCACTATGTAAAGGTAAACGTCGAGATTCCGAGAAATCTATCAAAGAAGCAGGCTGATCTTTTGAGAGAGTTTGAAAAATCGCTTGACGACAAGAATTATCAAAAGCGTAAGGGCTTTTTTGACAGGCTAAAGGAAAGCTTCAGCTGACTGAAATAAACACACTCGGCTTTAATTAAAAACACGGAGCAGATTTAAATGCTCCGTGTTTTTGTTTATGTAAATACCTTTGCAAAACTGTTTTAATCTTTTACAAAGAATTTTCGCTGTTATTCTGCCCGGGCTCAGCGCCGTTTACGGCTACCGATATTTCAAGAGCCATCGTGTCGTTGGCATGAGTTACGGTTATTGAAAGATTTTTATACTCAATCTTTTGTCCCTCATCGGGAATGTTTCCGCAAAGCTCGGTCAGCCAGCCGTTTACGGTAGTAGCTTCGGTTTCCTCATCGGGTTCAAGCCCAAAAAACTCGAAAAATTCCTCAATGGGGGCTGTGCAAAGCACGCTGTAAGTGTTGTCTTTGGTTTTAACAATGTTTTCGACCGCTTCGTCAAGCTCATCCCAGATTTCTCCGACAAGCTCCTCAAGAATATCCTCGATAGTTACGATTCCCGATGTTTCGCCGTATTCGTTCACAACGACCACTATGTGATTATGCTCGGTCTGCATAGACTTTAAAAGAGTATCGATATGTATGCTTTCGGGGACGAACACAGGCTGATGCATCGCCGACTCAAGTGTAAAACCGGGCTGACTGCGCTTCAAAAGATAATCTCTTGTATAGAGAATTCCTATTATGCTGTCTGAGGATTCCGAGTATACGGGGATTCGTGAGTATCCCTCCTCGGTAATTGTTTTCATGATTTCATCGTCCGAGGCGTCGGAAAGAATTGATACAACCGCCTTTTTAGGCGTCATAACGTCCTCGGCAGTCAACCTGTCAAGCTTGAATACGTTTTTGATATATTCGATATCGTTTTGATTAAGCGAACCCTCGTCGGCGCCGGCGTCAAGCATCAGAACAATATCCTCTTCAGAAACCGGGTCTTCCTTGGCGTTAGGGTCGATTCCGAAAAGTCTGAGAACGACGTTTGTAGAGGCAGTCAGCAGCCAGATTATCGGCTTCAGAACGCACGCCAGAACAGATATTACTCCGCACACGTATTCGGCAAGCTTTTCCTTGTTCCTCATAGCTATCCGCTTAGGAACGAGCTCGCCCAAAACAAGGGTAAAATAGGACAGAATAAGGGTTATGACTACAACGGCGGCAGTGTTGACAGCACCGGCGTAGGAACTTGAAAGATTGAATTTCGCCGAGACAAATCCCGAAAGGCGCTCGGCAAAGTTGTCGGCGGCAAAAGCGGAGCCTAAAAATCCGGCAAGAGTAATGCCTATCTGAATAGTTGAAAGAAAGCGTGTTGGCTGTTCTATCATTTTAAGCATTTTTGCGGCTTTTTTATCTCCGCTTTCCGCACGGGATTTAACCTTTTTTTCATTAAGAGAGATAACCGCGATTTCGGTTGCGGCGAAAAAAGCGTTAAGAACAATAAGTATAAGCTGTAAAAGAAGTTGTTTTAAAATATCAGACATAAAAGCCTCCGAAAATATAAATTAGCTTGAATTAGTTTGAAAAACAGCTGTCAGTTTAAATCTCTGCATCTAAACCGAAAGCTGTTTAGATTTCCTAATCCTTGTTTATATTTTTTGAGAAGCTTTTTTACTGTAACCGTGATTTCTCTACTTCGGGGGAGGGGATCCAAAAAAACCATCGCCTTTCTTTTTATTCAAATTATATTTTATTTAACCGAAAGATATTTATCAGCATATACGGAATACTGCTGTTTAAAATAAGGGTCGTCTGTTTTCATATTGCGGAGAGACTCGTGGATATTCAGGTTGTTTTCGGCAGCGTCGATAACACAGCCGGCTATATTTGAGCAGTGATCGGAGGTGCGCTCAAGGTTTGTCAGAATATCAGACCACACAAAGCCTGTCTCAATGCTGCACGATCCTTGCTGAAGCCTGAGTATGTGACTTGTGCGCATCTGTTCTTTCAGGCTGTCGATAACCTGTTCGAGAGGCTCGACTTCAGCCGCAGATTTGGTGTCTTTATTTACAAAAGCTTTAAGCGAAAGGTCAAGTATTTCGTAAACGGCGGCGGAGAGATTTTTAAGCTCGGACAAAGCCGCGGGAGAAAGAGACAGATTTTTATTTTTAAGCTCCTCTGCCGAATCGACAAGGTTTACGGCATGGTCGGAAATTCTCTCAAGGTCGCCGATAACCTTGTGAAGCATGGCGGCGTCGGCGCTGTGGCTGTTGTCGACCTGACGGGCGCTCAGTTTTACAAGATATGTTCCGATGATATCCTCATAGTGGTCGCTTTTATCTTCTATTTCCCTGACTGATTTCGCCAAATCCTTTGAATAATCCGTCAGACAGCGTATACCGCTTTTAAGAGCCGACACAGAATCTTTAGCCATGTCGCATGCAAGGCTGTAGCAGCGGTCGAGAGCAACCGCCGGAGTGTTGAGCAAGCGCTCGTCAAGCTCCGCGAAGGTGTCGGGAGTTTTGCTGTCGGGAACAAGCTTGTAAGCAAGCTTTTCCAAAAGGGACGACATAGGCAGAAGAATAATTGTACATAGAATGTTGAACGACGAGTGAGCGATTGCTATTCCCGAGCGTGTAGCGGCTTGATCAAACAAAGCCGGGGCAAAAACAGCGTTTACGATGCTGTATACGGTAAGCCAAACAGCGGTTCCGATTACGTTGAACGAAAGGTGAACCAAAGCCGCTCTTTTGGCGTTTCTGTTTGTACCGAAAGAGGATAAAATAGCCGTGATGCAGGTACCGATATTTTGTCCCATGATAATAGGCACAGCCGCTCCGAAGGTGACCTGTCCTGTTACGGTGAGAGCCTGGAGGATACCTACCGACGCCGAGCTTGACTGGATAATCGCGGTTAAAATTGTTCCCGCGGCGACGCCGAGAATAGGATTTTTAAACATTACGAAAAGATTTCTGAATGAGGGAACGTCGGCAAGACCGGATACTGCGTCTGTCATTGCTTCCATTCCGAACATCAAAACAGCGAAGCCGAGAAGAATGGTTCCCGTATCCTTTTTCTGATTGCTTTTGCAGAACATATAAAGAACTATTCCGATTAAGGCGAGAACGGGAGTGAACGACGAGGGCTTAAGAAGCTTTATAAATACGTTGTCGCTTTCAATTCCGCCGAGGCTTAGAATCCAAGCGGTGACGGTAGTTCCGATATTGGCGCCCATAATGACGTTTATAGCCTGCTTAAGAGTCATAAGTCCTGAGTTTACAAAGCCGACGACCATGACCGTTGTCGCCGATGAGCTTTGAATTACCGAGGTTACTCCCAAGCCGGTAAAAAGTCCCGCAAGCTTGTTCGTAGTCAGTTTTCCAAGGAGAACCTGAAGTTTGCTTCCGGCGCGTCTTTCGAGGGCTTCACCCATTACGTTCATTCCGAACAAAAACAGGCACAAGCCTCCGATTAAGGTCAATCCGTCAAAAATGCTCATAAAGTATACCTGCCTTTATGTATTTGTTTTATGTGTCTTAATACTGCAAAGCCTTGAAGCCGCAGAAAAAACAAACTCGCCGAAAACCGCAAATCGCGGATTCGACCGTATTCCTATAAATAATAGCATTTTTTCAGCAAAGATTCAGTAAATAAATCGTAAAGAATATATTAATTATTCCTTGTCGGCGTTCATGCGGTAGCCTACTCCCAGCTCGTTGATGATATAATTGTTTTCACCGATTCGGGTGCCGAACTTTTTGCGGATATTCGCCATATTGACCTGAAGCTTTTTAACGCTTCCCTCGTGGGTATGTCCCCATATCGCTTTGATTATGGAAGAGTAAGTCATAACCTTTCCGCAGTGTTCTGATAAAAAGGCGACGATGTTGTATTCGGTCTGCGTCAGCTTGATTTCGTTTTCCCTGATAAAAATCCGGCGGGCGTCGTAGTCGATGACAAGGTCGTGCAAAGTAAATTTTCCTCCGGGAAGCTTTCCCTCGTTTGAGCTGTGTCGGCTTGTGCGAAGGGCTGAGCGAACTCTCGCGAGAAGCTCCGCAGAACCGAACGGTTTTGTAACATAGTCGTTTGCGCCCATGTCAAGAGCAGTCACCTTGTCACGCTCGTCGGAGCGGGCGGAAAGAACTATAACAGGGGTAAGCGAGCTTTTTCTCACCGATTCAAGCAGGCAAAGACCGTCGGCGTCGGGCAGCCCGAGGTCGAGAATAATCAGGTCGGGAAGATGAGACAAAAACATCATCTGAGCTTCCGAGCAGGTTTTTGCTATAACCGTGTGATAACCTGCCGTTTCAAGCATGGTCGCGACAAGATTTCTGATGTTGTTTTCGTCTTCAACCAAAAGAATTTTGTATTTGTTATTGTTCATCGTTTAGATCCTCCGTGTCAAGAGCAAAGCGAAAAACAGCTCCTTTGGATTTTGAGTTTTCGGCGCTTATATTTCCGCCGTGAGCCTTGATTATCGTAGCGCATACAGATAAGCCTATGCCTGTGTTTCGTTTGTTTCCGTCGGCAGGATTTTCATTGCTGTCAAAATAACCGCTGAAAATATGTTTAAGCCTGTCTTCCCTGATTCCGCACCCGTTGTCCTTTATTTCAAAAACAGCCTGTTTGCCTAAAGTAAAAACCTTCAGCGAAAGCTCGGTCATACCCTCAGCGTGAGTGACCGCGTTTTCAAGAATGTTGATAATAACCTGCTCAATTAAAATAGCGTCCATGGGAATAATAACAATATCGTCCGGAATATCCAAAGATATGCTCTGCAAAGGGTATCGTTTTTTGAATTTGAGTATAACCGAGTCGATAAGCTCGTCCAAAACGGTGGGGGTTTTGATTATTTTAACCTTTCCGCTGTCAATACGTGTGATTGAAAGCAGGTTTTCAACCATCCGCATAAGCCATTCCGAGTCCTCTTTAATGCCGTTTAGCATTGTAATCTGCTGCTGCTCGGAGAGACTTTGCCTGCTTTCGAGCAAAGCGGAGCTTGAACCGTAAATGGTTGTGAGAGGGGTGCGCAAATCGTGGGAAACCGCCCTCAGAAGGTTTGCCCTCATTCTTTCCTTATCCCCCTCCGCCTTGATAGCCTCGTGCTTTTTGACTTTTGTAGTGAGCGCGCTTGTCAAAACGGCTATGATTATCATTATCACAGCCGAAATAATATTTGCCGAAATAGTGAAATTGATTGCGAAAAACGGGAATGTAAATGCGTAATTTACGGCTAAGGTGCTTATAAAAGCCGAAACTATACCGTATATATACCCGTCGGTGAGCAGAGAGGTTAAAAAGACCGCGAAAACAAAAACCGTGGCTACGTGTTCCTTGACTTTTAAAGCATCGTGCAGAACGAGTCCGAGCAAAAACGATACGCAAAGAATCAGCAGGGTTATAAGAGAGTTTTTTATGTACGGCGAAAGTTTTTTCATGTCGGTTCTCCTTACGGTATGTCGGCTATATTATAGCATATCACGGATTAAGACGCGGTAAAAATTATGGCGAAAACCGAAAAAACGGACAGCCTAAGCTATCCGTAAAATTCGCTTGTGGTGTTTTCAGTTTCGTTTTGCGTGTATGCCGAATTATCCGAATTATCCGAATTATCCGAATTAAACTGCTCCTCTGCATCACCAGACGGAGCCTGTGTTACTTCTGAGGTTTCAGCACCGGTTTCGGTTACAGTAGGCTCGGTTTCAGTTACGGTCGGTTCGGTTTCGGTTGAAACGGGAAACTCCGTTCCGTAATTTATCTGATTTGCCGAAACATATCCCAAAACGAGCTGATAAGCGTAGGGCGAAAGATGAAGTCCGTCTCCGCCGTTGCATTCGTCGGGAAGATATCCCGATGTGTTTACCACGGCGTCCCACACATTGAGAAAATAAATGTGCTTGTCCTCGTTTTCCTCGCACATCTTTCTGACTTCCTCGTTGTATTCCTTAATTCTGTCGTTTGCCTTCCAAGGGTGGTCAATAGAGGTCGGTGTCATTGAAAGTATGCATACATAACTGTAAGGGCTTGCGTTCATAGCCTCGATCGCTATGTTGTAGAGATTTTCCGCGTACTGCTCTTTTGTTGTCATGTTAATGTCGTTAAGTCCCATCCAAAGATAAACGTATTTAGGCTGGCGCTTTGCAATAGCGTCCATAATGGAGAGCTCTTCTCCGCGGTATGTAACAGTGTAGTCATGAAGGCTTCTCGCGCCGAGATTTCCCGCCGCAAAAACCTGATCGGCGTCAAGCAGTCCGCTGTAAACTCTCAGTCCGCTGCAAACGCTGTCGCCGACAAAAACACACTGGTCAAGATATTCCCTGTCAAAATCGGTAGGAGTTGTCGGAACAAATGACTGTGTCGTAACAACCGTTGTCGGTTCGGTCACCTCAGGCTCGGGAACTGTTGTTATCTCAGGAGGCTCAATTATTTCAGCGGTCGTTATTTCGGGACAGCCTATATCAAGCGGCTGAATTTTTGTGCATCCTGAAAAAATCATACATAATACTGCGGTAAATATAATTTTAAGCTTATTAATCATACCCAAACTCCTAAAATTAATCGGTTATGTCAAAAAGCCTTTTTGCGTTAAGATTCGTAATGTCTATTAAATCCTGAGTATCCATGCCTCTGAGCTCGGCAATTTTTGCCGCCGTAAAGGCAATCATTCTGCTGTCCGAGCGTTTTCCCCGGTTTGGTTCCGGAGCCATATACGGACAGTCGGTTTCAAGCAAAAGCCTGTCTGAAGGAAGCGTTTTCGCAACCTCCTGAGCTTTTTTTGAGTTTTTAAAGGTAACAACGCCTGTAAGTCCTATGTACATTCCGAGAGCTAAAACCTCTTTCGCGGTTTCAACAGAACCTGAAAAGCAGTGCACAACGCCGCTGGGCTTATGCTTTTTCAAAAGCGTTAAAGTGTCCTCTGTCGCCTCTCTTGAATGAACTATGACAGGCAGAGAGTGGCTTTTCGCAAGCAAAAGCTGCTGTTCAAAAACAAAAAGCTGTTTTTCCCTGTCAAAGCCTTCGTAGTGATAATCAAGACCGATTTCTCCTATAGCGCGTATTTTTCCTCCGGACGTTTTTTCTGATTCTATAAGCTTTTCAAGCTCGTCAAGGATTTGAGGCGAGAATTTGTCCGGATATTCCGGGTGAACTCCGACCGATGTGAAAAATCCGCCGAAGCGTTTTGAAGAGGCAATACCGAACTCGGAAGATTCTAAATCGGTTGCGGCGTGCATAATGTATTTAACGCCTGAGCCGAAAATTTCAGAGATAAACAGGTCTCTGTCGCAGTCGTCAAAAGCGTGGTCGTCATAGTGAGAATGGCTGTCGAATATATTGCTGAATAAAGGCATATTTTAAATATACAGCTCTTTTCCTGAAGAGATTTGTATTAATAATTATACCCTATTCGGCGATAAAGTCAACACCGGCGACAAACCAATTTCCGTCAATTTTTACAACATTAAAAAAAAGAGAGCCTGAAACTGTGTCAAGGGAGCCCGAAAAGGTCACTGAGCAGGGCACCGCGTAAGCTTTTTTGATTTCGGGCTTGACTCCGTATGCGGCGTTATACTGTTCGGCAAATTCCGAAACAAGCTCATTGTCAAGTTCCTCTCTTGATTCCTTGTCGGGAATTACCGAGATAGTGTAGTCATCACCGAACTGCACTGCGTAGTCGCTGAAGAGCTGAGCCATGAAGTCGCTTTTTTCAAGACCTGATTTTTCAAGCTCGGCGTCCGAATCGGCAGCCATTTCCGTTGGCATTGAAGATGTGTATTTGTCATAGTTTCGCTCTGAAATGCCCTCGATATATGAGTTGATTGAGTCTATATACCCGTCGCCCTCAAAAACTCCGCTTTGGACGAGTATAAGCGCAGCGGCGGCTATAACTATTATTATAAGAATGATGAGAAATTTAAGGTTTTGGGGGCTGGTTTCACGGGCAAGAGACGCTTTTGAATTTTGCTGCTTTTCGGTTTTGTTCTGCTCCTCAGCGGCCTTTTTTTCCGCCTTTTGCTCCTCGGTCAGAAATCTGTCGGGAATGTCAACTTTATATTTGTCAAACGCTTTAATTTTAATATCTTTATTTCCGTATCCGCAATTCGGACATACATTTCCGCTGTGGACAGTGCCGCAGCTTTTGCAGGTTTTGTTCATAGTTACCATCCTTTCGAGGCCATAAAAAGATAAAATCGGTGACACAAGGCAGTATTCATCAATAAAAATAACGAATTTTATTGTTTGCTATTATGTATTTTACACTAAAATCACGATTCTGTCAATTAAGGTATAGACAATTTAAAAATAATGTGCTATAATGTTTAAGCTGTAAAAAACGAGGTGTGGCTCAGTTTGGTAGAGCGCTACGTTCGGGACGTAGAGGCCGCAAGTTCAAGTCTTGTCACCTCGACCATATCAAGAACCTTGACACGCATAATGCGCGGTTGAGGTTCTTCTTTTTATTTAAGGTTTATAAAAAGCTTACCGTAACTTTCCGGCAAGCTTTTTATGCTTTATTCTGTTGTGAGCGATACAACTTCGAGAGCTTTTTTGAGCTGACCGTCAGTCAGTTCGTCAAGCCTGTCTATATCTGTTTTGGTATCGTTAGTGAGGTTGACCTCATAATCAGGCTTCAAGCCCGAATCCTCATAGTTAGTTTTTGGAGTGGAGATATAAGCGGTTGTAAAGCTGACCGCGCTTCCGTCTAGACATTCATATGTTGTGACTACTGCGCTGTTTCCGGCTGTTTGCGAGCCAACAAGCTTTGCTCCTGCGCTGTCACGCATTGCGCAGGCAAAAAGCTCCGAGGCTCCGTTTGTGCGGGAGTTGACGATAACGGCAGTCGGGACTTTAAATGAGGGAGATGAGTCTGAGCTTCCTATAACCGACGAAACGCCGTTTCGGTCTGTAGAATAGGCGTAGTCGCCTGCATCAAGTAAATTGTCAAGGATTTTAATAACTGTTTCAATATTATTTCCGCTGACATTGCGCAGGTCAATTATAAGACCTGTTGCATTGTTTGAGCTGAGCATTCCTATCGCTGAAGTAAACTGGGAATAGGTTTTGTCGTTAAAATCGAGAATTCTTATGTATCCTATGCTTCCGATTATTTTAGCCTGAACGGTGGCTACTGTTGTTTCTCTGACGACAGCAGATACTGTTCTGTCCTCTCCCGAATTTCTTACTGTCAGGGTAATTGATGCTCCGGTGACAGTGCCGGCTCCGTTTAAAATTCTGCACGCTTCGGAATAGCCTATTGAGAGTACATCCTGACCGTTTACGGCAACAACAGCCTCTCCGATTTGTATTCCGGCCGCTGCAGCCGAGCCGTTCGGAAGCAAATCGGCTACTTTTATATATCCCCCGTCGTTTTCCGGCATAATGCCGACGCCTACAACAGCTCCGCTTTTAAGGCTTTTGATATATTTGTACTGCTCGGCGCTGTAATATGCGGCGTTTTTGTCATCCAACACGTCCATATAGCCTTGTGCGATAGCCTCGATTATGCTGTCCTCTACAACGCTGCCGTAATAATTTGCCCTTACATAGGAATCAATTTCCTCAAGCTTTTTATAAATTTCGGCTTTTTCCCTTACGCTTGAGATTTTTTGGTTGTAAAGCTCGAGGGAAAATGAGGTTGTAAGGATAAAAGTTACGGCGGCGACCAAAGCCATAAGAGCAATTGAAATTCCCAGTGGTATTCTTTTATTCATTTAGGGTGTGTCCTTTTGTGTCAAAAGCTATTTTATTTAATGAGATCAAATGACTGCGGGTCTTTCGGGGTTCCGTCAACTCGGATTTCAAAGTGGCAGTGATAACCTGTTGAGTAGCCCGTTGTTCCGACAGTTCCGATTTGCTGGCCGGCAGAAACGACGTCACCTACATTAACCGAGATATTTGTCGCGTGTCCGTAAAGCGTTACATATCCGCCGCCGTGGTCGATCATGCAGTAGCGTCCGTAGCCGTTTCCGCAGCAGTTGCTGTTTTTGCCGTAGTTATGCGGACAGGTGTTGACAACCGCGATTACCGTTCCGGCGTTTGCGGCAACAATCGGCTGTCCGGAAATTCCCGAACCGGCGATGTCAATACCTTTATGAAGCGTACCCCAGCGTGTGCCGTAGCCTGAGGATATGTAGTAGTAGCCGGGAACAGGCCACAGGAATGAGCCTCCGACAAACTCTCCGCTTCCGGCGGTCATTGCCGCGATAATGCTTTTGATTTGGTTTTCAGCATCTTCTTCCATTTTGTCTATTTCGGCTTTCTGAGCTCGATAGCTTGCCTCCTCAGCTTCAAGTGCCCTGATTGCGTCAGCACTTTGGCTGTAGAGGGTATTCAGCTTTGAAAGCTCGTTGTCCATTTCTGATTTCTGAACCTCGACAGCGGCTTTTTCATCCTCAAGTGAGTTCTTTTGAATTCCGAGGTCGCTTTTTGCGCTTTCAAGAAGCGCCTGATTGGCCTCATACTCGTCTTTGAGATCAATAAGTCCTGTTATCAAAGCGTTGTCATGCTCGGCCATTCGCTTGACAAGCTCCATTTTCATGAGCATATCGTAAAAATCCGAAGCGTCTACAAGTATGGACGCCATTGAGTCGTTTCCCGAAAGATACATTGCTCTGAGGCGTTTTTTGTAAAGCTCGATATTTTCGTCAATTTCGGCTTTTTGGTCAGCGATTTGTTCTTCGGTTTCGGCGATATTGTTTTCAAGCGTTTCAATGCTGTCCTCAATATCCGAAATGTTGTCGCCGTATTCTGTGATAATATCCTTCAGCGTTCTTATTTTTTCCTCGGTTGTAGCTATATTTGAGTTTATCGCCTGCTGGTTTTGCTTTTCCTTGGCGGCGTCGTTTCTTGTGGCGTTTATTTGGTTATCAAGCTCTTCCTGCTTCTGAGCGTACTCTTCAAGCTTTTGCTGAAGCTCCTCAATAGTAGCCGCATGAGTTTTAACCTCGGTATTGGAGCCTGAAAACACAAGCATACCTGTTGTAAGTGCCAGAGCAAGAGCAAAGCACAAAGTTTTTCTCATGTTTTTTGTGATTGATGTCTTCACTGAAGCGTTCATTCCTTTCTTATTTCTAAAAAGCAGCAAAGGGCTGAGCAGTTGCAGAAATAAACTTCAATTGTCATCCCCTAATGCCTTTATGTCTGTGTATTATATATAAAGATTTTAAACGTTTAAGTGCTTTCTCGTACTGATAACCGTACCGATTGCGCCTATGACTATTCCGCAGAGCAGATAAGCGAGGAATACCTTCCACGCGAGCTGATTAAACGGTATAAGGCTTGAAACACCGAACATGCTCCAAAGCTGAAAATCGTTTTCAAAGAACCCGAAAATACTGTCGTAAGCGATTTTTGTGGTAATAGTCGCGATAATTGCTGATACAACGCCGATAACGGTTCCCTCAACAAAAAACGGAACTTTTATAAATCCGTTTGTAGCGCCGACGTATTTCATGATATTTATTTCCTTGCGCCTTGCAAAAACGCTTGTCCTTGTTGTGTTTGAAATAATTACGAGACAAACGATTATAAGAGCGGCGATAATCGCGCTTGAAAGAATCGCCACTATATTTCTGAGGCTTGTTAAAATGCTCGCGAAATCGGTAGGAGCGTTCACCTCGTCAACAAAAGAATACGATTCAAAATCAGCGCAGGTTGTCTTAAGCTTTGAGATATCCTTAATTCTTACTCTGTATGTATCGGGAAGAGGACTTGAGTCTATATACTGAAAGAGCTCCTTTTCATCTTCCGTCATATCCTTTTGCATATCAACCCAAGCCTCGTCCTTTGAGAAAAACGTCACCGAAGCGACATTATTGTGGCTTTTAAGCTGATTTCCGAGGTCGTCGATTGAAACCTGAGGAGCACCGTCGGCAATTACAACAATAACCTCGTTTTTGCTTTCGATATTTCCTATCATCTTGGTGATGTTCACAGAAACCAAAACCGAAAGACCGACCATCAAAAGCGAAACGGTCATAATACAAAGGGAGGCAAATGACATCAGCCTGTTTACCCAAATGCTTTTGATCCCCTGATTCACCAGATATTTAAAACTGCTAACCTTCATTGCCGCCTCCTATCACTTCGTCAAAAGCGATGGTACCGGCATTGATATTTATTATTCTGCCGCCGAAATGCCTTACGATATCATGCTCATGAGTAACCATCAGGACAGTTGTCCCGCATGCGTTTATACCTTTAAGCAGGTCAACGATTTCATATGAGAGAGCCGGGTCGATATTTCCGGTAGGCTCGTCCGCGATTATAAGCTGAGGGTCGTTGACCAAAGCACGGGCGAGCGCGACTCTCTGCTGTTCTCCGCCTGAGAGGTCGCTCGGATAAGCCTTTGCCTTATGTGTAAGCCCCACAAGGCTTATAACGTATGGAACTCTGCTTCTTATGTATTTCTGAGGAGCGTCGATAACTCTCAGAACGAACGCCACGTTGTCATACACCGTCATTGTCGGGATAAGCCGAAAATCCTGAAAAACGACGCCTATTGTGCGGCGAAGCTCCGGAATTTTCCGCTTTTTGAGTGTTGATAAATTATATCCGTTTACACAAACCTCGCCCTCAGTCGGGTTGACCTCTTTTAAAATCAGTTTAATAAGAGTGCTTTTTCCGGCTCCCGACGAGCCGACGACAAAGGCGAAATCCCCGTCGTTTATTTTGAGGTTAATTCTGTGCAATGCGTCAACTCCGCCCGGATATACAACTGACACATTTTTAAATTCTACCAATTGTTCAGTCCTCCTGTAAGGTGATTGACACCGACTGCGCAAAGGCGCCGGCTGGTTCAAAGACTTGACTTGCGAGCGGTCATCGTCCGAATCGGCAATACTGTTTTTAGAACTTAACAGGGTTTGCCGACAGATACTTTTTAACCATCAGAGCGATTTTAAACACAATAGCGTGGTCAAACTCCCTGAGGTCGAGACCTGTAAGCTTTTTAATTTTTTCAAGTCTGTAAACCAGAGTGTTTCTGTGGACGAAAAGTTTTCTGGAAGTTTCGGACACGTTGAGGTTGTTCTCGAAGAACTTTTGGATTGTAAAGAGGGTTTCGTGATCAAGTGCCTCAATCGAGCCTTTCTTGAATATTTCCCTCAAAAATGTTTCGCACAAGGTTGTCGGGAGATGGTATATAAGTCTGGCAATACCTAAATTTTCATAGGAAACGATGATTTTGTCTGTGTCGAAAACCTTGCCGACTTCAAGAGCGATCTGAGCTTCTTTAAACGAACGCGCGAGATCGCGGATGTTGTCCACAACCGTTCCTATTCCGACGTTTACTCTTGTATAGAATTCGCTTCCCAAAGTATCTGAAATCGAGCACGCCAATTTTTCGAGGTCCTTGGTTTCAATGCCCTCCTTAACTTCCTTAACCAAAACGATATCTGTTTCTGTGATATTAAAAACAAAGTCTTTATTTTTATCGGGGAAAAGATTTTGGATGACATCGTAAGCGGACACCTCATTGGTTGAGATTATTCTGACAAGCAAAACCACTCTGAAAACGTCCGAATTAAAATGAAGTTCCCTCGCTTTAATAGGAATATCTCCTGGAAGCACATTGTCCATAACGATGTTTTTGACAAAATTATTTCTGTCATATTTTTCATCGTAATACTGCTTTATGCTGGTTAGAGATATTGCGAGAAGAAGAGCGTATTTCTCGGCTGTTTCGTCGGTTCCCTCGACAAACACCGCGTAATCCGGTTTCGGATGGGTTCCGAACGGCTTGTATGTGTATCCGTCACGAACAAATAAATCGCGGGGCTCGGCGGTTTCAAGAGACACAAACTCATTTGTAGTTCCGATTTTCGACACATCACTGCAAGCAAGCACTGTTGCGGTTTCGTCAATAACGCCTATTTCAAAGTCTACCGCTTCTTTCATTTGATTGACAACGCCCTGAAATAACCTATTGGACATTTTGATATCCCCTTTTAATTTGAATTTTGCCGTTGTTTTTAACGATCTTATCCATTATCAAAAGATGCTTTTTAAGAGCAAAAAGCAGCATAAAACACAGCTTTGGCGGTTTATTTCGTCCTGATAACCCGTTTTCAGCTGAATTTATTACAAATTGTAACACATTATTTCGATGATTGTGTTAAGAAACTATGAATTGTACAAATTTTATATGCCATTTTTAGACACTATAACCAACGGTGAAAATTACGAGGGATAAAAACGGCAATGTTTGTTGAAAATGATACCTAAACGGTTACAAAACGGTTTCTTTTAATACTTCAGCTCGCTTCCCCCGATAAACTCACGAATCAGCGAATCGGCGGGGACAAGGTCAGGCCTGATTTCCTCAAGTTCTGATAAAACAGCTATAATTTCCGCAACCTCCGGATAATCTTCCAGAAGCTTAGACAGGTCTTTTAAAAGCAGGCTCTTATAAACGTTCGCCTCGTAATCTATAAACGTGTCGAACTCAAGTTCGGCGCGGTGCTTATATGGCGTTATATAAAGGTTTTCGCCTCTTTCGACCGTTGGAAGCATTCTTACGGTTTCGCTTTCGGGACGGCTTCTGAAATTTCTGTCCCGAAGACATCTTCTCATAAGTCTTATTTTTGAGGGGTGAAGGGTGAGCGCGCCGTACTGAAGGCGTGTTCTGACGCTTATATAGGTTCTGAAGGTAATGTCGTCCGAGTCTCCCGTAACGGTCGGATTGAGCGCGTGTATTCCCTCCAAAATTATAAGCTCGCTTTTTTTGCGCTTAAGCTTGATTCCGCTTGAGACTCTTTCGTTTGTTTTAAAACTGAATTTAGGTATGTCGACTTCCTCGCCTCTTGTTATTTTGTGAAGCTGGTCGTTTAAAAAGTCGGTGTCAAGTCTTGCCGGAGATTCCAAATCGAGCTTTTTCAAAGCGGCAAGCTCAATTTCTTCTCTGTTCAGCGGACGAAAATAATTATCCATGGAAAGGGTATGGGTTTCATAGCCGTTTGAGTCAAGGTAGCGTTCGATGAGCTTTGCGGTGGTGGTTTTTCCCGAACCGGAAGGCCCCGAAAGGAGGATAACCGGTTTTTGGGACGCGCTTCGCATAATTTGCTTTGCGGCGTTTTCGATTTTTTCTTTGTAAACCTGCTCCGCCTGCGATATAAACTTTTCGGCGGATGAATTTACAGCTTTGTTGATTGAGATGATATCCATTGTTTGCGCCTTTCTGAAAAAATATATTATATTTATTTGTATTTACGGCATTTACGGTTCCCACTTGTCCGAAAGAGAGTTTATCTGGTCGGCGAACTTGGCAAGGTCCTTGTTAGCTCCGCCCCGGTTTTTCTCAATAACCGAAAGAAGTCTCTTTCCGGCGGCAACAAGCCTGTCAAATACAGTTGAAGCCCGTTTTTGAACAGGTTTTTCAAGCCTGGCAGAGTTGCCTTTAACTAAACACTCTCCGGTTTCAAGGCTGTATACCGAACCGCTGTAAGGAGCTTCGGCGCTGAATCCGAGCTTTTCAAAAATTGTTTTTGAAAACTCCTCGCAGGTCAGGTCTTCGCCGTGGTTTACAAAAACCTTTTGCGGAGGATTTTTAAGAGAGCCGAGCCAGCCTAAAAGCATATTCATATCCGCATGGCCGCTTATGCCCTCCATAACGGCTATTTCCGCCTCGACAGCGATTCTCTCCCCGAAAAGCTTAACAGTCTTGGCGCCGTTAATCAGAGAACGTCCGAGAGTACCGTCGGACTGATATCCGACAAACAAAACCGTCGATTCTTTTCTCCAGAGATTGTGCTTTAGGTGGTGACGTATTCTTCCCGCTTCGCACATTCCGCTTGCCGATAAAATAACCTTAGGCTCCGAGTCGGCGTTTATAAGCTTTGACTCATCGCTTGTTACCGAAAGCTTCAGTCCGCCGAAAACAATAGGGTTGATTCCGTTTTTGACAAGCGAAAGAGTTTCGCTGTCATAGTAATCAAGCATATCGTCGGTGTAAATATTCGTGGCGGCGACCGCGAGAGGAGAATCCACATAGACTTTAAATCCGTCGTGATTTTTAACAAGCCCCTTTTCCTTTATAATCCTGATAAGATACAGCATTTCCTGAGTTCTGCCTATCGCGAACGACGGTATAACGACATTTCCGCCTCTGTCAAAGGTTCTTTGAATTATTTCGGAAAGCTGTTTTATATAGTCGGGCCGGTCTCCGTGAAGCCTGTTGCCGTATGTCGACTCTATAACTACAAAGTCGGCTTCCGAGGGCTTCTCAGGGTCTCTGATAAGCGGACGGGAAACATTTCCGAGGTCTCCCGAAAAAAGCACCTTTTTAACCTCCGAGTTTTCGGTTATCTCAATTGTGATACTTGCCGAGCCGAGAAGATGCCCGGCGTCGGAAAACGAAACCTTAACGCCTTCGGCAGGAGAAAATTCCTGATGATATGACATCGGAACAATAAGCTCAAGAGTTTTTTCAACGTCGTTCATTGTATAAAGCGGCACATATTCGGCTTCGCCCGCTCTTTTTGCCTTTCGGTTTTTCCATTCGGCTTCAAATTCCTGAATATGCGCAGAATCTCTGAGCATTATAGAACAAAGCTTCGCAGTGGCTTCGGTGCAGTAGATTTTGCCCGAAAAGCCTTTCGCCACAAGCGCCGGGAGCTTTCCCGAGTGGTCGATGTGAGCGTGAGTTAAAAGAACAAAATCAATTTCAGAGGGGTTTACCGGTATGTCGCAGTTTTCATATATATTCGGGCCTTGCTCCATTCCGCAGTCAACAAGAATGTGCAGACCGTCAGCTCTTATCATGGTACACGAGCCGGTGACTTCGTGGGCGGCGCCGAGAAAAGATATGTCCATAATAAAAAATCTCCTTTATCTTTTTTATATACCTATTATATACCTACATAATATTTATACCATATTTCACCGGTACTTTCAACCCTTTGTACAAATTAAGCGGCATTTCAGACAATTTATTATACCTTTTGCCGTTTAGTCACGAATTGTACACAATTGTATGCTATACATAAATTGAATATGTTACTTTAAATTTAAAAGTTTTATATAACAATTGTTTGAAAGGAAGCGGTTTTATGGCCAAATTGCTTGTCGTTGACGATGAAATGAAAATCAGAACTGTTGTAAGAGAATATGCCGAATTTGAGGGCTTTTCGGTTGAGGAAGCCTCGGACGGAATGGAGGCTGTCGAAAAGGTCAGAACCGACCCTGACGGATATGATTGTATCGTCATGGATATTATGATGCCCAAGCTTGACGGTTATTCCGCATGCAAGGAAATCAAAAAAATCAAGAATATCCCAGTTATAATGCTTTCGGCAAGGGGAGAGGAATACGACAAGCTTTTCGGCTTTGAGGTAGGAATCGACGACTATGTCGTAAAGCCGTTTTCTCCGAAGGAGCTTATGGCTAGAATAAAGGCCGTTATGAACCGCGCGAGCGTCTCATCGTCAGAGCCGTCGGACACAATAACTTATAAGGGACTTTCGATAAGCTTTTCCGCGAGGGAGGTAACCATCGACGGAAAAAGAGTTCAGATGACCCCTAAAGAATACGACCTTTTGTTTTATCTTGTAAAAAACATGAATATAGCTCTTTCAAGGGAAAAGCTTCTTGAGGAAGTATGGGGATTTGACTTTTACGGCGACGACAGAACGGTTGACACTCATATAAAGATGCTCAGAAACAGCCTCGGAGAATACCGAAACCTGATTGTCACTCTGAGAGGAATGGGATATAAGTTTGAAAAAATCTGATAAAAAGGCGTCAAAAGCGCCCGTATCCGAAACAAAGTGGTACGAGTTCGGGAGAAAAACCACTCTGAGGTCTCATATATGGGTGTATTTTATGGCTTTTGTGGTGGCAATACTCCTTTTGCTTTGGCTGTTTCAGTTTTTCTTTCTAAACAGCTACTATCAGGCGGCGAAAACAAAGCAGATAAAAAGCGTCGCGGCAACAATTGAGCTGAGCGTTATGAACGAAGACGTGTCGGCTGTTGCCGAGCTGATAGACAAACTCGCTTTTGAAAACAATATGTGTATAGCGATAACAGATAAATTCGCTAATTTTAAGTTTGTTTCCGACTTTATGGGCGGGCGTTCGGTTATTACGGACCAAGGCGGCTTTCGGCTTTTTGAATACAGAAACCGTCTTTTATACGGAAGCGATGATGAAATCTATGAAAAGCAGGCGAGCGACAGGTTTACAAAAACCGAGCTTTTATACGGAAAGATACTCGGCGATACCGATTATCTGATTTTTATAAGCTCGTCTATTGAGCCTGTGGACTCAACGGCGCAGATAATCAAGCAGCAGCTGATTTACATTACTATTATAATATTTGAGCTTGCGTTTATAATCACAATGCTGCTTTCAAAGAGGCTGTCGGCGCCGATAGTAAAGATAACCGAGTCGGCAAAGGATTTCGCCAAGGGCAACTATTCGGTAAGATTTGAGGGAAACGACTACGCCGAGGTTGAAGCGCTTTCAAACACGCTGAATTATGCGGTAAAAGAGGTTTCAAAGGTTGACGAGCTGAGGAGAGATATTATTTCAAATACTTCTCACGATTTAAGAACGCCTCTTACCATGATAAAGGCTTACGCCGAAATGATAAGGGATCTTTCGGGAGACAACCCTGAAAAGAGAAACGAGCATATAGGCGTAATAATTGACGAAACCGACAGGCTTTCAGCGCTTGTAAACAACATTCTTGAGATATCAAAGCTTCAAAGCGGAGCTATACAGCTTGAGATGTCCGAATTTTCAATTCACGAAAAGCTTTCGGAAGTAATGTCGAGATATAAGATTCTTTCCGAGCGTGACGGCTATGAGTTTGAACTCAAGCTTGACGAGGATGTTATCTGCGAAGGCGACCAGCAAAAGCTTGAGCAGGTCTTTTACAACCTCATAAACAACGCCGTAAATTACAGCGGAGACAGCAGGAGGATTATTGTAAGGCAGATAAACAAGCCGGGATTTGTGAGAATCGAGGTTACTGATTTCGGCAAAGGAATTGAGAAAGACAAGCTTCCCGTTATTTTCGACAGATACTACCGCGACGAGCATACAAAAAGGGACGTTGTCGGAACAGGTTTGGGACTTTCGATTGTCAAGGAGATTTTAAAGCTGCACAAGTTTCCTTTCGGAGTTCAGAGCGAGCTCGGCAAAGGTTCAACTTTCTGGTTTGAAATAAGAATAAAGCCGGACAACAAGCGGTGATAATTTAAGCCAGCGGCCTTCTGCGAAAGGAAAAATCTTTTTGCAGGGGGCTGATTTATAATCTGACGTATTAAAGCGCAAAAACCTTTCCGGAGGGGGCTTTATCCGTTGACATTGTGATAATATTGATATATAATGTATTTAATTTTTTAATGACATGAGAGGATTAAAAATATGAGCAGACTGATTGTTCCGGATAAATACCAAAGCGTTTTGAGCCCGTATGAAACACAAATGGCTATCGGAAGCATAAAAAAGGATTTTGAGGCGGGTCTGTGCTCGGCTCTCAACTTAAAAAGAGTGTCCGCGCCTTTGTTTGTGGACCCTACCAGAGGGTTAAACGACGATCTCAACGGAGTAGAGAGACCTGTCTCGTTCGATATTAAGGAAACGGGAAAAACCGCACAGGTTGTTCATTCTCTCGCAAAATGGAAAAGGCTCGCTCTGAAAAATTACGGCTTTGATGCCGGCGAGGGTTTGTATACGGACATGAACGCCATCAGGCGTGATGAGGAAATGGATAATCTTCATTCGATATATGTAGACCAGTGGGACTGGGAAAGAGTTATAAATAAGCAGGACAGAAATCAGGATTTTCTTAAAAGTATAGTAATAAAAATCGTAAACGCGATTGCGGATGTTGACGAGCAGATGCACAGGGATTTTCCTCAGCTCAGATACGGTCTGTCTAGGAACGTAAGCTTTATCACGACTCAGGAGCTTGAGGATATGTATCCGGACAAGACTCCGAAAGAGCGTGAAAATATATACCTCAAAGAGCATAAGACAGCATTCATAATGCAAATCGGAGATAAGCTGAGATCGGGAGAAAAGCATGACGGAAGAGCTCCTGACTATGACGACTGGACATTAAACGGCGATATACTGTTTTGGAACGAGATTCTCGGCTGCGCGTTCGAGGTATCTTCAATGGGAATAAGAGTGGACGCAAAATCACTTGATGAGCAGCTGAAAAAGGCTGAGTGCGACAACAGAAGAAGCATGGAATTTCATAAAATGCTTTTAAATAACGAACTTCCGCTTACAATCGGAGGAGGAATCGGTCAGTCGAGACTTTGTATGCTCATACTTGAAAAAGCGCATATAGGCGAGGTTCAGGTATCAATTTGGGATGACAAAACTGTTGATGAAGCCAAGGCCTGCGGAATAATGCTGCTGTAAATGTCAATTTAGCCGGATGTTTGTTATTGAATAACCTTGCCAGGCGCAAAAGCTTTTATATAACGCTGAAAGGACTTTTTTTCGATGAAAAACAATGATGAAAAAAATCTTGTTCCAAAGGAAGACGAGGAATTTGAAAAGGCGGCGTATGATTCTGAAAAGGATTATGAAAAAGCCGTTGAAGACGCGAAAAAAAGAGCTGAGGAAGAGAGAAAGAAAGCCAGAGAGGATTATGAGAAAAAGCTTAAGCAGGAACAAATAGAGCTTATGAAGCTTAAAAGCGGAGTGATTGACAGCTCTGAAATAATAAAGGAAGAGCCGCCGCAGGAAAAGCCGAAACTTCACGGAAAAGCTCTTGTCGCCAATATCTGGTATCATGATAAGTGGATAATTTTGTTTGTTCTGTTTATAGTTTTGGCGGCCGGGTATATTATTTTCGATTCGTCAAAGCGCACTCCCGCTGACGTTACCGCGCTGATGCTTTGCACAAACGGGCTTGAGGTGAGACTTACCGAGCTTGAGGAATATCTTGAGACTTTTGCCGATGACATAAACGGCGACGGCGAGGTTCATGTTGAAATTTATCCGATAGCTATCGGCAATGTAACCGATGTAAACTATCAGGCAGAGCAGGCAAAGCTCATGTCACAGCTTCAGGTCGGTACGGGAATAATCGTTATCGGTGACAGTTCGTCAGAAGCGCTTATGAAAACTCTGACCGAGGAAAGTGAAAACGCCGGCGCATTTATGCACGACTTTACAGCTGACTATCCCGACAGCGACGCCTATAACGAGTGGGGCCTTAAATTTTACGGCGATTCGCTGAAAGAAAAGCTCAAGTGGCAGGCGATGCCTGAAGATATGTATATCGGGCTGCGCGAGCCCCAGAAACTGCTTGCGTGCTCGCAGGAAGAAATGCAAAGATATTTTGACGCGGCTTTGCCGATAATTGAAAGGATAGCGCAGGATTTAGCACAATAGAGACATTTCGGCTCATATCAACAAATAGACGGATAATAATGCGGTACAATTATGCAAAACATAAAAAACAAACTTTTTTATAAAAAAGCTTGACTTTTTTGACAAGCCGTATTATAATATATAAGTCACTTGCAGGAAACCTGCGTGACATGTGGGAGCATAGCTCAGCTGGGAGAGCATCTGCCTTACAAGCAGAGGGTCATAGGTTCGAGCCCTATTGTTCCCACCAATTTTTGGCCGAGTAGTTCAGTTGGTTAGAACGCTAGCCTGTCACGCTAG
>CALWZA010000021.1 GCA_944385905.1 uncultured Clostridia bacterium
GATCCGGCGCATTGAGGTACACAATCCGGAGAAAAAGCACGCCCGAAAATCGGTGAAGGTCGACATCTATTTCACAGCGGTGGGACTGGTTAGTCTACCGGACGAGCAGGAGATCCGGAGAATGATGAAACAGATACGAAGCACCTCACAGCTGCCAAAACAGCTGACCGCATAAAAAGAAAACGGTGTAACCCGCAAAAAATCGGGTTACACCATATTCTCTACATTTTACTGCCTTATCAGCACCGGGCATTTCAGGGGTGCGTTTTTGTGTGATTTTTAAAATGTTTTAAGCAAAATAAGCGTCGAGCATTTTTTTCGTTTCGGTAATTGTCTTTATAAAATCAGGCCCCATATTTCCCTCAAGGCTGATTCTTCCGGAATATTCGGCTTTCTTCAGATCCTCAGCCCGGACTTTGCAGGTAGGATAATCAGCCTCAGTAGGCATACAGCGGTTCTCGTTAGGCCTTGCGAGATGAACATGAGTAAGCAGGTCTGCGGCGTCTTTCAAAACAGAGGTGCTTTCATTGCCCATGTACATGTGATAAAAGTCTGCAAGCAGTCTGACGTGCGGATTATTTACATCTCTGCAAACCCGCATTCCCTCCGAGACAAGGTTTACAAGGTTTGTTTCTGCGACTCTCAGAGGCTCGACAACAATTGTCATGCCGTTTTTCGCAGCGGCATTCCCGCATACGTCAAGGGCATCGCAAAACTGTTTGTATGCAGTCTTGGGGTCATATCCGTCAGGAATTCTTCTCGCTCCCCCGCTTCCGATAACAGCGACTTTTCCGCCGATTTCTGCTGCTCTCTTAAGTCCCTTTTCTGCATATGTGCCGATAACTCTGAGGTCAGTCTTTTCTCCGACAAGAGAGATGTCGGGCGGGAAGAAGCAGTTAAAACATTCGGGCAAAATGGGAAGACCCGAAACGGTTTTTGCAAAGTTCAGATATGCGTCGTCGCTCATTTTGGCAAGGCTTCCCAAATTATACTCAAAATAATCATACCCCGCTTTGGCAATGTCAGGTACACTGCTGACATCGGCACAGACTCCGAAACGAATTTTCATAATTATTAACTCCAAAAATTATCTATACAAGCTTCACAGCTTATTTAACACTGAAATGGTAGTATTACATGTGAGCAACCGGCTCAATAGCCAAAATATCAAGATGCTTTAAAATCAGCTTTCTTGTTAAAAGGCTTAAGGAAATCCAAGTTTCCTTTTTCAATGCGTCCTCTTCGTTCATAATGTGGTTGTCGTGATAAAAGCTTGAGAAAATGGACGCGAGCTGATAAGCGTTTTCGCACACATAATTCGGTGCTTTCTCATTAATTGCCCTGCCTATAACCTCTCCCGTAAGGAGAATATTCAGTAAAAGCTCACGCTCAATATCGGTGTATACCCCATTAAAAGCAATCTTCTGTGAGTCGTCCGCTCCGACTTTTGAGATAATCGAGTTGATTCTTGTAACAGTATAAAGCAGATATGTTCCCGTCTTTCCCTCAAACGAAAGGAATTTGTCCATGTCGAAAATATAGTCCTTCGAGCAGTGGTTTATCAAATCTCCGAACTTAACAGCGGCAATCGCGACCTTTTGAGCTATTTCCCTGCGGTCCTCGTCAGACACAAACGACGATGAGTTCAGCTTTTCATAAGCCGCGTCGGTTATGGAGTCGAGCAGATCGGTGAGCTTCATGACTCCGCCCTCACGGGTCTTATATGGCTTTCCGTCGCTTCCGTTCATCGTGCCGTAGCCGAAATGCTCAAGCTCGGTGGTTTCGGGGACAAGTCCTGCTTTTTTCGCCGTTCTGAACACCTGCATAAAGTGCATGCTCTGCCTTTTGTCAACAACATACCAGATCGCGTCGGGCTTAAAGTCCTTTTCACGCTGTAAAATCGTAGCGAGGTCGGTGGTTGCGTAGTTGCTTGAACCGTCCGACTTTTTTATGATAACGGGAGGAACGGTCATTTTGTCGCTTTCCTCCGAAACGTCGCAGACCAAAGCCCCGTCGCTTTCATAGGTCAGCCCTTTTTCATTCAGAATATCAAGAAGTTCGGGAATGTATTTGTCCGCGTCGCTTTCACCGTACCAATAATCAAAGCTGACGTTTAAGCGGTCATAAATTCCCTTGATATCGTCTGTCGAGGCTTTCATAATTTGCTTCCAAAGAGCAATATATCCCGGTCTGCGGTTTTGAAGCTCAAAAACCGCCTCGTGAGCACGTTTGCTGAAACCCTCGTCTTCCTTGCTTCTTTTGCTCGCTAAAGGATAAACCTCGTTAAGCGTCGCGACGTCAAGAGATGGAGCGGTTTCGGTATCTGGGTTAAAATCCTCCGCAAAGCATCTCCAGTCGGGGTGACGGTCGTGAAGCTCAGTTATAATCAAGCCGATCGGGGTTCCCCAGTCTCCGAAATGAACGTCTCCGTAAACCTTTCTGCCCGTCGCTCTCGCAAGCCTTTTTAGGGCTTCTCCGATATTTGCCGAACGCAGGTGTCCGATATGCAGAGCCTTCGCGACGTTTGGTCCGCCGTAGTCGATAACAACCGTTGTTTCCTTTTCAGCCTGAGGAAATCCGAGATTTTCATCCTTTGCAATCTCACGCACAAGCTTCAGAAGATATTCGTCGGTGATTGATAGATTTAAAAATCCAGGCTTTACAACCTCGGCCTTTGAAAAGATTTTTTCATCCGAAAGCTTTGAGGCGACGTCTTCGGCTATCATAAACGGAGCTTTTTTATAGAGCTTTGCGCCCTGAAAAGCGCCGTTGCACTGAAACTGGCAAAGGTCCATGCGGTCGGAAACGGTGACAAGTCCGAGCGCTCTGTCATATCCGCACTTTTCAAACGCGTCCGAAACGATTTCGGTTAAGATTTTTGTGATAGTTTTCATATTTTACGTCCTTTCGCAGACAATGTTTTTATAAAAGCTCTCTGAGGCTTACAACCGAGATATCGGCAAGACGCTTCATTTCCTCCCAGTCGCCCTCCGAGTGGCTGTCATGCACCGCCGCGCATGAAAATCCTCCGAGCTTTGCGCCTTTAACTCCGAGAAGTATATCCTCAAATACTATGCACTTTTCAGCGGAAAGCCCAAGCCTTTGCGCCGCAAGCTCGTATACGTCGGGGAAGCCCTTTCGGCGTGCAACCTCGTCTGTTCTCGCAAAGCTGTCGAACAGCTCATAAATGCCGTTGTTTTTCAGGCAAGGCTCATAAAGCTCCTTTCCGTTTGCCGTCGCAACCGCAAGCTTTTTTCCATCCTTCCGAAGCTTTTCAAGAAGCTCTTTTGCGCCGTCCTTTAAAAATATTTTGTTAGAATACGCGTCAAGTGCCATGTCAAGCCATTCGGAAATAATGTCGTCGGCGTTTTCATCAAGATTAAACCGCTCGATAACAAGCTCCGCTCCCTGCCTGAGATTAAGTCCCGAAACAGTTGCGTAAAAACCCTCGGGTTCGGGAATCTTACGGCGTTTGAAAAACTCCTCGTCGATATCTCTCCAGATATTTACCGAATCAATAAGCGTTCCGTCGAGGTCGAAAATAAACCCCTCGTAATCATTAAATATATTCAAAATTCCGAGTCCTCCGTGACTGATTTTCCTTATTTTAAAACAATCCTGTATATCATTTCAGTATACATATTTTATTAAAGGTTGTCAACCGCCGAAAGCGACCGCAATATACTTTTTCATCGCAAGAATTTTTTCATCGGGCTGTTAATAGAATATAAATATATCATCATGTTCAAAGGACGGTGCTTTTTATAATGCTTAATTCGTCGAAAACGGCTTTAATAACAGGTATAACGGGTCAGGACGGCAGCTTTCTTTCAGAGCTTTTGCTAAAAAAAGGCTATGAGGTTTTCGGAATAATCAGACGCTCGTCAACCCCCAACACATCGAGAATAGAACATCTTCTTGACAATCCGTCGCTTCACCTTTGCTACTGCGACCTGACCGACAGCTCGGGAATATGCAGAATCATAAGGGATATCCGTCCCGACGAGATTTATAACTTGGCGGCGCAGTCTCATGTGGGAGTATCCTTCGACCAGCCTGAATTTACAGCCGAGGTAAACGCTTTGGGAGTGCTGAGAATCCTTGAGGCTGTCCGCACCGCGGGACTTTCGCACAAAACAAGAATTTATCAGGCTTCAACCTCAGAGCTTTACGGCAAGGTTCACGAAATACCCCAAAGCGAGACCACGCCCTTTCACCCACGCTCTCCTTACGGTGTCGCAAAGCTTTACGCTTTTTGGATTATGAAGCACTACCGTGAGGCATACGGTATGTTCTGCTCAAACGGAATACTTTTTAACCACGAAAGCGAGCGCAGAGGCGAAACCTTTGTGACAAGAAAAATAACCAAAGCCGCCGCGCGGATTTCTCTCGGCTCAAACGAGGTTTTAACTCTCGGAAACCTTTCGGCAAAGCGGGACTGGGGATACGCAAAAGACTATGTTGAATGTATGCACAAAATCCTCAGCCACTCACATCCTGACGATTTTGTCATCGCGACGGGAGAAACAAAAACCGTCCGTGAGTTTTGCACAGCGTCGTTTGAAAGGGCCGGAATCGAGCTTGTATGGCTCGGCGAGGGGCTTGACGAATGCGGCATAGACAAAGCGACAGGAAAAACGGTTGTAAAGGTAAGCCCTGAGTTTTTCCGTGCCGCCGAAGTAGATTTGCTGCTCGGCGACCCTTCAAAGGCTGTGTCCGAGCTTGGCTTTAATCCTAGAAAAACAACTTTCCGTGAGCTTGTCGAAATAATGACCGACGCCGATATTGCAAAACAGAAAGCCGTATTGGAAAAACAGGGCACTTTTTAAAAATGTGATAAAATCAGACGTTCTCCGCATAATATACAGGAACAAATTTTTTATATAAATAAAAGGAGAACGCCATGTCTTATCAGCCGGTAATTGAGGTGTCAAACCTCTGCAAAGTATATAATCAGGGAGCCGAAACCGTTTTTGCCCTAAACGGAGTGTCTTTATCGGTTCTCAGAGGCGAGTTTTTAGCGGTTGTCGGTGCGTCGGGAAGCGGAAAATCCACCCTGATGAACATGCTCGGCTGTCTCGACCGCCCCACATCGGGAAGCTATATGCTTGACGGAGAAGATGTTTCAAAGCTTTCGGACAGCCGCCTTTCACAAATAAGAAACAGAAAAATAGGTTTTGTCTTTCAGGGCTTTAACCTCATTCCGTCCCTCAATGCCGAGGAAAATGTCGAGCTGATTTTAAAATACAGAGGCGAACCCAAACACGTCAGAAGCGAAGCCGCCGAAAAAGCCCTCGACGCGGTCGGACTTTCAAACAGACGCTCACACCGCCCCTCAGAGCTTTCGGGAGGACAGCAGCAGAGAGTTTGTATAGCGAGATGTATCGCCGCCGACCCTCAGATTATCCTTGCCGACGAGCCGACGGGGAATCTCGACTCCTCAACCGGCGCTGAAATTATGAAAATACTCGCATCTCAAACCGCCCGTTCAGTCTCAGTCGGAAAAAACGGCTTCGGAAAAACTCTTGTTGTAATAACTCACGACCCGTCTGTCGCCGCTCTTGCCGACAGGGTTATCACAATTTCCGACGGTCATATAGCGTGATATTTTTTCATTTTTTTTATATTGACAAATAATTTTCATCATGATTTTCACTAAAATTCATTTATATTTGTGTGCAGATAATACAAATTAATTATTAATTAACTATGTATAAATCAAATATAAATGATGAATATCAACCATTACTAAGGGTATAACCTCATAAAACTGTTGAAAACCATGTTGAAAATGTTAAAAAGTCACGCTTTTTCAACACTTGCGGCTGTTGAAAAGAAAAAGTTTTCAACAGCTTTGCCTAAAATGAAAAATCGACATAAACACATTGTAATATCCTCGTGATAAGTATGTTTGTCAAACAACATTAAACATTCTGTTTGTTATCATTATTTTATCACATTTGGAATTATAATAAAATCATCGAAAGAAAATAAAACCGCTAATCGGAATAAAATTATCGAAAGGACGGGTCTTTATGATAGACTATAATAACAATAACGGAAATTATAATTCAAACGGCGAAGACAATCAAAATTCCGGAGCCGGCCAGTCAAACGGCGGATATTCATACAGCGGCGATCACCAGCAGAATTTTGATTCAAACACAAATCCTTACTCCGCTCCCCCGAAGTATTCTAACGAGATTTCTTACTATCCGCAGAAGCCTCATAAAAAATCGGGAGCAAAAACAGCTTTAAAAGCGCTGGTTGCGGTTGCGGCGACAATAGCCGTTTCGGTTTCCTCAATCGCGGGCTATATTGCGGTTACAGATAAGATTCAGTCTCTTAAGGAATACTCAGACAAGAATTCGGAAAACATCTCGGTTAACTCTCAGACCGATAATGATGACGGCAACAATTCCGTTCAGACAAATGCCGAGGTTCCGACTCTTGTTCAGCTCGCTGCGGCGGATGATGCTATGTATCTTCCCGACATAGTTGATAAGGTTTCACCGTCTGTAGTCGGGGTTTCCTGTTCGGTTGAAACATCCTCGATGTTCGGAACTGTAATGGGCACTCAGACGGGTACCGGAATAATAATCAGCGAGGATGGATACATTATTACAAATGCTCATGTTGTTGAGGGAGCTAAGTCTATTTCTGTATTCACAAACGAGACCGAAGAGCTTGAGGCTACTCTTGTAGGCGCGGACAGTCAGTCTGACCTTGCGGTTTTAAAAGTAAACAAAACCGGACTTACAGCTGCAGAGCTCGGCAAATCGGGTACTCTCAGAGTCGGAGAGCTTGCGATAACTATCGGAAACCCTCTCGGATTTGAGCTTGCGGGAACAACAACCTGCGGAATTATCTCAGGCCTTAACAGAACTATTACTATCGGTCAGTATGACATGACTCTTATTCAGACAGACGCCTCAATCAACAACGGAAACTCGGGCGGTCCTCTTATAAACTGCTACGGTCAGGTAGTCGGTATCACCTCCGCAAAGGTTTCATCGACCTACGGTGAAGGACTCGGTTTCGCTATCCCGATAGATACCGCTATTCCTATAATTCAGGACCTTATTGAGCACGGCTATGTAACCGGCAGACCTATGATAGGCATTTCAGGCGAGGATATTACAGACCTCATGTCTTCATATTACAATCTTCCTAAGGGCGTATATGTAAGATTTGTCGAGCCTGAGTCAGGTGCTGAGGCGGCAGGAATCAAGCCGGGCGATATAGTAATCGGACTCGACGGAAAAACGATAACCTCAATGGATGAGCTTAACAGTGTTAAAGCTAATCACAAGGCCGGAGACACAGTTACACTGACAATTTACCGCGACGGTGAAAACAGCGATGTTTCGGTAGTTCTCGGCGAGGATGTTTCGGGCGACTGATTATAGCAGTTTTCACTTCCTCCTTTAAATTTATATAGATCAATTCGGCTTTGAGGGAGCCCGAGGCAACAGCCCGAATCCCTCGACAAACTACTATCTTTACCTTTTTCATATTTCCCTTTCATTGATGCGGACTTTGCAGAAATTCTGTAAAGTCCGTATTTATTGTGGCGCAGTGATGTCAGTTGCATATGTTCGGCGGCCGTGCTATAATGTGAAGTATCAAAAATCAAAGGAGTGAACGTGAGATGAAAATATGCAAAAACTGTTACGCCCGCCAAAGCGACGACAGGGTTTTCTGTATCGACTGCGGCAAAAAGCTCGGAAAAAGCCTGAGTCAAAATGAAGAAGCGGCTTTGGCTGAGTCGGAAGCGGATAAGTTTTCAAAAAGGCTGAGCGGTCTTGACGACTTGGCTCTGAAGCCCTTTGAAAAAATACTCGGCTCGGTTTCGGCTCTGCTTGCGGTTATTTCGGCGGCGCTTGCCCTTGCGGTATTCAAGGATTACGCCGCACTGATTGCCGCGGCAATCTTCGCGGTTTGCTCGGTTTTTATATTTTTCAGAAAAGCCTTGCTTAAAATCGACTGCTTTTTCGCCTCGCTGAAATATGACGCCGACAATCTCTCTCCGTCATATTTCGCTGTTTTTTGTTTTAAGGCGGCAACGTATCTTTTGTTTGCCTGCGGAGCGGCTGTGCTGATTTATTCGGCTTTGGCGGCGCTGACATAATCTCGGAATTTTGTGAAAGACTAAGCATAAAACCGCTTGGAGGGGATTGCTACGGTCTGTGTATGTATTTCGGGCTTTTTGCGAAACAGTAAAATCCAGCAGGAGATAATTTCCCTGCTTTCTCAAAAATTCAACGTTTTGCTTGCTGATAAAAACGAGCTCAGCGAAAGCGTGTGCTGCCAAAACGGGTTTGACGACGGCAAACCGCCAATTATTGTGACATTGTCAAAGGCGGCGGGTCATATAAAGGCAAAAAACAGCATACTCGTTTTGGGCTCGGAGACAAAACCGGCTTTGCCTGATATAACCTGCGAAAACGCCGTAGGAGTTGTGCTTTCGGACGATAAAGCCTCGGCGTGCCTTCTGGCGTCACGCTCGGTGCCTGTTATAGCCTGCGGCTCATCGTCAAAGGACACCATCACCTATTCAAGTCTTACCGATGAAACAATAATGGTTTCTCTGTGCCGCTGCCTTGAGAGCTTTTCCGGAAAAACCGTTGAGCCTCTTGAATTTTCAATGAAAGCGCCCGAATCGGAAAGCGTATATCCGGTTTTATGCACAGCAGCCGTGCTTGCCCTGTGCGATATGCTTCAGTAAGCGTTTAACGAGTCGGCGGAGGATGATAAGTTAATATTAATCGGGAGTGATGATAAAACGGGACTTTGCGGAATATATATTCATGTGCCTTTCTGCGTAAAAAAGTGCCCATACTGCGATTTTTATTCGGTTGGCGGCAAGCCCGAGCTTATTTCGGACTATGTAAACGCGGTGAGGAGAAATATCAGAAAATACAAGGGCGAAAATATCGCCGCCGATACCGTTTATTTCGGCGGAGGAACGCCGTCGCTTTTGCAGGCGGGACAAATCGGAGAAATTATTTCGGAAATTTCAGACAGCTTTCGCTTGGCGGATAATGCGGAAATATCAATCGAGGCAAACCCCGGCACGGTTGACAGATACAAGCTTCGGGATTTAAAAAGCGCGGGAATAAACAGAATATCGTTCGGTGTGCAGTCCGTCGTTGACAGCGAGCTTGCACAGCTCGGCAGGATTCACACTTTTGAGCAGGCAAGAAGCTCTGTGCTTGACGCTTTTTTGGCGGGCATTGAAAACATCTCCTGCGACCTTATGCTCGGAATACCTAATCAAACTCCGGACTCTCTTTCTCTCTCAATAGATAGTCTCTGCGCTCTTCCGATAAAGCACGTCTCGGCATATATGCTTAAAATTGAAAGCGGAACGCCGTTTGACTGCGATTATATAAAAAGCCGCATCGCCGGAGAGGAGCTTTCCTGCGATTTATATCTTCAAACGGCTGAAAAGCTTTCTTCGCACGGCTTTTTGCAGTATGAAATCTCAAATTTCGCCGCTTCGGGCTTTGAAAGCAGGCATAACCTTAAATATTGGCGGCTTGACGACTACATAGGCATAGGTCCCTCCGCTCATTCTTATTTCAAAGGCGTGAGGTTTGCCGCCGAAAAGAACCTGCTCGGATTCATTTCATCGCAGTATCAGAAAGAAACCGTTACCGACCCTTCGCCCGACAAGCTGAGCGAATATATCATGCTTTCTCTGAGACTGTGCGAGGGAATCGACTTTGAGGTTTTAAAAGGTCTCGGCGGAAATGTTTTTGAAACCGAAAAGCAAATGAAAAAATTTGAGGGAGCGGGTCTTGCTGAGATTAAAAATAACCGTGCTTTTCTTACCCCGAAAGGATTTCTGGTTTCAAATTCGGTTATCTGCGATATATTGAACCGTCAATAGCACCAAACGCATGGCGCTAAATTTGTGTAATTAGACAAAGCATAAATGTATGATTTTGATTGAAAATTTTTATGAAAAGTGTTAAAATAAAATGTAATCAATTTTGCCTGGCTGTTCAGGCGGAAACGGAGTGCGAAATGACTAAATATAAACGCTTTTTGGCATTTGCTTTATGTTCAGCAATAACCACTGCTGTATTTCTTTCCGGATGTTCCGGATCTGAAAATAATATAGAGGATGAGATATACATTCCTATTTTGGATGACGCCGATGTAAACTTTTCAACCGTTACCGCTGAGATAACAGATTTAAGCACCTATTTTACCGCAAGGGCGCAGTTCAGCAGCCCGTATTATGAACGAATCGGATTTACCAAAGCCAGCGGGGTTGTAACTGAAATGAACGTCAAAAACGAGGTGTCCGTATCAAAAGGCGACGTTTTGGTGGTATTAAACAGCGAAGAGCTGGAATATCAAATCGAGCAGCAGGAGCTCAAATTAAATTCCGCTAAAAAGACATATGACACTCTGGTGGGTGAAGACGCAGACAAAAATGAGATTGAATACGCAAAAATCGATTATGAGGTAGAGCTGGCTGAATACGAGCGTCTTACAGCCAAAAGAGAGGACTATGTTTTAACGGCTCCGTGTGACGGACGTATCACATATATAGATGAGAATTTAAGAGTAGGCGCTTCGGTATCGCAGGGAAGAACACTGATAGAAATAAACGATACAACAAGGGTCGCGCTTTGCGCCTCAACGGGAAATCAGGCTGCGTGGAATCTTCCGTACGGAACGCAGGTGTCAATAACTCAGGGAATTATGGTTGAAACCACCGGAACACTTGTCGACATAGTTGACGGCGCAATGAACCGAAAAGTATTGGTTATAAATCTGAATGACCCGAACGTAGAGTTTGAGGATTTCGGAAACATGGATATAAGCATAGTGCTTAACAGCCTTGAAAATGTCATAGCTGTGCCGAAAGAGGCGGTAAAAGAGCTGAACAATCAAAAATACGTCAATGTTCTTGCAAACGGAATAAAAATGCAGGTTGACGTGGAAACCGGACTTGAGGTCGGAGACAGTATTGAAATCATAAGCGGTCTCAGCGGCGGCGAAGAACTTATTCTTAACTGACAAAAAATCCGTCATAACATTATGGCGGATTTTTTTACAAACAGGTAACAAATCGGTTTCATTTTTCTTAATCCCTTGATTTTTAATAAAAACTGTATTATTATAACTTTAAACGGAACGGAAATAATATTCTGAAATAAAATATATAAATACTGCCGTTTAAACGAAAGGAAGGATTTATTTGGACAGCGCGTCAAAAAGCAGTCAGACTATGGTATGGGTAATGAGAGGGCTTTCGGCTCTCAGCGTACTGTATCTTGCGCTTATATCGGTTCTCGCGTACTGGTCTTTTTTATATAAGATAGTTTTTTTAAACGAAAGGGCTTTCGCGGCGCTTTATGTTATAGCAAGCATGATTTTTCTGGGGCTCATGCTTGTGACAAGAAAACAGGTGCTGACGTCCGTGGTTTCTATTGCGGTATTATTAGTGACTTTCGCGCTTATAATATTCAATACCGACAGGTGGTTTATGTACGTGCCTCCGCTTGTGGTGGGGATAGTGATGTTTTTCGCATGCGGAATGAAGGAAACGTTAAAAACTGTTTTGGGCACCTGCTTTCTTCTTCTTTATGTGGTCGGACTGGTTATGTTTTTTTTGGCAAGAATGCTTTTCGGGGGCACAAGCGAGGAAACAATATTAAACAAAGACCTGTCTCCCGAGAACAGCGTGTATTCGGATTATGACATGGCAAAAATATACGAGCTTTGCGACAGCAGTGTTTCCCCGGACGGAAAATACAGATACTATATCGCCGATGTTCAGGATAAGGACAGAGGTAAGGTTATCATATACGTTGAGCCGAATGACCTTGACAAGCATTATAATCTTTTTACTCTTGTCGAAAACGGATATAAGACAAGAGTGGCGGTTAATTCAACCAGAGGAGTAACCCCGGATATTCAATGGGGAGAAGAGGGAGAGATAATGTATAAGTTCGGAGACGGTGAGTTTAAAACCACCAAAATAAGGATTCCGACCAAAAAAGCTTATCTGAGTTTTTTGAACGTAAACTGACAGAAATTAAAGGAGGTGCGCCTTATTTGAACACACCTCCTGTTTTTGATTTGGGACAAGGCTCCTTTATATCGGTAAGTCCTAAAATATAATCTGTACTAACGCCGTAAAATTTTGCGAGAGATATTATGACTGAGGGAGGAATCATTCTCTCTCCGCTCTCATAATAGGCGTAGGCTCTCTGAGAAATGTTAAGCATTTTTCCAAGCCGGGCTTGAGTAAGGTCGGAATCCTCACGCAAATCTTTAATTCTTTTAAATACCACTCTCGCGCCACCGCTTCCTTGCTTCATTGATAATTTCAGTATATCAAGAACAAATCGTGCTGTTGATATTATGAACAAACTGTTCTGCATTGAGCTTATTTTCATCTGATATTCACATTTATATATTGATTTTTAACAAATAATATGTTAAAATTTAAATATAGCCGAAGCAGGCTGAATATAAAGCTTTCCGCGGCAAAGGCTGTCTTATGCTTCTAATTAAGCCGACGGAACGCTGGTGTCGGAAAGGAATGGGAAAATTATGGCAAACCGTTTTATTCTTAACGAAACATCATATCACGGCTCTGGCGCAATAGAGTCAATTGTCACAGAAGCACAGGGAAGAGGCTTTAAAAAGGCTTTCGTATGCTCTGACCCTGACCTCATTAAGTTTAACGTCACCTCTAAGGTAACATCGCTTCTTGAAAAAGCGGGACTTGCTTTTGAAATCTATTCAGAGATAAAACCAAATCCGACAATCGAGAATGTTCAGTCGGGCGTTGCGGCTTTCAAAGCCTCGGGCGCGGATTATATAATCGCTATCGGCGGCGGCTCTTCAATGGACACCGCAAAGGCTATCGGAATTATCATCACAAACCCTGAGTTTGCTGACGTAAGAAGCCTTGAGGGCGTTGCTCCGACCAAAAAGCCCTGCGTTCCTATTTTCGCGGTTCCCACAACGGCAGGCACTGCCGCTGAGGTTACAATAAACTACGTTATTACCGATGTTCAGAAAAACAGAAAGTTCGTTTGCGTTGACCCTCACGATATTCCTGTCGTTGCTTTTGTTGACCCCGACATGATGGCTTCAATGCCTAAGGGACTTACAGCCGCAACAGGTATGGACGCTCTTACTCACGCTATCGAGGGCTATATCACAAAGGGCGCTTGGGAGCTTTCGGATATGTTCCACCTCAAGGCGATTGAAATTATTTCCCGTTCTCTCCGCGCGGCGGTAGCAAACACTCCCGAGGGAAGAACAGACATGGCTCTCGGTCAGTATATCGCCGGAATGGGCTTTTCAAACGTCGGACTCGGTATAGTTCACTCAATGGCTCACCCGCTCGGCGCTTTGTATGACACACCTCACGGAGTAGCAAACGCTATTATTCTCCCGACCGTTATGGAATACAACGCTCCGACAACAGGCGAAAAGTACAGAGAAATCGCAAGAGCTATGGGCGTTAAGGGCGTTGACGACATGACTCAGGATGAATACAGAAAGGCGGCCTGCGACGCTGTCAGACAGCTTTCAAAGGACGTCGGAATTCCTGCCGACCTAAAGGCGATTGTCAAGGAAGAAGATATTCCGTTCCTTGCTCAGTCCGCTTATGACGACGCTTGCCGTCCCGGAAATCCGAGAGACACGAGCGTTGAGGAAATCGCGGCTCTTTATAAATCGCTTCTTTAATTTCAAAGCGAGCGCAGAAGCATTATAGTTTTAAGTATAATAATTTCACCCGAAAGGAGCTTTTCAGTTCTTTTCGGGTGATTTTGTTAATCAGCGCTCACAAAATTATTTTTGCTTTTTGTTTTTGACAAAGAAAGACGCTGTAAATAATCCGACCGTAACAACGGCGTAAACCGCATAGCAAATTTTCCATTGCTCCGCGCCGAACTCAAACCCGCCGATATATACCGCCGTACCAAGGGTGGGGTTTGACACGGCACAGACTATAAATATAACCGCCGCTGTCAGCATTGCCAAGCTGATTGTTCTAAGCACCGCCCTTTTCATCTGATTATCCTCCGTATTCAAATAATAAGCAAAGTCCGCAAACTGATTTTTTATAAAAAATATGCCGGCTAAGATAAGTATAATCCTTTAATTTACTGATACTCCCGTGCCGTTCTGTCAAAGCTGAGATATCTTGTGCCCTGAAAGGTGAGCATTCCGAAATCACCCTCAGCGAGCAAACCGTATTCGCTTCCGCTTACACGAAGCTCAAGTCTGTCGCCGCTTTCAACCTCAAAAGTAACGTAATAAGAGGTTGAACGGCTTGTATGCATTCCTCCTCCCGCGTGATGGTGGTGATGATGCGAAACCTGCGTGCGCTTGGTTACAACCGAAGCCGAAACGGTAAGTCTCGGCG
Organism: uncultured Clostridia bacterium; assembly: GCA_944385905.1. Lineage (GTDB taxonomy): Bacteria > Bacillota > Clostridia > Oscillospirales > Ruminococcaceae > CALWZA01. The sequence continues at coordinate 14,411 of CALWZA010000021.1, forward strand.
AATGGTTGTTTTTATTCCATTCCGCGACACCCCTTATGAGCGTAAAAACAATCATTCCGAACACCAGGAAAAACATTATAAAAAACACGGCTTCAAAAGCGCCGCCGAAGAAAAATCCCATAACTGTGCCTCCGCATTTTACTTTACCGTACTTACACGATTATTTTATCAAAGCGGTATATGCTTGTCAACTTTTTTGCACAAAATGCTTTTAAAACATGCATGAAAAGATAGTGAAAAATATAAAGAGATGTGATAATATTACTTTATAACTTATCTGAAAGGACTGTTTGCCATGACAAAGCTTAAAATGACTGTTAATCCGGACAACAGAAAAAGCCATATAAACAAAGAAATTTACGGACATTTTTCCGAACACCTCGGAAGATGCATCTATAACGGCTTTTATGTCGGAGAGGATTCCGAAATTTCAAACAAAAACGGTGTGAGAACCGATATTATCGAGGCCTTGAAAGAAATCAAAATTCCCGTTCTGCGCTGGCCGGGCGGATGCTTTGCCGATGAATACCACTGGAAAGACGGTATCGGCGAAAAGTCGCAGAGAAAGAAAATGATTAACACAAACTGGGGCGGAGTTGTCGAGGACAACAGCTTCGGCACTCACGAATTTATGAATATGTGCGAGGAGCTTGGCTGCGAGCCCTATATTTCGGGAAACGTGGGAAGCGGAACAGTTCAGGAACTTTCCGAGTGGATAGAATATATGACCTTTGACGGAGTTTCCCCAATGGCTGAGCTTCGCCGCAAAAACGGACGCGAAAAGCCGTGGAAGCTTAAGTATCTCGGAATAGGAAACGAAAACTGGGGATGCGGAGGCAATATGCGCCCCGAATATTACGCCGACGTTTACAAGAGATTTCAGACATTCTGCAAAAATTACAGCGGCAACGAGCTTTATAAAATCGCCTGCGGCCCTAACGCTTCGGACTATCACTGGACAGACGTTTTGATGGCTAATATAAATTCATGGCAGGCGAGGGCTATCTCCCTTCATTACTATACAATGCCCGGAGACTGGAACAGCAAGGGCTCTGCTACCGACTTTACTACAGAAGCGTATTACAGAACAATTTTCAGAACGAGATTTATTGAGGACATGATTATCCGCCATGCCGAGATTATGTCTAAGCACGACCGTGACCACAGAATTGGAATTGCGGTCGACGAGTGGGGCGGCTGGTACGACGTTGAGCCTGGAACCAACCCGGGATTCCTTTATCAGCAAAACACTATGCGCGACGCCATAGTCGCCGCCGTAAACCTCAACATCTTCAACGAACATTCGGACAGGGTTGTTATGGCAAACATCGCTCAGTGCGTAAACGTTTTGCAGTCGGTAATCCTCACAGAAGGCGAAAAGCTGGTTTTAACTCCTACATATTTTGTTTTCAAGCTCTTCAGAGACCATCAGGACGCTACTCTTGTTGACAGCTACATTGAGCCGTATAACATAGGTAACGAGGGCGAAAAGTTCCAGGCTGTTACAAAATCCGTTTCTGTTGACCAAAACGGAGATATGCTCATAACCCTCGCGAACTGCTCGATTGACGAAGACATAGACCTCGACATTTCAACAGGTTCTTTCACCGCTTCCGATGTTTCCGCTCAGATTCTCACGGGCGAGGTTCACGCTCACAACACCTTTGACTCTCCCAAAAATGTTGAGGCGGTTGAGTATCAGGGAGTTAAGCTTGACTCAAACAGCGTAAGCGTTTGCCTGCCGAAATGCTCGGTAGTTTCAATCAAGCTTAAAAAGCAGTAAATGGACTTTGGCACTCAGAAAAAGCCCTGCCGAAAATGCCTTATCGCAGATATGAACCCTGACGAGATTTTAAACGGCATTGCCGAGTATATCAGGGCCGTTCCCGCAGACAAGCGGGTTGATGAGGAAACCTATCAGAAAAGATTGTCCGTGTGCAAAAGCTGTGCGGAACTTTCAAACGGAATGTGCGCAAAATGCGGATGCTTTGTCGAGCTTAGGGCTCTTAAGCCTCATATGTACTGCGCAAGCGAGAAAAAACTGTGGTAAAAATTTAAATAATTCGGTATATTTATGTTGACATTTGACAAATTATGTGGCAAGCTTTACCTAAGCAATCGGCAATTTCCCCAAGTGCAGGAAATAAAAAGGTTTTAAGGAGGAGCTTTGCATGAATCACATAATGTTCAATACCGACGACTGGAATCTCGACCATCGTGTTACGTCAAACGTGGGATATGTAACCGAAGTAAAAGGATATAACGGAGAAACCGCAAGCGTTTGGAGACTTGCGGACTGGAACTGGTCATGGACCAGCCTTATGCACACTTTTAAGCCCGAAAAAATACGGATTATTCGTTTACTTTTTGGCTTAATGCTCATGTGCGATAAAGTAACACACAAGAATTTGGTAGACAGCAGCTCCTCTATTCCGAACATTGAACTATTTTTCACTTTATTACTTTGAGGTAAGTATCTTACGCTAAAGTGCGTACTTTACAAAGGTTTTCTATGGGACTATGATAAAGTTATAGCTTTCAACAAGGAGGACGTTTCTATGGATTTTAAATGGTTAAATGAAGGACAGATAAAAACAGACGGGAACAAAATAGAAATATTTGCTCCCGCACAAAGCGATTTTTTCTTTAACAACGGCGCAATCGGAGAAGAAGGAATTACACCAGAATCTTTGTGTAACGCTCCGTTTTATTACACAGAGATTACAGGCGATTTTGTAATGAGAGTAAAGGTATCACACGACTTTAAAGATACCTATGATTCTGCTTCCATTATGGTAATGCAGGACATGAAAAACTGGGCGAAAGCGTGCTTTGAAATGACAGACTTTGGGACACACGCCGCAGTTAGCGTTATCGCGCGAAATGGAGAATCAGACGACGCAAATGGATGTAATATTGACGGTAACACAGCATGGTTACAGGTGTGCAGACGTAAAAACTCTTTTGCGTTTCATTACTCCGTTGACGGAAAGAATTTTTACATGATGAGGTTCTTCAATCTTCCTGCGGGCGATACTGTAAAAGTAGGGCTTCTTGCACAAGCGCCTGTTGGAAACGGAGGAAGCCGAGTTTATTCAGACCTTACATTTGAGCAGAAAACAGTAAAAAATATCCGTATGGGCGAATAAGTAATTATGTGCCGCTATATGCGGATTTATATCGTTTATTGTTCTTGTAAAAAAACTGATTTCAAAAAAGAAAGCTAAGTGATTATAAGCGCAGGAGCTTTATGCTTCTGCGCTTTCTTTGTATTTAACTTCAATATCTATAAAACTGTGCTTTTTAATTCACACTGTTTTCAATTGCCTTGACTTATCTCTGTGAATGTTTTAAAATATTTCCGACAGAAAGATAATGAATTCAGCAAGGAAGGCATGGCAATGATTCATCAAAGTGAAATTACAGGCTTTAAAACCATAACTCATGAAACTGATTTCTGCGTTGTAGGCGGAGGCGTCGCGGGACTTTTAGCCGCCGTTTCAGCCGCCCGTCACGGCGTGAAAGTCGTTTTAATGAACGACCGCCCTGTTTTGGGAGGCAACGTGTCAAGCGAAATCAGAATGTGGATTCGAGGCGCTCACGGAGAAAACAATCGTGAAACGGGAATTCTTGAGGAAATCGCCCTCGAAAATATTCACAGAAACCCAAGCCTTAATTTCTCTGTCCGGGACAGCGTGCTCTATGAGCTTGCGGTGAGCGAGCCAAACCTTGAGCTTATTTCAAACTGCTCCTGCAATAGCGCCGAAACGGAAGGAGAAAAAATTATATCGATAAGCGGCTGGCAAACCACAACTCAGCAGACTCACAAGGTTTCAGGACTCACTCAAAAGGCTGAAATCTCAGGCTCGGACAATCCGCGGATTCTTACAAACGGACTTCACAGAACCATCGACGGCAATGACAATGCCGCTTCATGCAGGCTCGGAGAGTATATTACAGCTCAGTTCGGCTCACCCGAATATGTAAAAGAGCTTAAGCTCATATTCGACAGCGATATCAACAGGCAGACCTTCGGGGATATGGACTGGAATTACAAAACCTTTCCGATGAGGTGCAACGTTTATATCGGTGCGCCAAACCTGTTTACTCCGAAAACCATTGTCAGGTCGTTTGACGTTGAGGTCGACAGAGGAGACGGAAAGTGGGAGAAGCTTTTCTCCTGCGAGAACAACTATCAGAGACTTGTAAGAGTTAAGGTCGGAGAGAATGTCAAGGGAATCAGAATTTGCCCGACAGCTACTCACGGCGCTGAAACGGCGAGAATATATGAAATCGAGCTTTTATAACTAAAATTAAAATAACACCGCGGAGCAAAAATTCATAGTTCCGCGGTATATTTTTATCTGTTTTCTTTTTTTCTTTTTGATGACAGCAATAGTCCCGTGAGCATCATAACCGGGAAAATTATTGCCGTTAAAAGTCCTGCCTTTAGAGAAAGCTCGTCGATTGTTAAACCCAACTCCTGAGCCAAGCCTGCGGCTTTTGAAAATCCCGAGACGGCGTCGGATACCGTTCCGGTGAGCCAAGGTCCCAAAGAGCATCCGATATCTCCGCAGACAGCCAGAACTCCAAACAGAAACGTACCTCCGTGAGGAAATTTTCCTGCCGTCAGGCTGAGCATTCCCGGCCACATAAGACTTATTGAGAATCCGGTTACTGCACACGCCAAAAGGGATATAACCGGAATTTTCGCGAACGCCACCGTTATATAGCATGCAATGCAGAGAATAGAGGTTGCCGTCAGAGCTTTATGCAGGTCTATTTTTTCGCCGAAAAGTCCGTAGCCGATTCTTCCTATTCCCATCAAAACCGCAAAAAGGCACGGACCGAGCAGGTCTCCCCACATTTTTGAAACTCCTAGTCCCTCCTGAGCGAAAATGGACGCCCACTGGGACATCGCAATTTCAGACGAACCGGCGCAAATCATCAAAAGCATTGCCAGCAGAAAGGTTTTCGACGACATAAGCTCTTTGAGGGAAGTCGTTTTCTCTTCGGGGCCTGCTTCAATAAACGGTGACCTCAAAAACATAAAAAAGTTTACCGCCGGAACCATCGCCCATATTAAGGGGATAAATCTCCAGCTTTCGGTTCCGATAATCTTTAAGCCGATGGTTGAAAGAGCTACCACAAGCACCTGTCCCCAGCAGTAAAACGAATGCAAAAACGCCATGGAGCTTGACTTTTCGCCGAGAGGAAGAGCCTCAACCGTCGGGCTGACTACAACCTCAATAAGCCCTCCTCCGAAGGCGTATAGCATCGTGGCGGCAACAATGCCCATGTACGGCGAAGGGAAAATATCGGGAAAAACAGACAGCCCCACAAGTCCGCACACCGCAAATATATCCGCAAAAAGGCAGGCGGTTTTCATTCCGATTTTTTTTACATATTTTGAAGCTATAACATCAACAAAAATTTGTGTGACGAAATTTATTAAAATCAATCTCCCGATTTTTTCATAGCTTAATCCGTATTCATCTTTAAAGATTATGAACAGAATAGGGGCGAGGTTAGCTTCTATCGCCTGAACTATATATCCCACATAGCAGGATACGGCGGTAAATTTATAGTTTGATTTTGTCATATCTTATCAGCCTTTCGTTATCCGCATATTTCAGCTATCGCACATGCGATAAGCAGGCAGTTTTTCTTAAGCGAATCAAGTTTTATAAATTCATTGGGCGAGTGCATATTGTTGTTTTCTCCGGGAAACTCCGCTCCGAACGCAACTCCTCCCTCGGTTTCATGCACATAGGTTCCTCCGCCTATGGCTATGCACTCTCCTTTTTCTCCTGTAACCTCCTCATAGACCTTTAAAAGTGATTTTACAAGCGGAGAGCTTTCGCTTACATGGTGAGGCTCTGTGCCTTCAAAGCCGTCAAACGATACAGATTTTTCTTCGCATGACTTTTTAAGGGCTTCCTTAACATCTTTTAAGCTTCGGCAAAGAGGAAATCTTATATCAAGCTTAAAACGGGCGGTTAGGTTATCGGTTTTCGCAACCGACAAAACAGCGGTGAGCTTTCCCGAAAGCTGATCATATGCCGCAATCGACGCCGATGAGCCGTCGTTTTCTCCGAACGGAAACAGCGATGAAAGCCTTGCTATCGGTTCATTTCTGATGGGAAGAACGGACATAAGCTTAAGCAGGGCGGTGAGAGCGTTTACTCCTTTTTCAGGGGTGGAGGCGTGAGCGCTTTTGCCCTCGGCGGTTATTTCAGTTTCGCAGTCTGAAAGATTCTTAGCCGAAAAAACCACTCCTTTGCAAAGTCCGTCAGATAACTTTAAAACCTCATCCGCACAAACGCCTTTGACTTTGGCGCGGGCGCTTTGAGCAACGGCGTTTACAACCGTTCCGCCGCAAATTGAGACAATATCCGTATTTTCAAGAGAAACCGACATATCAACCCTTGTCATTCCCTTTTCGATGTTTATAACAGGATAGTCTCCGTCCGGAGTAAAGAGCATGGGCGGCATTTTTTCAACCGAATTATAGTATTTTAAATCCTCCGAGCCGTTTTCCTCATTTGTTCCGACAATCAGCCTTACTGATTTTTTCAAGGGAATTTTAAGGTCAGAAAGCGCTTTCATGGCATACATCGCCGCGACGCACGGGCCCTTGTCATCGATAGCTCCTCTGCCGTACGCCCTTCCGTCACGGATATCGAGCGTATAGGGGTCGCTGTCCCATCCCTCTCCCTCGGGAACGACGTCAAGATGACATAGTATCCCAAGCTCAGGCTCAAAATCCCCAAAATCCGCCGTGCCGGCATATCCGCCGAGATTTTTTGTCTTAAATCCAAAGCCTTGGAGTATCTCAAGAGCTTTTTCAAGGCAGAGATAGTTTTCCCTGCCGAAAGGCATACCCTCCTGAGGCTCGGACTGAACGCTTTTAAAGCTCACAAGCGTTTTTAAATCACCGAGCATATTGTCAAAATTGCCGTCTATATATTTTTCCAGTGCTTTAATAAGTTTTTTTGACATATTAACTTCCGCCTTTCTTATGAGTTTTTCAAGTATTATATTTTCATTCTTTTGCTTTAACCATGGCTATGGCTGAAATCGGAGGAGCGAAAGATCTGTCACAAAGGGTAGCCAGAGGCTTTGTTCCCGCCTGAATGTCGCTTACGCACAGATGCCATTCGCCGTCAGGAAGTTTAAATTCCTGAATTTTGACGGTCGGGTTTAAAATGATTATAATTTCCTCGTCAAATCCGTGAAGATGAGCGAAAATTTCTCCGTCCTTGGTTTCCGATACATACACGCACTCGTCGCATTCCTCCTGAGTGCGGAGCCTTAAAAGCCTGTGCGCGCGCCGAAACTCGATAAGTCCTTTATAATAATTGAAAATATCCTCGTTTTCGCTTTTTTCATCCCACTTTATTGAGTTTACGCTGTCGGGAGACTTGTAGCTGTTAAAGTCAAATCCGCCGCCCGAAAGAGGCTTTGAGCGCAGAAATTCCTGTCCCGCCTGAATGAAAGGGACTCCCTGAGAAAGCATAACTATCGCCGCCGAAAGCCTTGCCGCCTTTCTTCTGTCATGTCTGGACATTTCAGGGCAGGAAAGGGCGATTTTGTCCCACAAGGTGTAGTTGTCGTGAGCCTCGCAGTAGTTTATGAGCTGTGAGGGATTTTTTGAAAAGTCGGCTCTTCCTCTCAAGCCGTCGGCTATAACGGGCGCAAGCTGAATATTTCCGCCTGCGTAGCCTTTAACCGAGCTTTTAAAGGTCGAACCCTTTATTCCGTCTCTCAAAACGTCGTTGAAAAAAGCGATATCGCAGAGTTTTCCGCTTGAGCTTTTCCTTGCCGCCTTTTCATCAGAAAGAGCTGATTTTCCGCCTGTCCAGCCCTCTCCGTAAATAATCGCGCTCGGATTTATTTCTTTCAGCCTCGATGATATTTCCGACATCGTTTCAATGTCCAGACAGCCCATTAAATCAAATCTAAAGCCGTCGATTTTATATTCCTTCGCCCAGTAAAGCACGCTGTCAACAATATAATTGCGGCACATTTTTCTTTCCGAGGCAAGCTCGTTTCCGCATCCCGAGCCGTTTGTCAGCTTGCCGCCCAAAGAGCGGTAATAATACATCGGAACGGTTTTGTTAAACGCTGATTCAAGCCCGAAATAGGTGTGGTTGTATACCACGTCCATAACCACGCCTATTGAGTTTGCATGAAGAGCCGCTATAAGCGATTTCAGCTCCTTTATTCTTGCCGCCCCGTCGTGAGGGTCGGACGAATAACTCCCCTCGGGAATATTGTAATTCAAAGGGTCGTATCCCCAGTTGTATTCCGTCGGGTTAAGCTCGTCAACCGAAGCGAAATCAAAAACGGGAAGAAGATGAACGTGAGTCACGCCAAGCTCCCTGAGGTGAGACAGACATGTGCCGAGCCCTTTTGAGTTTGAGGTTTTTGGGGCGGCAAAGCCCGAAAACTTTCCCCTGTCTTTTTCAGAAACTCCGCTTGATGGGTCGATGCTGAAATCACGCACATGAGCTTCGTATAAAACGGCGTCGGCAATGCTTTCGCAGTTTACATATCCGCAGCTTTCAAAGCCTTCGGGGTCGGTCTTTCTCAAATCCAAAAGCATACCCCTTTTGCCGTTCGCTCCGCAGGCTTTGGCATAAAGGTCAATCGTCTCATTTGTTCCGCCGTTTTCTCCATTATCTATAACATAGGTGTAATACTGTCCGCTGACACATCCGCCGACATAAGATTTCCATGCTCCGAAGCCGCATTTTTCCATTTCGGCGCAAAGCTTTTCTTGAGGAGAATCTTCTCTGTCATATATTTTTACCCAGGCTTTCAAAGCAAGCGGCGCCCAGAGGGTAAATTCAGCCCCGCCGTCGGTAAGATTTGCTCCAGGCTCGTCGCCGAAATAATTGTTTTGGTCAAATTCCCGGAGGTATTCCTGATTTTCAAAAGCTTTTGCGATCAATTCTCTTCTGCCCCCACTCGTTTATTTCTAATTATATAAAAGTTATTATACACTTGTTTTTGGCTTATAGCAACAGTTTTTTGCATGGTAAAAGCCGTGAAATGCGGACAGCGGCTTAATTTTTTTAAGCTGAGTTAAATTTCCTCTTGAATAAAGTCGGGAATTGTTGTATAATGTAAAAGCCGCAGTTGTACTGCAGTGCCCTGAAAATCGAGGATATACAGGCTGCAGCGGCGGGCAGATTAAATTTTCTTCATACGGGTGAAACAAAACCGCACTTTTCCGACACTATATCTACAGAAAGCAGATTCTGTATCGTGTCGTTGCGGGAGCAACGAGGTGATTAGATGAGATCCGATTTTTCCCAGCTTGTCAGACAGGCGAGGAAAGGCGACAGCGAAGCGTTCGCAAAGCTGTATTCGGAAATATATAAGGATTTGTATTATTATGCGCTGTGCAACCTGAACAATCAGGATGACGCTGCGGACGCCGTGAGTGACGCGGTTATCGACGCCTTTGCCGGAATTAAAAATCTCAAGGATGAAAACGCCTTTAAGGGCTGGATGATAAGGATTCTCACAGCAAAGATAAAGCGCAAGCAGGCGGAATACGTACAGGTCAGAGACAACACGTCGTCTATGGAGAACGACGAGGGAGAGATTATAGATATTCCCGTTTCGGAAGGAAAATACATGGGAATTGAAATTCTCGACAGAATTGAATCGCTTTCACCCAATGAAAAAATGTGCTTTTCTCTGAATGTCCTCTACGGATATACAAGCGATGAAATCTCAGCCGCAACCGGAATCAATTCCGCGACGGTCAGGACTCATCTTGCGAGAGGCAAGCAAAAGCTTAAAAGAGAGCTTTCGGCTGAGTTTGAATGATGCCGGGCTTTATTTTAAAAATAAAAAATGAAATACCACTTATTTTACATATAGCTAAAAGCTTTAGTGATGAAACCAGAAAGGAGGAACGGTCTTGAATAAAAGTCAAAGCGAAATTTTCAGAGAGCTGATGCATGAGCTTCCGGTTCCGGACAGATTATCGCCCGAGAACATAACGCTTCTTCTTGAAAAGCAAAAGCTGAAATCCGCAAGCACTGACGCAAGAATCTGCTATGAGCAGGATTTGCACAGCGTGCGTAAAATTGAATTCAGCTCAAACGAGCCGAACAAAGATAATTCGCAAAAATCACGGGCCGGTTCTTCCGGATTCTCCAAAGCTTACAGAATTACCGCTTCTCTTGCGGCATGCCTTGCTATTTTGGCGGGAGTCGTTGTTTATACCGACGTTTCCCATTCCGAGATTACTTCGGAAGACCCGTCCTCCTCAGACAATTACGCCAATGATTATTCGGAGCTTTTTAAAACATTCCAAAGATTTTATATTGACGGATCGGATAAAAAAACCCTTGATTCAGCCTCGGCTGAAGCCAGCCGATATTGGGGCGACAGCGAGGATGTAGACACTGATAACGTATCGGTGCCTCATACCGGCACTACTTCGGGGATAACAGCTACGATGCCTTCTGACAGCGGTGCTGAATCTGAAGAGCCGGATGTCCCTCCGGCTGATGAATCTGAAGTGCCCGAGGAGAATAAAGAGCCTGAAGCCGAGCCCGAACAGATTGTTGTGCTTGAGCCGGGCACCGCAATAAGCGACAAACTTATATGCACAGACGGCAATACTGTTTTTTACGCATCGGGGGACAATATAAACATAGCAGTACTTGAAAATCAGAATGTTTATCTTAAAAGTCAAATTCCGCTGGTGCTTGAGTCGAGCACTAAGCGCAGTTTTGAGTATTTGTTCCTTTCCGGTTCAAGACTTGTAGCGGTTTCTTCAGTTACAAGAACTGAGAAAGCTCTTTCGAACGAAGCTGATTTCGGAACCCTTGGCGAGTTTATGGTAAATACTTTCGGCGACTCTGAAAACGGAATCGTTGAAAGGCACAGCACGGAAGTTAGGGTTTACGACGTTTCCAGTCCGGAGATTCCTGTGCTTGTTTCTTCATATGAGCAAAGCGGAAGCTGCACTGACGCGGTTATGGACGGAAGCATACTTTATATAGCAACTTCGTATGACAAATACAGATATTCTCCGATAAGCGGTGTTGACGACCTTGAAAGCTATGTCCCGAGCTATGCTTTTAACGGGCAGAAATACTACCTTTCCGCTCAGGATATTATAATACCAAATCAGCTGGCAACAACAGATTACGCAGTTTTGGCGGGACTTGATGTTTCGTCTGCGAATCCGGTAGTTTCGGCAAAGGCTGTGCTGGGATATGAGGGAAGAATTTATATTTTCGGCGGCAGCGCGTATATGCTTACGTACTCAAACGGCTCGTCAACAGATATGACAAGTATTTCGCAGTTTTCTTTAAGCGGCGGAAACATCGGATATGTCGCTTCGGCTTCAGTGCCGGGAATAGCTCTTAAAGAATATTCTTTAGGAAAGACGGGCGACTATGTTTATATTTGCACGCTCGTTCAAAACGGTGAGTCGTCGGCTCCTAATATTTTTGTACTTGACAGCTCGCTCATGGTTGTTTCAAGCACTGAAATAGCTGTTCCTTCGAGCAGTGTCAAATCCGTGACTTTCAGCGGAAGCACGGCATACATTTCAGTAGCCGGCAAAAACGAGTGCTATACGGTTGACCTTTCCGACCCGTATTTCATTAAAATGAATGACGGAGTCTCAGAATCAAATACGTCTGTAAGCTTTAAGCCCTCCGGGGACGGAACCGGGTTTTATTTAAGGAAGAATATTGATTCAACAATAGAGCTTGTCCTTTGCTCTGTTGACTCAAGGGGAGTTATTTCTCAAATCTCAAGCGTTGAGGTTGAGGAAAATCCCGGAACATCTACCGCATTGAACGACGCCGGAGTTTTGTTTACCGACGCTTCGTTAAAAATAGTGGGAGTTCCGTATTCTTATTATGACGGTTATGACTATTGTTATAAATATATTGTGTTCTCATATGAAAACAATGTTTTATCTAAAATCGGAAGCTTTGAGACACACGAAATCGACAACAAATTTGAGTACGGAAGAGCTGTTTACACCGGTGAAAGCCTATGCGTCATTTCTCCGGGAAGAATAACCTCCGCACATGTTGACAGATCCGGGGTCTCAGTTGTTTCAGAAGCCGACACAATTGCCAACGGCTACACGTCATCTCATTAAGCTGACGCGAGAAACAGTAAAGGCGCAGTGTGTTATACTAAGTGAAAATTATATATAATAGAACATCGGTGCAGTCCTTATATTCAGGACTGCACCGATTTGTTTTACTTTAAAACATAACTCAATATCATATATTACTGCGCTTATGTGGATTTTAATTGTAATAAAGCTATAGTAAAATGAATAAAGAACGCACAGCTTACATCATGGGCGTTGTTTTTGTGCAATAAAAAACAATCTCGGCATAATCAAAAAAGTCTTTCCGTCAGAAAGCGCCTCGTAATTATTATCTATAATAGACTGAAGATCACCAAGAAATTCTTTTTTCTCAGTTTCTTCAAGAAACGATAGATAAGGCCGCAGTCCGCTTCCCTTATACCATTCAATAATCATTTCTTTTGGTACAGTGTGATAATAGTTTGTCTGCCACATTTGCACCTTTCCGAAATGCTTAATAAGAGCGTTGTAATATTCCGACTGATTAAGAGCGTGAAAATTTTTGACGAATTTTAATTTTTTCCACTTTATGCTGATCAGCTCGTTTAGAATTTTATAAAAACGAGACTCATCGGTAAGCGGAATTTGTACGGCAAAAACGCCGCTGCTTGTAAGATGCCTTGAAACTTTATCGATTAGCCTTTTCTGGTCAGCTATCCAGTGAATACATGCGTTTGAAAATATCAAGTCAAAAGTTTGACCGAGAGTATCCAAATCATCAGGCGCAAAACCTTTTATAAATTCACAATTCGGACATTCTTTCCGGGCTTTTTCCAGCATATTGTCATCAGAGTCGAAACCTACAATTCTTGCTTTTTTAAACGAATTGAGCAGGTATTTTGTGCTGTTTCCCGGACCGCAGCCCAAATCCAAAATTGTATTAAAATCTCCTTTTAATTTAGCTGTTAGGTCAATACAAGGCTGGGCCCTTTCGTCTGCAAATTTTAAGTACTGTCTTGAGTCCCATATCATAAAAATCCGCTCCTTAACAATAATATCACAGTCAGGCAAATCAACACCCGGAGCTGAAACCATAAACTTCTTGTTACTTAATCAAGCACGGTAAATTACAAAGAAATTTGTCTGTGCGGCGCTTGAAAACGTTGTCTGACTCAGTGCGTTTTTCTGTAATCTTTCGGCAGAACACCTGTGACGTTTTTAAACGCCTGAGTAAATTTGCTCTGACTTTCATATCCGACTTCGCGTGCTATTTCCGAAATTGATTTATTGCTCTGAGTTAAAAATTCCATTGCTCGTTTTATTCGGTATTCTTTCATGTAGGCGGCAAGAGGCTGACCGAAAACAGTTTTAAACGCGGCTTTAAGCGTGGTTTGATTTATGTGAAAATTCTGAGCCAGCTCTTCGATAGTGCAGCGTTTTTTTAAATCAGATGTAAGAAGCTCATGCACCTCATTAACAGTTTGCACAATGGAATCATACGCGTAATTTTCCTCAAAAGCCTCTTCGGACGGACAGGCGACCTCAACGATGCTTTCCACCATTTTGTGCAGCGCTTCTGAGCGAGGCGTTTTTGCAACAGTATAATATACCTCTTTTCCCTCTCTTCGGCTTATGACAAGTCCGGCGGTTTTTAACAATTTTAAATTATAAGAAGCGGCGGAACTGCTCATTTCGAGTAAAGCGGAAATGTTTATCACGCACTCCTCACAATGGCATAATAGCCAAAAAATTTGGATTCGCTTGCTGTCGCTCATCAGCTTGAGAAGCTCCGAGACAATATCAAAAATTTCAGCTTTAGGCATTTTGGACTGCAAATGTTCAGGAAGAGTCCCATGATTGTGCGGCAAAATTTTTTCGCTCATAATTATCGCTCCTCTCTGTGATTATTATACCATTTGGTTTAAAAAATGCAACACGCAATATAATTTTATTCCGTTTGGAAATACAATTATTCTGATTAGCAGTCATTTGTCCAAACGCATTGACATTTGTTTAATTGTTGAATACAATACGAGTAAAGAAAAATTCAAGCGTAGGCTGTGTTCAAAAGCAAAAGCCGACGAATATAAAAAGGAGCTGCATTTATATGAAAAAAATTTATAAAATCGAGGTTGACTGCGCGAATTGCGCGAATTTGATGGAGGACGCCGCAAAAAGAACAGACGGAGTTAAAGACGCCGTAGTAAACTTTATGACTCAGAAGATGACGGTTGAGTTTGATGATAACAGCAACACATCGGCTGTAATGCAGGAAGTGTATAAAAACTGCAAAAAAGTTGAAGACGACTGCGTTATTTATATGTGATGAAGATTATGGACTCTTTGTCTTCAATACCGGCAGACGTCAGCATGCTGTTTTAACAGATAAACGTGCAAAAATAATTAACCGGGCGGTGTAAGATATGAACAAGAAGCAGCAGAAAATGCTAATTAGGATTTTAATATCTGCGGCAATGATGATAGGCTTTCGTTATATTCATGTCAGCGGGCTCTTGAGATTTTTTTTGTATTTGATTCCTTATTTTATAATAGGCTATGACATTTTAAGAAAAGCCGGCAAGGGCATTCTCAATAAAAGAGTTTTTGACGAGAACTTTTTAATGTCTGTCGCAACTGTCGGAGCAATGATTCTCGGTCTTGTGCAGGGCGGCGACTATGTTGAGGCAATAGCGGTTATGCTGTTTTATCAGATAGGCGAGCTGTTTCAAAGCTATGCGGTCGGAAAAAGCAGAAAAAACATAAGCGAGCTTATGGATATCCGTCCCGATTATGCGAATATTGAACAGGACGGAAAGCTTGTGAGAGTTGATCCCGACGAAGTTGAAGTCGGAAAGATAATTGTCGTTTCTCCGGGTGAGAAAGTTCCTATTGACGGAATTGTGGAGTCCGGAATATCTTCGCTTAACACAAGCGCTTTGACCGGCGAAAGCCTGCCGCGTGATGTTAAAACAGGCGATGAAATTATCAGCGGCTGCATAAATATGACCGGAGTTTTGAAAATCCGCACTACCAAAGAGTTTGGTGACTCAACGGTTTCAAAAATTTTGGATCTGGTTGAAAATGCAAGCTCAAGAAAATCAAAGTCAGAAGATTTTATTTCTAAATTTGCGAAAATATATACACCGGTTGTTTGCTACAGCGCATTGGCTGTTGCGGTAATACCTCCGATTGTGAGCGCTCTTTTTCTTAATTTATCCGCGGACTGGGGAACTTGGGTTTACCGTGCGCTGTCATTTCTCGTTGCGAGCTGTCCCTGCGCGCTTGTAGTCAGCATTCCGCTAAGCTTTTTTGCGGGAATAGGCGGAGCAAGCAAGTGCGGAATACTTATAAAAGGCTCAAACTATCTTGAGGCATTATCAAAAACAGGATATATTGTATTTGATAAAACAGGTACGTTGACTCAGGGAGTTTTCGAGGTCAACGCTATTCACCATAACACAATGCCTGAAAGCAGGCTCATTGAGTATGCGGCGCTTGCCGAAAGCGCCTCGTCACATCCGATTGCGCAGAGCCTGCAGCGGGCGTACGGACCGGAGCTTGACAGAAGCAGAGTACAGGATATTAAAGAAATAAGCGGAAACGGAGTTGTTGCAAAGGTTGACGGCATGACTGTAGCCGCAGGAAACGACAAGCTTATGAGGCGTCTCGGCATAGAATATAAAGACTGTCATAAGGTCGGTACAATAATTCATCTTGCAATAAATGGAGAATATCAGGGTCATATCGTCATTTCAGATGTAGTGAAGCCAACAGCCTCTGAAGCAATATCTCTTTTGAAAAAGTCCGGAGTCAGAAAGACCGCAATGCTTACAGGCGACTCAAAAGCAGTTGCGGATCAGGTCGCGTCAGATCTCGGTATTGATATAGTTTACAGTGAGCTTCTGCCGGGTGACAAAGTTGAAAAAGTTGAAGATTTGATGAAAGAGAAAGGCGAAAAAATAAAGCTTGCGTTTGTCGGCGACGGCATAAACGACGCTCCGGTTCTATCACGAGCGGATATCGGCATTGCCATGGGCGCAATGGGTTCAGACGCTGCTATCGAAGCCGCGGATATTGTACTAATGGACGACAATCCTGTTAAGATATCGAAAGCGATAAAAATATCGAAAAAATGTCTCGGCATTGTATATCAGAACATAATCTTTGCAATCGGAATAAAAGTTCTTGCGCTTATTCTGGTTGCGCTGGGACTTGCGAATATGTGGCTTGCCGTATTTGCCGATGTCGGGGTAACTGTTCTTGCTGTTCTTAACGCCGCAAGAGCGCTGTTTGTAAAAAAGCTTTAAAGAAATACAAATAAAAAACGCGGCAGAGAATGCTCTTTGCCGCGGATTTTTATTTTATTTCAACATATCAAGAAGTGAATAAGCGGTGAGTATAGTCTAAGTGATTTAAAATATGACTTCAACTTTCTGCTTTAGCGCAAAGAAAAGCTGAAGGCACGTTTCAGGAACTCCCGCTTAATTTAGTTACTATAAAAAAGCAATAGATATTCTATTTAAAAAATTATAAATACTTTATTTTATCTCACTTATTTTAGCAAAATGATAAAGCCCTGCGCTTTTCTGTCTTGAAGCAATGCGCTTGCTTTAACTCCCTAAGTACATTATCTGACGGATTATTCCTTATATAATCATCGTCAACAGCCATATCCAAAATCTGATGTAAAACCGTATGGATACTGTCAATGGTCGAAGGTTTTAACTGGCGCTCGTCTGTAAGGTAATTATAAAACCTCTTTATGTCTGTTTTTTTCAACGATGAAACTGTCTTTGAGCCTATTTGATGACGGACAAAAGTTTCATACATATATTTATAATTCTCAAAGGTGTTGTTCTTCAGCCCTCGCTTCAGCTCCTTCCAAAGCTCATAGACCTCGTTGACCGTCATATATCGGGCTTCAGTTTTAATGCCATCGCTCTTATCCTTTTTAATCTGTTCTTCCTTATAGCGCAATTCATCAAGCGTCTTGGCATATACGCAAAACCTCTTATGATTACTGTCAGTCCACCGGAATTGATAAGTTCCGTCAGCCCTTTGCGATTCGCCTGTCCGAAGCACGGCTCTCGACTTGTCTTTTCTTTTTGTTCTCGGCATAATTCTCTCCTCCTATATGCGAAATTGCTTATCAAGATAATCGATGAACGCTTCACGGATCACACAGATTTGTGTGCCGTTATTTACCGTGAAAGGGCAATTCCCTTGTGAAATGATTTGACGGATTTTTGCCCTTCCGATTCCGGTGTATGCGGCAGCTTCTTCAACAGTTAAAATCGTTCTCGTCCAAAATGGTGTGTTTTCAGACCTCTTTTGGATTTCACTTCTGTAAGCTAAAATTTTTTCGTCCATACGACCTCCATCATATTGAATACATCTGCTCAATGTATTCATCAAAAATTCTGCGTTTAATCATTCTACGATTGCCTACCCACAGCACAAACGGACAATCGGCAAGGCTCGTCATTTCATAAAGCTTATCCCTGCCTATTCCCGTATACTCTGCCGCTTCTTCTATCGTCAAATAAGGTTTTACCCAAATTGGAACAGCAGCTACACGCCTGTTGGAACTGCCTGTTTCAGTCAGTTTATTATCCATTAGCTTGTCCTCCTCTCAGACGGAATATTGTGTTTCGAGATAATCCTCGAATTGTTTTCTTTTAATCAACCGCTTTGTTCCAT
>CALWZA010000022.1 GCA_944385905.1 uncultured Clostridia bacterium
TGTCGTTGGTTCGATTCCGACCGGAGGCACCATAATTTAAACTTAATACGCGGATTTAGCTCATCTGGTAGAGCGCCACCTTGCCAAGGTGGAGGTAGCGGGTTCGAGCCCCGTAATCCGCTCCAATATTTCGTCGTGGGAATACTCACGGCGATTTTTTATGCTTAGTTTTACCTTGACATATATGGAAACGACAGCTATAATAATTGTATATTTAATGTTTAGAAAGGTAATGATTGTATGTTAAAAAATATCCCCTCCATTCTTTCACCCGAGCTTTTAAAAATTTTGATGGAAATGGGACACAGTGACGAAATAGTTATCGCCGACGGAAACTTTCCAAAGCACGCACACGCCAAAAACGTCGTAAGGCTTGACGGGCACGGAATACCTGAGATTCTTGACGCTATCCTGACTCTCATGCCCCTTGATACATATGTTGAAAATCCGACAATCCTCATGGCGGTGATGAAAAATGACCCGTATGTTCCCGAAATTTGGGACAAATACCGTGAAATCGGATTTAAGCACGAGAAAGACGGTTTAAGAGAGCTTCCAATCGACCGATTTGAGTTTTATGACAGAGCCAAGGAGGCGTACGCCACCATCACCACCGGCGAAACCGCTCTTTACGCAAACATTATCCTTAAAAAGGGCGTAGTAGTAAACAAGTGATATTTAACCGGCATAACCGGACATAAAAGAAATCTCCGCTTTTTTCAGGCGGAGATTTTTTGTTTATAAAGTTTATTTATTGTTGATATGAACGTCGAGCTGGGGAAACGGAATGGATATTCCCTCTTTGTCAAACGACTTTTTAACTTCCTCAAGAAGAAAAAATTTAACTTTCCAGTAATCCTCGTTTCTGCACCATGTGCGGAAGTAGAAATTCAGTGAGCTGTCGGCGTGTTCGCCGAGCCATACCTCTGGCTCAGGGTCGCTGAGAATCATATCGCACTTTGAGGCTGCCGACAAAAGCACCGAGCGGACCTTGTCTATATCAGTTCCGTAGTCGGCGCTGATTTTCAAATCGACTCTGCGGGTCGGATATGCAGAGTAATTTTCAATCGAGTTAGCGGTTATCTGAGAATTGGGGATAACTACTTTGCAGTTGTCCGGAGTAATAAGCTTTGTGTAGAAAATGGTTATGCTTTTGACTGTCCCGGACAAGCCGCCGGTTTCAATATAGTCTCCGACAACAAACGGTTTGAAAATAAGAATCATAAGTCCTCCCGCGAGATTTGAAAGGCTTCCCTGAAGCGCAAGGCCTATCGCCAGTCCGGCCGAACCGATAACAGCAATGATAGAAGTCATCGGGACGCCGAAAATTCCGGCGACAGTAATAACCAAAAGAACTTTCAGTGATATTGACAGTCCGCTTTTAATAAAAGAATGTACGCTTTGGTCAACCGCTCTCTTTTGAGATATTTTTTCTGTCTTTTTAACAAGCCAGTTAACCAGCTTCCAGCCAACAACCAGAATCAAAATTCCCGCAATCAGCTTGAGCCCGAAATCAGTGGCAAAACGGGTAAGCTCATTTAAAAATTTTTCAAGCATATTTTCACACCTTTATCTGTAATTATTTATAATATTACATTATTTTTAAGCATTCGTCAATTGATATTTTAACATAAGCGGCTTTGTGCGCATATATTGTACCATCGGATATACTGTTAAATAATAGGAGGCAGCCTTTATGACTAAGGTTTCTGAATATACTGCCGTATTCTGCGGCGGAGATATGAGAATGCTGTATGCGGCGGAAAAAATATCAGAGCGGCCCGGATTACGGGCGTATTATTCGGGATTTGAAAAAGCGGCGTTTGTTCCGAAAAATGTAAAAATGCTGACCGATGCGGACTTTAAAGCGGATTACTTGATTCTTCCCATGGTTTGTACTTTAGACGGCGAAACCGTATCCGCTCCGCTGTCCGAAAAACCGATACCTATAAGCGAAGCGCTTTCTTTGGTAAAGTCCGGCGGCATTGTGTTCGGCGGAAATATCCCTAAAGCGGTTTTATCGAAAATCGAGGAAGCCGGACTTTTGGCGGCTGATTACTACAAAAACGAGGAGCTTTTAATAGAAAACGCAATTCCTACCGCTGAAGGAGCTCTCGCTATCGCGATGGAGGAGCTTCCGATAACGATTTTCGGCTCAAAGGTTCTTGTAACAGGATACGGCAGAGTAGCAAAAACGGCGGCGAAAACCTTTTCGGCTCTCGGAGCGTCGGTAACAGTCGCGGCAAGAAAATATTCCGACCTCGCGTGGGCAGGATTTGACGGATGTAAAACAGAGCATATTTCAAACCTTTCGTCGGCGGTCAAAGGCAAGGATATAATAATAAACTCTGTTCCGTCGGTGATCTTTGACAAAAGCGTTTTGAAAAACACCAAAGGACTTATCATTGATCTTGCCTCAAAGCCCGGAGGAGTCGACTTTGAAGCCGCAAAGGAGCTTGGCTCAAGGGTTGTCTGGGCGTTGTCCCTGCCCGGAAAAACCGCTCCGGTTACCGCGGGATATATTATAGCTCGAACAATTACGAATATTTTATCGGAACAAGTGTGAAAAATTCTTTTTCACACAGGCTATTTGAAACAGCTTCGCCGAAACTGTTTCAAATAGAGTTAAAGGTATGGTGATTAGTATGAAAAATTCTTTTTCACACAGGCTATTTGAAACTTTGCGGCACTATATGATGGCTGCAATTTCGGCTTCGCCGAAACCGTTTAAAATAGAATATTAAAGGTATGGTGATCAGTGTGAAAAATTCTTTTTCACACAGGCTATTTGAAACAGCTTCGCCGAAACCGTTTCAAATAGAGTTAAAGGTATGGTGATTAGTATGAATGTTTCTGAACAGACTGTTTCAAAACAGGAAACAATAAAAATAGGGTTTGCGGTAACAGGCTCGTTCTGCACATTTAAAAAGGCGTTTGAAGCCGCAGGAGAGCTTGTCAAAAAAGGCTATGACCTTACTCCTATAATGTCTTTTAATTCGGCAGGCATTTCATCGCGCTTCGGAACCGCCGAGGAACACATAAAAGAGCTTTCAAAAATATGCTCAAAACCCGTTATCGCAACAATCGAGCAAGCTGAGCCTATCGGTCCGAAAAAAATGTTTGATCTTCTCGTTGTTGCGCCGTGTACATCAAATACCCTCGCAAAGCTGGCGCTAGGAGTAAATGATACTCCCGTTACCATGGCGGTTAAATCTCATCTGAGAAACCAGCGCCCTGTGGTTATCGCCGTTTCGACCAACGACGCGCTGACATCATCGGCAAAAAACATCGGCGCTCTTTTGAATTACAAAAACTTCTATTTCGTGCCTTACGGGCAGGATGAACCCGTTTCAAAACCCGCTTCTATGATTGCGGACTTTTCAATGCTTTTGAGAACGGTTGAAAACGCGCTTGTCGGAAAACAGCTTACCCCTATTGTAAAGGAAAGCTCGTCGTTTTAAATTAAAAAGCCGCTGTGTTTTTCTTGGTTCGGACCGCTTGCTTATTCGGCGGTCCGAATTTTTGCGCCCAAAAACCGACATAATAAAATATTTGACTTTATCGGCGTATTGTATTATAATGTATTTTAAATTATTATATTATTTGATATCTGTGTGAAATTTTAATGTTAGGAGATAAATAAATGGGTTTACTTGACGCTATCTTCGGCTCATACAGCCAAAAAGAGTTAAAGAGGATTGAGCCGATAAAAAACAAGGTTCTTGAGCTTGAGGATACTTATAAGGAAATGACAGAAGCTCAGCTTCGTGCTCAGACGGGAATTTTAAAGGAAAGACTCGCAAACGGTGAAACTCTTGACGATATCCTGCCCGAGGCATTTGCGACCTGCCGTGAAGCCGCCGCAAGAGTTCTCGGAAAACGCCCCTATCCCGTTCAGATTATCGGAGCTATCGTTCTGCATCAGGGACGTATCGCCGAAATGAAGACAGGTGAAGGTAAAACCCTCGTGGCGTGCCTCACTTCATACCTTAACGCTTTAAGCGGAAACGGGGTTCACGTAGTCACCGTAAACGACTATCTCGCGAAATTCCAGTCGGAGGAAATGGGCAAGGTATACCGCTTTCTCGGACTTTCAATCGGCTGTATTCTTCATAATCTCACCAGCGCTGAGAGAAGAGCCGCTTATGCCTGCGATATAACCTACGGTACCAACAATGAGTTCGGTTTTGACTACCTGCGTGACAACATGGTTATCTACAAAAAGGACCGAGTTCAGAGAGGACATGCTTTCGCCATCGTGGACGAGGTGGACTCGATTCTCATTGACGAGGCGAGAACTCCTCTTATAATTTCGGGAAGAGGAGACAAGTCTACCGAGCTTTATACCATTGCGGACAGGTTCGCAAAAACGCTGAGGAAAGCGACAACGGTTGAAATCGACGACAAGGAAGACAATGACGAGAAGTTTTCAGACGCCGATTATGTCGTTGACGAAAAGGCGAAAACCGCTACTCTTACCAAAAACGGAGTTAAAAAAGCTGAGGAGGCTTTCCATGTCGAAAACCTGATGGATTCGGAAAATGTTACTTTGCTTCATCACATAAATCAGGCAATCAAGGCAAACGGAGTCATGAAAGCGGATATAGACTACGTCGTTAAAAACGGCGAGGTTATAATAGTCGATGAATTTACCGGACGTCTTATGATGGGACGCCGTTTCAACGACGGTCTTCATCAGGCGATTGAAGCCAAGGAAGGCGTAACTGTCGCTCACGAGTCAAAGACAATTGCCACCATCACCTTCCAGAACTATTTCAGACTTTATAAAAAGCTCTCAGGCATGACAGGTACGGCTATGACCGAAGAAGAGGAATTCAGAGAGATTTATAAGCTCGACGTTATTGAAATTCCGACAAACAAGCCCGTTATAAGAATCGACCATTCGGATGTCGTGTATAAAACCGAAAAGGCGAAGTTTAACGCCGTTATCGACCAGATTATCGAGTGCAATAAGAAAGGTCAGCCTGTTCTTGTAGGTACTATCTCGATTGAAAAATCCGAACAGCTTTCATCCATGCTCAAGCGCCACGGAATAAAGCACGAGGTTTTAAACGCCAAATATCACGAAAAAGAAGCCGAGATAGTCGCTCAGGCAGGTAAGTTCGGAGCGGTTACAATCGCTACCAACATGGCGGGAAGAGGTACCGACATCATGCTCGGAGGAAACGCCGAGTTTTTGGCTAAGGCACAGCTTCGAAAGCTTGAAATACCCGAGGAAATTATCGTTGAGGCAACCGGCTTTGCCGAAACTGACAACGAGGAAATCCTTGCGGCAAGAGAAAAATATCTTGAGCTTTACGACCAGTACAGCAAAGAAATCGCCGAAAAGGCAAAGGATGTTAAAGCGGCGGGCGGTCTGTTTATCATAGGCACCGAGCGCCACGAATCAAGACGTATCGACAATCAGCTCAGAGGACGTTCGGGACGTCAGGGCGACGAGGGTGAAAGCCGATTCTATCTTTCTCTTGAGGACGACCTTATGAGACTGTTCGGCGGCGAGAGAATCACCAATATGATGAACACTCTCAACGTTGATGAGGATATGCCTATTCAGAGCAAGCTTTTGACAAGCGTTATTGAATCTTCCCAGAAAAAGGTTGAGGGAAGAAACTTTAACATAAGAAAGAACGTTCTCAACTTCGACGACGTCATGAATAAGCAGAGAGAAATTATTTACTCTCAGCGCTCTGAGGTTCTCGAGGGCGAGGATATCCACGACAGAATCCTGAAAATGATTAAGGACTACGTTAAAAACGCTGTTGACTCGTATCTCCTCGACGAGGACGATTACGACAACTGGAACCTCAACGGTCTCAGAGACAGGCTTATGGGTCTTATCACCACAGACGACGACCTAAAGTTCACTCCCGCTGAGCTTCGTTCAAAGACCAAGACCGATATTACCGAAGAGCTCACTCAAAAGGCTCTCGATATCTATGCGGCTAAAGAGAAGGAGCTTACTCCTCAGCTTTTGAGAGAAATTGAAAGAGTAGTTCTGCTTCAGGTTGTTGACCAGAAGTGGATGAACCATATTGACGACATGGATGAGCTTAAAAAGGGTATGTATCTGCGCTCATACGGAAACAAGAATCCAGTTGTCGAATACCGTATCGAAGGCTTTGACATGTTCGACGCGATGATTGACTCAATCTGCGAGGATACAGTCAGAATGCTGTTTACCGTAAAACTTCGCAAGGAAGAGCCGGTTGAGAGAAAACAGGTTCTTAAGCCGGATATGCCGACAACCACCGACGGTTCGCTTCCTAACACACGCAAAGCTACTAAGGGTAAGCCGGGCAGAAACGACCCTTGTCCGTGCGGAAGCGGCAAAAAGTACAAAAAGTGCTGCGGAGCAAACGAAAGCTGATTTAAAAATATCAGCGCTTTATCAGTATAGCAATCCTGCATACTAAAAGTTTTTGAAAGGGGTTAAAGGGGGAAAACTTTTTATATAAAAAGTTTTCCCCCCTTATTTTGTAATACTGTTATGAAATTTAAAACGGCTTTCTCGGCGGCTGACATATTGCTGCCGAAGAATGAGGACATGACAAAATGGGCTGTCGTCGCCTGCGACCAGTATACAAGCGAGCCTGAGTACTGGAAGTCGGTATGCGACTATGTCGGAGGAGCAAAATCAACCGTTAAGCTTATGCTCCCCGAGGTTTGGCTTGAGGATGAAAACGTTGACGGGAAAATATGCGATATTCACGGAAATATGTCCTCATACCTTGAATCTGGAGTTTTTTCAGAGTATAAAAACTCGTTTGTATATGTTGAAAGGACTCAGAGCGACGGAAAAATCAGGGCGGGGCTTGTCGGAAAAATAGACCTTGAACAATACGACTATCGCAGGGGCTCGGTATCTCCGGTCAGAGCCACCGAAGCGACGGTTGTTGAAAGAATACCTCCCAGAATTAAGGTCAGACGCGGCGCTGAAATCGAGCTTCCTCACATTATGATACTTATAGACGACCCCGAGATGACTGTGGTTGAGGCGGTCGGAAAGCATCGATCTGAGCTTAAAAAGCTTTATGACTTTGAGCTTATGAAAAACGGCGGGCATATCAAAGGATATCTTGTAGGCGAAAAGCTTCACGAAATGATTGACGAGGCGTTGTTTGGTCTCTCGTCAAAAAGCGGGCTTTTGTTTGCGATGGGCGACGGAAACCACTCCCTAGCCACGGCGAAAGAGTATTATGAGGAGCTTAAAAGACAAAATCCGAACAAGGACTTGTCCGCGCATCCTGCGAGATATGCGCTTGTTGAAATAGTCAATCTTCACAGCC
The DNA here is from genome assembly GCA_944385905.1 of uncultured Clostridia bacterium. GTDB lineage: Bacteria > Bacillota > Clostridia > Oscillospirales > Ruminococcaceae > CALWZA01. The sequence goes on from CALWZA010000022.1 coordinate 7,308, forward strand.
CGGCTTTGCGGTTTGAGGCTATACACCGCATTGTTACCGAGGTTGACGCCGATAGGCTTATTGATGAAATGACAAAAGCTCTTGAGCTGAGCGATGAAAAGAGCGGTCAGGGCTTTGAAATTGTAATAAACGGAAAACCCGAGCGCAGGTATATTCACGCTCCCAAGTCAAAGCTTACAGTCGGAAGCGTGCAGGCTTTTCTCGACGATTATCTGTCTGAAAACGGCGGAAAAGTCGACTATATTCACGGCAGTGAGGTTGTGATAAATCTGTCGCAAAAGCCCAAGAGTATAGGATTTTTGTTTGAGGACATGGCAAAAAGCGACCTGTTTCCCACAGTTGAAGCCGACGGAGCTCTTCCGAGGAAAACTTTTTCAATGGGCCACGCCCAAGACAAGCGGTTTTACATAGAATGCCGCAGAATAAGCGAATAAAAATAAAAAAACGCATCTCGGTTTTGCCGAGTGTGCATAAGGCAGTATCCGAAAAACACACAGAAACCGGCATTGCAGGGTAGAAACGAGAGTACGGATCGAAGGGTTCGTACTCTTTTTCTGTATATGCCGTTAAAACTGCAATCGGCACATTGGTCTTTCCTGAGAATCTTCTGTAGAATGAAAGTACCAAAAAACACAGGAGGTTTTCACGATGAAAAACATTTATGAAGAATCAGGCGGCACATACACCCGGCAGGGCGATTATGAACTACCCAATCTGAAAGTATCACTCGAAAAAGAAATTGAAATCGGAGTTTGGGGACAACGATACCGGCGGTATTTGAAGCAGTATCACAAAATTCGGTATTACAATCTGCTGACTGCCGGAACGCTGAACGGACATCTGGCAGAGGTAGATCAACAAGCGGAGTGGATGTTTCAATCGCTTGTATCCGCATTTTCCAAGCAGGAAAATGTTACGGAAAAGCTGAAAGCCGATCGCCCTATGGAGTGGGTGCAAA
>CALWZA010000023.1 GCA_944385905.1 uncultured Clostridia bacterium
AGTTGCATAGAAAAAGCCGTATCACCTCAAAATCGTGTATGCACCAGCAAATATGATGTAATCGTGTATATAGTGTGGAGAGCAATGCACCACGGTGATTTTTTATCATCGCTGACGTCTTGACACAAATAAGCACCGCAATTTTGATACAATGCGTATCAAGGTTGCGGTGCTTTTCTCATTTTAAAATCAGAATATATATTGCTTTTGTGCGCACAATAGAGTATAATGAAGACGAGAAAGAATATACGAATCCCGAAAGGAGTCTTGGATATGGCAAAGTCGGCAAATCTGTATGCGCGCATTGAGCCGGAGGTCAAGGAACAGGCGGAAGCGATCCTCAGCGCTCTGGGCATCCCGGCGTCCAACGCCATCACCATGTTCTACAAGCAAATCATCCTCCGGCGGGGACTGCCCTTTGAGGTAAAACTCCCGGAGCATCCGCTGGACGTCAGCCGCATGACCGCCGAGCAACTGGACGCCGAGCTGGAGAAGGGCTATGCTCAGATGAAGGTTGAGCAAACCATCCCGGCAAAGCAGGCGTTTGACGAGCTGCGGGGTGAACTGGGCGTATGAGCTATGAGGTGACGTTGACCCGGGAAGCGAAGCACGATTTACCGGAAATTTACCGCTACATCGCAGTGGAACTTCAGTCGGAGCTAAACGCCAACGACCAGCCGGATCGCTTGGAGGAGAACATCCTCAAGCCGGACGAGATGCCGGAGCGGTTCCGGGTCTACGCCCGGGAGCCGTGGCGCAGCCGCAATCTCCGGGTTATGCCGGTGGACAATTACCTGGTGTTCTACATTCCGGACCACCAGGTAAAAACTGTTACCGTGCTCCGTGTCATGTACGGCGGACGGGATATTGACGCCCAGCTCCGCAATAATTCGAGGTGATGTCGTTGCTGTTTCATTCATTCCAATCCCAAGCGGAACGTCGGGAGTTTGGTGGTTCGGATTTCATTGAAATACAATACTGCAGATTGCCGAAAGGGACTTCCATTCGAGAAATCGTTTCGGTTGATGCTATAAAGGACTGGAAAGATGACTCTTTATACATCTTCGGCGATAATATGGATCTTTTTTATCAGAACTACGGAGACATCATCACGGATGGCGTCTATTGCAACGGAGATCGCGGACCGATGGATCTTTGTGGGATTAATTTCTACTCAAAAGACCAAGCCACCGATATGTTAAAGCGGCTCGCAGAAGAAAGGCCGCCGGAGTATCAAATCCTGTGCAGATGGTTACAGGCGGGTGAGCAATACCTTGGCTTTTATTTGCTGGGCGTATAGCTTGCTTTAGAAAGAACGTCAAACGGCAGACTGAGCTTGAACCCCCTTTGAGCAAAATGAACCCCCTAATGCCAAAGGGGATTCACTTGTATCACAATTAGGGTTATTTGCCAAACAAAAAAGCCGCAGAAATGCGGCTTTTTCCTTTATTTATGAGGTTTATCGATGCATTTTAGCTTTTATTATTTTCTATATTTTTATATATTTTTTCATGCTTTATTTAGTCAAAATTCAGTCAGAATCTTATTAAAAAAATAATAACAAAATGTCGCTGTGCTGAAGAACGTATAAGCTCCGCATTATTCTGTAATGGTATCAATAGTACACAAATAGCACGCTTTTTCTTTGTGCAAATATACAAATATTATTTTTTGGTAATATTTTTATCAAAAATCGCTGACTTATTCTAAATACAATAATAAATACGTTTCCAAGTGACGCGAAACAAATTTTCCTGACGAAAACTTTTACGGAAATTAATTGCGCCTTTCATATAAAGCAACAAGGCGATTAAAAAAATAATTTTAGATACCGGTCAAGCCCACGTTACAAACCCAGAGCTTTAATTAAAGAACGCCGAAACTATGCTTTCTTTTGTTGAAGTTTTGCGAAAAGCTTTTTGAGTATGATCATTGCCGTAACTGCCAAAATGACTTCAGCAACAGCCTGAGCGTATGCAAGGCCGTAAAGAGGATATATCGCATTCAGTACGATAATCGCGGGAATTTCCAAAATAATCTTTCTAAGCACTGCGAAAATCAAAGCGTGACGTCCCATTCCGACCGCCTGAAATACTCCGACACTTAGAAAATCAAGACACAAAAACGGCAAGCCGATACTGAAGCTTCGCAGAAAATGTGAGCCGTATTCAACTATCGCCTGATTTTCCATAAACATTGATATGAACACACCGGGAAACGCAAAATACGTTGCCGCAACGGAAATAATTATAATCAGAGAAGCTTTTGCCGCAAAGGTTACGGTTGATTTCATTCTCTTTATATTTTCGCTTGCAAAATTATAACTTATAAGAGGCATAATCCCCTGAGATAACCCCATTGATATATACATAGGAACCATATAGATTTTGTAGCTGATACCCATCGCCGCAACTGCGTCAGCGCCGAAATCGGACGTGAATTTGTTTAATATCGTCATTCCGGTTACGTTCAGGATATTCTGAATAGCCGCCGGAATTCCAACCGCGCATATTCCGATTATAACGGCTTTGCTCATTCTGAGCTTACGAGGATTTATGCACACATAGGTTTTCCCCCTTTTGACAAAAAGCAGGACAAAGAAATACAGACATGCCACGCAGTTGGAAATCCAAGTCGCCAGTCCTGCGCCGGCCGCTCCCATACCGAGTCCCCACGGAAGTATGAAAAGCGGGTCAAGTATGATATTGAGCAGACATCCGCTCATAGTCCCTATGCTTGCGTGAAGAGCTGAGCCCTCCGCTCTTACAAGATAAGCCATTACGACGTTTAGTATAGCCGGAACAGCACCCATTGTCACTGTCCAGAACATGTATCCTGATGTCGCCGATGAGGTGGTGCTGTCTGCTCCCAAAACAGAAAGAATAGGATTTTTAAGTATAGTACATAAAACCGAAAACAGCGCTCCGAAAATTACTGCGCAGTAAAAACCGAAAGCCGAACTGCTGTAAACGGTGTCATATTTTTTTGCGCCCAGAGCCCTGCTCATCATGCTTGAGCTTCCGACCCCGAAAAGATTGTTGACCGCGTTAAAAGCAAGCAGCACGGGCGCAGCCAACGTGACCGCGGCGCTTTCGACAGAATCGTTGAGCATTCCTACAAAATAAGTATCAGCCATGTTGTATATAACCATAACCAGCGAGCTGAGTATAGTCGGTATCGCAAGTTTCGCCACCGCTTTTGGTATCGGCGCCTGCTCAAAAAGATATATTTTGGAACCGCTTTGTTCCATTGCGACATCTCCTTTGGCGATAATAGCAACACGCCCAAATCTTTCTTAACAATGTTCGGGTCATATTACACGCCCAAATCTTTCTTAACAATGTTCGGGTCATATTTATTTAATTATATCAAATTATCTAAAAAAGACAAGAATAAATAAATCCTAAGCCGAAATTTAATGCCTATATGTATCCCCTTTTACACGTTTTGCATAAAAGCTATTGAACGTAAAGCGATTTTGTGTTAAACTTAATGGATAAATATATAAACAAGAGGCCACCGCTTCTCTGGACGCGATTGCCGAGCAGGAAATATACTCGGAATTTGACAAGCTTCGCGAGGGAAAAACCAGCGTTTTTGTATCGCACAGGCTCTCAAGCGCGACTATTGCCGATACGGTTGTTGTCCTTGAAAACGGACGCGTCGAGGAAATCGGAACTCACGAGGAACTTATGGCTCTCGGCGGAAAATACTATAAGCTGTTTTCAACTCAGGCGGCAAGATATCAGTCCCGCCGCGGCTTTGAAGACGGCGAAGATCATAAGCCCGGGCATAATAAGCCTCCGCATGGTTTCAATCCATTCTCATCAAACGACTATATGACAGATACTGAAAATTAAAAAATAAGCCTTGCTCAAGCATTTATGCTCGGACAAGGCTTTTATTATTTGATTATCGGATAAGTGTTTGCTTTATCTTACAGTATGGTTATCACCGAATCACAGCATTTGAAATCCGTGTCTATATTGTGGGCAATTAACCTTAAGCGTTCCGTCGCAGTCAATACTGCTGACATTAATTTGCTTGTTTGAACTTGTTATGCCCATATTATGCCTCCTGCAAACTATATAGCCGAGAACCGTATATAATATGCAGAAAGCGCCCGGAATGTCACCGAGCGCTTAAAGGCTGTTAATCATTTTTTTCGGTTATTGCCGGCAGCGCTTTTTCTTTATCTTCAGAAACCGCCTTTTCCTTTTTGAGTATTTTTTCATTCACTTTTCTTTTCAGCAGCGTGTAGACAATCGAGAATACCGGAATAAACAAAAGCATTCCGATTACCCCAAACATTGTTCCTCCTAATGTCACCGCTACAAGAACCCATATTGACGGCAAACCTATCCGTGAACCCATAACATGAGGATAAATGAAATTGCCCTCGATTTGCTGCATAACCAAGAAGAACACCACAAACCAAACCGCCATCATCGGACTTTGCACAAGCATCAGAAAAGCGCCTATAAAGCAGGCTATAAATGCGCCGAACACAGGTATAAGAGCGGTAATGGCAACTAAAATCGATATTAACAGTGCGTGCGGGAATCTGAAAATTGTCATTCCTATGAAAAACATTGATCCCAGTATGCACGCCTCAAGACACTGACCTCTGAAAAATGTTGAAAACGTGTCGTCTATCAGCTCAACATGCTCTGTAATCTTGCTTACGGTTTTAGGAGACAAATACGCCTGAAGAAGCTTTTTTATGCTTTGACCGATTCGCTCTTTGCCGCTCAATATATATATAGCGAAAATAACAGCAATTCCCATTGCGACAGCCTTGTCAAACACAGTTGTAACAATAGACAGTGATGTGTTGAAAACACTGTTACCGGCGGTGTTTAGCCCTTTTGTAATCAGCGATGACAGCTCCGCGAAATCAAGCCCAAGCTTTTCAAGCCAATCAATTACTATACTTATTGTTTCAGAGCTGCTCTCAATTGTCTGAAGTTCAGCAATAAAAGATATGCACTGCTTCTGAATTGACGACACGGTTGCTGTTATCTTTGGCACTACAATCGCAACTACTCCTGATACAATAAGCAAAACTATCGCTATCGTAAGGCATATGCTGAGCGGGCGCAGAGCTTTTTTCAGCTTTTTGGAACGGAGCTTTAGCTTTCTTCCTATAAACTTCAAACCTTTTTCAATTGCTCTCATGGGAAGATTTAGCAAGAAAGCAATTCCTATACCCAGTAAAAAAGGAGATATTATTCCAAAAGCCACCATCAGTAATGAAAAAAAGTTGCCTAAATAATTCAGTCCCCAATTTAAAATAACTGCTCCGATAACAATAATAAAAACGTCTTTTTTTCTTAAAAAATCAGGCTTCACTCTATCTCCTCCAACTTTGCTTAATTAATAATTTATCAAATTCGGTGTGTGGTTTACTGTAAAAAGTGAGCGCAGCACAACCTAATTGTCATACCGCACCCCCCCTTTTTTTTAGATTTCTGTGCTTAAGCAGAAAGGATTGTTTTATCTTCTCCTCAACACTGCGACAGCAATTGCACTTCCCTCTCTTACTGAGTAGTTTGCCGCCGAAACTATAGCTCCGTCTACCGTGATATAATTAAACTCGGCGTATTCTCCGTTTGAAGTGATTTCAATTCCCATATTGCTTCCGTTTGCCCAGGTCTGATTGTTTCCGTCAATTATCTTATAATTGCCCTGATCAGGCTCTTGCGGCTCTTCGCCCTTTGTTACGGTTACCGCACACTCATCAGTATATCCGCCGTCTTTTGCGTTAGTGCCGTCAACCAACTGACCGTCCTGATAATTCGGACCGTACCAGCCTGTGTCGATACGCTCCTGGTCTGTCAAAAAGTCGTATCCGTCCGAAGCGTGAACATACAAAATAAGCTTGATTCCCTTTGGCTTGAGAGCGTTAATCAAATCCTGAATAACGTCTCTGTCGCTTGAGTTTCCGGGGCGGTACTGCTCGGTAACGGCCGACGGATAAAGAGGTCTCATTCTGTAATGGAAAGCTGTGAAAACAACATATTCCATTCCGAAAGCTTCGGCGTCGTCGGCAAGCTGCTGAGCGTCAAAAGCGTTCGCTACAGCGTTGATATCGTCTATCGTACCGCCTGTCGCACGAACTGATACAGACGGAACATAATGTACGAACAAGCCCATTTTAGAGTCTTCAAACCAAGTGGGTTCAACTGTATATGAAGGCAACTCACTGATAGTTGTTGAGGTAAGTCCGCTGATTTCAGCGGGAATTCCCTTTCCTGCCGCAAGATTTTTGTTCTGCGCTCTCAGGACTTTTTTATCATCGATGTAGAAATTTCCTGCTTGAGCTATCTGAAACTGAAAACCGAACTGAGACGCGGTTTTGCCTTCTTTAACCATGTATTGTTCTGTTCTGCTCATCCTTAACCCAGAGCTGAATTGATGACATATCTGCTGCATAATCTACATAGACGTTAGCCGTAACGACAGGGATTGTCATCGCATTAATGATATTCATCTGATCCTGAGCGTCAGAAACGAGCATCAGTGATGTTGTATATCCGACATCCGATCACTTAAACTCAAGGGTTTTGTCGCCGTCATCGGTGATTCCTGTTGCGAATTTTCCTGGAACATACTTTTGAAAAGTGAAATCACTTTTCTGAGACTCGGTTGAAAAATCCCACAAAGTTTCGGTAGTCTGCGAGTTAAGAGACCCAACAGCGTTTGCCAATAATGACGGCTGGCCTGCAGCAAGCATCAGCGCCGACATGATCAGACACAAAAGTTTCTTCCTGCGCATAAACTCCCTCCTTAAAATCGCGAACACATTTGTATATGACAAGCTAAAAATGTAAAATTATCCAGCAAAAAAGATCTTAATCATATACAATTTTAAATATTTATAGTTCAAATTATAATCTCCTTTTTATATAATGTCAACAGTTTAAATATAAAATGATACAGTAAATTATTATATAAACACATGTACAAACGATTAATTTATATATAAATATTCTCAATAATTTATTTTAAAAACAAAAAAGCGCCGTAAACGTCATAACAACATTTACAGTGCTTTTGGCAGGGGCAGTAAGAATCGAACTCACGACACGCGGTTTTGGAGACCGCTGCTCTACCTGCTGAGCTATACCCCTAAGTTGGTGGGCCATCAGGGACTCGAACCCCGGACCGACCGGTTATGAGCCGGTTGCTCTAACCAACTGAGCTAATGGCCCGTCTTATTAAAAAATAATCAAGCAAACCAATAGATTTACTTGATCACT
>CALWZA010000024.1 GCA_944385905.1 uncultured Clostridia bacterium
ATTCCTTTCAGATGACGGGCAAGAATCCATTTTGCTGATTATGCCGTGTTTATACTCAATACTGCTTGTTTTTTTAGCCGATTTTTAAAAGTCTATTCCCAGAAAATTTTTAAGCATTAAAAGATATTTGTTCTCGGTGCTTACTGCCGCGACGTCCTCGGCGGCAAGTAGTTCAACCTCGTCCAGCACCCTGCCGTTTAATACATACTGAACCTTTCCGAGCAAATCTCCCGCTTCTATCGGCGCATACACAAATTTTTCAGAAATGATTTTCTCTGTTATCCCCTCAGCTTCGCCGTCATATAAATTCGCGGTCGGCTCGTCAAGCACCATACCGATTACGCTGTCTTTTTCACCGCCAACCACCGGAATATTCAGCTCGGGTGTATCTTCAGACAAAACAGTCTTTTTCAGACGTGAAAAACCATAGTCATAAAGCGTCATGTGGTCGCTCCAATCATTTGACGCATTCAAGGTGACACATATTAGGGTAACTCCGTCCCTCTCGCAAGCAGAAACAAGGCATCGCTTCGCCTTATCAGTAAATCCTGTCTTAACTCCTATTACTCCGTCGTACATAGTCAGCAATTTGTTTGAATTCGCAAGCCAGCGTTCATAGGGAGGATTTCCGAAGCTGAGACATACATTCCGTGTTGAGCAGATTTTGCGAAACTCCTCGTTTTTCAGTGCTTCAGACGTAAGCTTTGCCATATCATATGCGGTAGAATAATGTTCGTCTGTATAGTCGTCCAGTCCTGACGGAGTTACAAAGTGGGTGTCGTTTAAGCCTATCTTCTCCGCTCTTTCATTCATCATATCCACAAATGCGCTGATACTGCCACCTACCCTTACCGCAGACGCGTTTGCCGCATCGTTGCCGCTAGGAAGCATCATTCCGTAGCAAAGCGTTCTTTTAGTTACCACATCTCCCTCTACAAGCCCCATAGAAGAACCTTCAACCTTGATTGCCTCGGAATCGACCGTAAAATACTCGTCGAGATTTCCGTTTTCAAGAGTTAGCAGAGTTGTCATGATTTTTGTGGTACTTGCCATCGGAAGCCTTTCATAGGCGTTTTTTTCATATACTATTCTGCCCGAATCGGCGTCGATAAGTATCGCTGCTTTTGCGGAAATATAGGTCTGTGCCTGAGCACTGTAAGAAAAAGCAGAGTTAGCCAGCATTATGCACGGCACAACCGCTGCTGCAATTTTTTTGAGCATATTAAACAAGCTCCTTTTTGAAATTTTTCGTCGTTTAAAACAGCTTACCTGCTTAATATGCCTGAATTAAGTCGGAAATTGCATCAAAATCTTTGGTAAATTATTCCTTGTCTTTCTTTATGAACGCAGATATCTTGTCCACAATGTCGGGTATCATATTAATGACAGCGTTTTCAGTTGAGGCGTTTACCGACATCTGCAAAAGCTTTACCTCGCCGTTTGAAACTGTTATAAACGCAATCGGCTGAATAGTTACTCCCGCGCCGGAACCTCCTCCGAACAAATCCTTTGCGTTTTTATTCGGCAAATCGGAGCCGCCGGACGCAAATCCGAAAGACACTTTTGACACGGGGATTATTGTTGTACCATCCGGAGTGGTTATAGGGTCGCCGATAACCGTTTCAACGTCTACCATCTCCCTGATTTTTTCCATTGCGGTTTTAACAAGGCTTTCAAGATTGTTGTTGTTCATAATTTTTCTCCTTTAGCTTAATTTTCTTTTGCTTTCTGCGTATATTTAAAAAATTTACACCTATCACTGCCGCAAGCGCTATTACTGTGCTTGGTCTTACCTTAACGACAAACGACGCTTCATAGTCTGTTTTATCTACATTGAAAAGGCAGTTTACATTTATATTTTTTACTCCGCACCTAAACACGTTCATAAAAAGCGCCAGCGCATTATATACCGCCGCGCTTACTTTTCCGTAATTCATTGCGGATTCATAGGCGTCGGTTTTGCCTACCGACAAATTTAAATATATATCGTCTATTCTTATTGCCTTGAAAATCTTTCTCAGTGTTTTTTTCGCAAGAGGAATATATTGCTTTATTTCATTCCATTTCGCTGTCAGAGATTTATTTCCGCTCTCGCTGTCATCTTCTTCGCTGACAGCATCATCAGAATTTTCACCATTATATGCATCGGGAATTTTTTCATCAGCCTTACTGCCGCTGTGCCTGCAGGCGTCATCTTTTTCATCGCTTTGTGTGACTGATTCCATAGCTTCAGGCTTTTTATTCTCAGCATCTGATTGTTTTGAATCACATTGAAGCGGCTTATTTCGCTTTGAATAATCGTTTTTTTGTTTTTTCTTTTTCTTTTCTTCCGAATCGGATTTTTTTGTATCTGACGCCAACTCAAACAGCTTAAAAAACAAATACCTGATTTCAATATGATAGTATCCGTTTTTTAAAACTACATAAGCTTTTACATAAAAGTGAAGTAAAATGAAAATGACAAGAATAACCGCAAGTATTACATATAAAGCTATTATACTTATCATCTCCGTTTCCTTATATGATATACGTCAAATCTGTTCCTGCCCGTATGTAAGGTCGTTGAAGCTTATCTGCTCGTTTTTGTTCGGAAGCGGAGGAAGCTCTTGCAGCGAAGAAATCTGAAAGCACCTTAAAAAGTTCGGAGTTGTGCGGTACAAAACCGGTCTGCCCGGAACGTCGAGTCTTCCTGCTTCCTCCAAAAGCTCCTTTTCAACAAGCGAATTAATTATCGACGAGCTGTCAACTCCCCTGACATCCTCTACAAACCCTTTTGTCACCGGCTGATTATAAGCGACTATTGTAAGCGTCTCCATAGCTGCTGAAGTCAAAGCCGCTGCTTTGCGTGCTTCAAGGGCTGTTTTAATGTTTTCAGCGTATTCTTTGCGTGTGGAAAGCTGATAACTTCCATCAAGCTTCAGCACTGTCAATGCCGAACCCATACTGTTATACCTGTCGTTAAGCATTACAACAAGCTTGTCTATAATTTGAGGCTCAACCCCAACAGCCTCGGCAAGCTTCTGCGCTTCTATCGGTTCTCCGCAGGCAAACAGCACCGCTTCAGCCGCCGACACTTTACTTTCAAGCTGCATCTATTCTACCTTCCTTTGCTTTCAGCCGTCAGATTCTCTGCGCCGCTTTCCGGCTTTGAGTATTATTAAAACGAAGCTCTGTATTGTCATCGTTTAAATATATTCTTCCCGATTTTGTAAGCTCTAAAACAGCAAGAAAGGTAGCGATTTTCTCGCTTTTTTCCTCGATTCCGTCATAAAGCTCGCTCATTTTACAAAATCCCGTTTTATAAAGTTTTCTTAAAACCGAAATTATTTTTGTCGATACCGAATAAATCTTTTTTGAAACTATGGGTCTGAAAACCTCGGCTTTCAGCGGCTCAGGCTTCTTGTCACGGAGTGACAGTCCCATATACGCTGAGAGAAGCTCTTGCGGACTGTGAACACGCTTATAGGTGTTATCAATTTCCAAAACCGCAGGCTTTCTGACAAAAATATCTCCGCCGGCATAATTCAGGCTCAGCTTTGACGCCGCAAGCTTACAGAGAGAAAGCTCGATAAGCCTTCCCTCAAGCTCTTTTTTCATTTTTTCAGCCTCATCATGCTTTGGCAGAAGTGAAAGCGATTTTATCATTATCAGTCTTGCAGCCATTTCAAGAAAATCGCCGGCAGACTCAAGGTCGTTTTCGCTTAGAGAATCAATATAATTAAGATACTGCTCCAAAAGCAGTGCTATTTCAATATCGAATATATTTAATTTATGCTTGGAAATTAAAAATAACAGCAGGTCAAGAGGACCCTCAAAAACATCAAGCTTAAATGACAATTCGTTCATTTTATCAGTAAATTCATTAACGGCTCTATCCAGAATGTAAGCAGGTCAAACAACCAGTACACGATATTCGCAAAGAAATTGATTACAGGGTTCAATATGCCGGTTAATATAACCGCAAAAAATATTATTTGTATTGTCATTCCGTACTGGGCGATTTTATAATCCCACCTCGCAGGCAGAAAATAGCTGAGTATTTTTGAGCCGTCAAGAGGAGGAATAGGTATAAGATTAAACACGGCAAGTCCTACGTTTATCTGCACAAAGCAGTAAATCACAAACCAAACGTAATATGCGGTTGCTGTAGTTATAGGAACTAAATAAATATAAACCATCAAAATAACATATCCGGCAAACGCTACTATTAAATTTGACAGAGGACCTGCAAAAGCCGTAAGAGCAACACCGCTGCGGTATTTTTTAAATCTCATCGGATTTATGGGCACAGGTTTTGCCCACCCAAAGCCCGTGAAAAACAAGAGTATCGCTCCTAAAATATCTATATGAGCAAGAGGATTGAGAGTTAATCTTCCGCTGTATGTCGCTGTATCGTCTCCGAGCTTTTTCGCCGCCCACGCATGCGCATACTCATGTATAGGAAGAATCGTAAAGATAACGAGAAGTCTTATTCCGAATGTCAGTATTTTGACCTCACTTGACGCTCCTCCGAAAATAAAACTGTTCAAATATCCAAGCATAGTGTTTTCCTTTCGAATTTCAGTATAGCATTTTTATTATACTGTTTTTTACCTAAAAACGCAATAGGCATTTTCGGTTATTCGGCATTTCACATAAATTTAATAAAATTTAAAAAAAGGGGTTGCATTTTTACTTGATTTCTGTTAGTATAATAATGTTGACTTTTTAAAGAACGAAAAGGAGGTGCATCCTCATGGCAAAATGTGAAATTTGCGGAAAAGGTGTAACTTTCGGAATAAAGGTATCTCACTCACACAGAAGAACGAACAGGACTTGGAAGCCGAACGTAAGAAGAGTTAAGGCTGTTGTTAACGGTACTCCCTGCCACGTTTACGCTTGCACAAGATGTCTCCGTTCCGGCAAGGTTACCAGAGCTGTTTAATTATAAGCTTAATATTCCACACAAATTAAGGCGTCGATTGCTCGGCGCCTTTTTTGTTTTATTATTAAATCAAAAGCAGCTGTCTGCCGCTTTATCCGCGGAGTCAATATCGGGAACGATAATCAGCATCACATAGTTCCCTTTTGCGGTAACTTCCGCCTCGGCAAGCTTTGCCTCTTCTTCCGGGGCATAGCCTTCAAAATCCTTTGATCTTTTTTCAAGTCTTGCCTCAAGCGCTTCCTTAACTTTACCGGCATCTTCTTTGGTTTTTGCCTTGAAAACTGCTATCTCGTCGGCATAGGCTCCTCCTGTATAGACGGCGCTGTAATCATCAAGCATATCGCTTGTGATTCCGTAGCTTGAATAATAAACCTCAAAAGTATCGCTGTTGCACTCAACCGTCTGCTCCATTTCGGTCTGAGAGCTTACCACTGCCTTTACGACATCTGAGCACGCCGGCTGGGCTGTTGTGGTTTCGCCTGAACACGCCGCAAACGATACTGCCATAGCTCCTGCCAATATAAACGCCAATATTTTTTTCATTTCTATTTTAACTCCTTTCCGATTCTTACTTTACCGTATGTGTCTTTATATAATTGAGGAAGATATCATAAGTGTCTGCCTGAAAATGATATCCGTCGCCTGCCGCCATATCAGTATCTAATTTTCCCTCGCTGTTTACAAGACACGAATGAGTGTCTACAAAATGCACATTCTTATCGTTCGCCATTTTTAAAAGCTCATCGTTATAGCTGTCGATATCTGAGTTTTTAATCGGCGATTCGGAAGCGACCTCCCTGTCCGCTGTGACAGGAGGAATTGACAGCACTATTATTTCTGTCTGAGGCAACTCAGCCTTAATCTCGTCTATAAAGCTTGAGTACATTTTTATCATAGCGTCGTTTGAAAGCCAGTAAATTCCGTTGCTTCCGAGCATTATATAAACATACTGCGGCTTTTTCAGCTTCAAAGCTTCGATTACCGTCATTTCGCCGAACTCGGTTTCAACAGTGGTGGTATCAATCTTGCTTATATTCATTCCGACGCTGGCATAAACATTTTTCGCGCTGACTTTATTATATGAACCCAAACCGTATGTAATCGAATCTCCGACAAAAACGCAATTGTCAAAATATGAATCGTCAACCGCTTCGCTTTCACCTACGGGATTTCCCGCCGACGGTTCCGTAACCTCAGACGTCACGGGAAGCTCGGGCTCCTGCGACTGCACAGTTGTAGGTTCTGTAACAAGTTCAGTAACATCGGGACCTGTAGGTTCAGTCACCGATGGAGTGGTTTCTATTCCGAGATAATCCTCAAGCGTTGTATCTCTCATGTACATTACAAAAGACCCGAGAAAAATTAAAAGACTTCCGAAAATTACTATTCCGATACGGTATCCGGAACGCTTTTTTCTTTTTTTAGTTGTATAATAATCAGCCATATGACCTCCGAAAATTTACACATAATATAAAGCTATTACATTATACAACAACTTTCATCATTTTTCAAGGGCAGCGTCAAATTTTAACCTTTGTAACCGATTCGTAATATTTCTTTCACCTTGTGCCTTTTATTATCGGAGATATATGCTTGTAAATCAAAAATGTTATCGCAACTGAGCAAAGCCCCTTTAAAAACGTATACGGCATATTAAATATAATCAGGCAGTCCAAAAGGCTTGTAACGCCGGAGAATATTGCCTGATATGCTTCGATTATCGCCTCAAGAGGCATAAACTTTGTATAAATCGGATAAACGATAAAATAATTTGAAGCCACACTAAGTCCTGCCATAGCCGCTGCTCCGACAATCGAACCTATAAACGCGCCGAGACGGTCCTTTTTAATTTTATATATGATTCCTGCAGGAACAACGAAAAATACTCCGAGCAGAAAATTTGAAAGCTCGCCAATTCCTCCGGTTGTTGTGAAAAACAGATTTACCAGATTTTTTACAAGACAAACCGCCGCTCCGCTTAACGGACCGATTGCGAAAGACGCTATCAGAGCCGGCAGCTCTGAAAAGTCCATTTTGATAAAGCTCGGCATAAAAGGCACGCTGAAGCTGAAAAACATCAGCACGCTTGACATTGCCGCGAGCATAGCTGTTACTGTTAGTTTACGAATATTGCCGTTTTTCATAATTGACCATTCCTTTCTAAATAAAAAAACGCCCGCAACAAATCTGTTACGGGCGCAAATACTTACACACTTTATGTGCTTTACGTTTCTTTCATCCGGACTGTACCGTCGGTTTCGGAATCTCACCGAATCATGCAGTTAAACTGCTCGTGGACTAACTTTCGCATTACCACCGGTGGGGAATCTCACCCCGCCCTGAAACATATTTCAATATTAAATTTTATTGGTTACTTTTCCTCTTCTTCCGCTTCTGAAGCCTCTTCGTCAAAGTCAAACTCAAGAAGCTCTCCGCAGTTCGGGCATTCGATTGAGCCTTCGTTTATGAGCTCTTCATTCAAGCAAATCGTATCGCCGCAGGTGGGGCAGACTACTTCGTAAACGGCGTCGTCAAAATCTTCATCGTCAAACGCGTCCTCGTCCTCATCATCACAGCCGCATTCGCATTCGCCGTGTCTGTGATGATGATGTCCGCACTCACACTTATCATCATCGTCGTCGCAGTACAAATCTTCCTCGACCTCGCCTAAATCCTCATCCAGGCAATCGACAAGTTCGGTTATCTCAGTTAAATCGTTGTCGATTTCCTCAACAGAAAGAGCCAAGTCCTCAAGAATATCAGCTATCTGAAGCAGTACCTTTCCCTCGTTTGTTGAGTCGTCAATTGAAAGACCCTTCATAAGTCCCTTGAGATACGCGACTTTTTCGGTGTTTGTCATAGCTTTTTCCTCCTTAAAATAGATATTCGGGGTTAGTATAGCTTATGCGCGCTCCATATATTCGCCGGTTCTTGTATCAATTCTGATAACGTCTCCCTCGTTGATAAAGAGCGGAACCTTTATCTCTGCTCCTGTTTCCAAAACCGCGGGCTTTGTTGCGTTTGTTGCTGTGTCGCCCTTGAATCCCGGGTCTGTCTGTGTTACCTTAAGGTCTACGAAATAAGGAGGCTCAACTCCGAAAACCTTGCCCTTATAAGAAAGAACCTTACAAATCATATTCTCCTTAACAAACTTAAAATTATCGTCGAGCTCGCTTGCGTTTATCGGAACCTGCTCGTATGTTTCGGTATCCATGAAATAGTAAAGGTCGCCGTCGTTGTATGAATACTCCATATCCTTACGCTCTACAAACGCCTGCGCGAATTTTGCTGTCGGGTTATAGGATTTTTCAACAACAGCTCCTGTAATTACGTTTCTTGTCTTTGTTCTTACGAAAGCCGCGCCTTTTCCGGGCTTAACGTGCTGAAACTCGATAACCTGCATTACGTTGCCGTCTTCCTCAAATGTCATTCCGTTTCTGAAATCACCAGCTGTTATCATATAATAAACCTCCAAATTAATTTTCCTCAAGTAATACTTTAAAATTAAAAGCAATACCGTACTGTTTAATATTTTACCTTAAAATTTATAATTTTGCAAGCATTTTTTTATATACAAATCAATTTTTTATTGCAGCTTGTTAAATTAAGCGAATTTTCGTGTTTTATAACAATAAAATCCTCGATTCTGACTCCGAATTCGTCGGGAATGTAAATGCCCGGTTCGACTGTTACAACCATATTTTCCCTTAAAATTTCGTCTGAAGACGGAGACGCATTCGGTGCCTCATGAATTTCCATTCCGACGCCGTGTCCGAGCGAATGCCCGAAGTTTTCCCCGTAGCCGGCTGACGCGATAATATCCCTCGCGATTTTATCAAGCTGTTTCGCTTCCATTCCCGATTTAGCGCCATTAAGCGATTCCTCCTGAGCTTTCAGAACAATATTATAGATCTCGGTCATCTTTTCGCTCGGCGAGCCGACGCAGACCGTTCTGGTCATATCGCTGTGATATCCGTCAACCACAGCTCCGTAATCCATCAAAACAAACTCTCCGCCGCAAACCTTTTTATCCGACGGAACACCGTGCGGAAGCGACGTGTTTTTTCCGCTCAGGGCAATTGTATCAAACGACAGAGCCTCGGCTCCGTTTCTGAGCATATAAAAATCAAGAGTAAGCGCAATTTCTTTTTCTGTCACTCCTGGTTTGATAAAGTTCAAAACCTCGTCGAAAGCCTTTTCGGCGATGAGCTGAGCGGCTTTGATTTTTTCGATTTCATCCGCGGTTTTTATTATCCGCATATTTTTAATTACCGTGCTGAGCCGGTCATCTGAAATAATCTCAACATCCGCAAGCCTTTTTTTCATATCCGCAAGCTGTGATACGGTTACGGTGTCGCTTTCAATTGCGGCTGTTTTCGCCCCATGATTTTTCATAAGCTCTAAGAGCTGTTCATAAAGTCTTCCCTGCAAAATAACATCGCAGTCGGTTACAGTCTTCTGCGCCTTCTCGATATATCTGAAATCAATGATTAAATATGCCGCATCTCTGAAAACCAAAAGTGTTCCTGCCGACGACTTCATGCCTGTAAAATAACGCCTGTTTATATCAGATGAAATAACCGCGCAGTCAGCCCCGTCGGGAAGCGAGTTTTTAAGCTCATCTATTTTCCTCATTTGAAAACTCCTCCAAAAACGCCTCAAGAGCGAGAATATAGCTTGTTTTTCCGAACCCGCATATCTGGCCTTTGCATACGGGCGCGATTACTGATTTTGAACGAAACTCATCCCTTGCGTGGATATTGCTCATATGGACTTCGATTACCGGCGTTTTTACCGAGGCGATAGCGTCACGAATGGCGTAGCTGTAATGTGTATAGGCTCCGGCATTGATTATTATGCCGTCAAATTCAAGGCGAGCGTCATGAATAGCGTCTATGATTTCACCCTCGTGATTTGACTGAAAAACCTCACAGTCAAATCCCATCGCGTTTGCCGCCTCGACAATGCTTTCGTTTATGCTTTCAAAATTCTCATAGCCGTACACTCCCGGCTCACGCTCTCCGAGCAAATTTAAATTAGGACCGTGTATGACGAGTATCTTTTTCTCCACTGAAATCAATCCTTTCTCACGGGTTTAAACTCATATAGTAATTTTTCATCGCAAGAGCGTCTGCGTCCTGTGTGCCGGCGCTTTCGCATATAATTACCGGTGAAAGCTGTTTTTTTGCCACAAGCTCAAGCATCGGCTCAAAAGGCGGTCCGAACGCTTCGTCTTCAAACGTCAGGTGCTTTTTCTCCCCGCCGTTTGTAGTATACTCGATTTTTGAAAAATGCGAATGGAATATTTTCAGTCTTTCATGACCGAGCTTGTCCTCGATTTTTCTGAAAATTTCCTCAAACTGCTCCTTTGTGCTGACCTGTCCGAGTGTCCGCGCGTTTAAATGTCCGAAATCTATACACGGGATAAATGTTTCATCGAGTCCGCAAAGCTCAATAACCTCATCGAGGTCGCCGAGCTGATTGAATTTTCCCATTGTTTCGGGACAGAAATGTATTTCACCGAAGCCTTTTTCAACTGCCTGAGTCCTTGCGCTCAAAAGAGTTTCCTTTGCGAGCTCCAAAGCTTCCTCCCTTGAAATTTTAGCGCACGAACCTGAATGAATGACTATTCTGTCGGCTCCGATTCTCAAAGCAGCTTCAGCGCTTTGGAGAATATAGTTTATGCTGTTTTCACGCTTTTGAGGCTCTATACTCGACAGGGATATAAAATACGGGGCATGCAGAGAAAGCCTTATACTGTTTTCCAAACTTTTTTTCCTGAGCTTTTGCGCTGTTTCCTCGCTTATCTTTACTCCCTTTCCGCACTGATATTCATAAGCGTCAAGTCCCATTTCTCTGAGATATGCGGGTGCGTCAAGCGAGCTTTTATGCTTTTGGGAAAATGCGTCGGAATTGCCCGCAGGTCCGAAAAATGCTGCCATTATTCCGCTCCTTTCCTTTTTCTTTTCGGCAAAAGCGGTTTTTCAATTGCTCTTTTTACTCGAAACCAAAAGCCGCTTTCATACTCTATCGGAAAAGTAAATATCGTTTTAACTCCTAAAAAATTAGCTCCCAGAATGTCAGTGAAAATCTGGTCGCCGACTATCCCGATATTTTTAAATGGTATTTCCAGTCTCTTCTGAGCCTGTTTAAAGCCTTTTGCAAGCGGCTTTCTTCCCTCCGGAACATAGTCAAGCCCGAGTATTTCCGCAAAAGGTTTTACCCTCTCGTCGTGATTATTTGAAACTATGATGAGCTTTACGCCGCTGCTTTTCATAATGTCAATCCACTCTGTAATTCTTTTCGGCGGCGTTGGATTGTTGTGTGTTGTAAGCGTATTGTCAAGGTCGAGTATAAGTCCTTTTATATTCTCTTTTTCAAGAAATCTTGGGGTAATATCCGCAGCCGAATCAAACACAAACGTTGGCTTAAATATCATACTGCCTCCTTGCGGTGCTTTTTGATAAAAACAAAAGCGAACAGTATTGACTGCTCGCTCTTACTTTTTTAATACTGATTATTCCGCATACGCGAATTAAAAGTATCAATCGCTGATTAATACTTGCGCTTACGAGCAGCTTCGGATTTCTTCTTACGCTTTACCGAAGGCTTTTCGTAATGTTCTCTTTTACGGACTTCAGCAATAACTCCGTCCTTAGCGCATGATCTCTTAAATCTCTTAAGAGCTGTTTCTAAGGTTTCGTTCTTGCCAACACGAATTTCTGCCATTATCTATTCCCTCCCTTTGCCCCTAAGGCAGAGGTTATATTTACATTATACAATGCAACTTATATAAGTATAACTCATTACGCCCCGTTAGTCAAGTAGTATTTTTCATTTTGCCTAAAATATTATCAGAAAATTATTGGCTACTTCACCACAAAATTGACAAGCTTGCCCGATACGACTATTTCCTTAACGATATTCGCTCCCTCAAGAGCCGCGGAAACTTTTTCATCGCTTTTTGCCGCAGAAAGCATTTCATCCTTGGAAGCGTCAGCGGATATATTAAGCTTTGACTTAAGCTTTCCGTTTATTTGAACAACAATTTCAACGGTGTCCTCAACGCAGAGCTTTTCGTCATAAGTTACCCATTTCTGCTGATTGAGCATGCCCTCGAATCCCAAAGCCTCGTACATTTCCTCGGTGATATGCGGAGCAAACGGATTGAGAAGAATAATAAATGTTCTCAGCTCTTCTTTTGTAACGCTTCCCTTAGCAGCAAGCTCGTTAAGCAGGGTCATGAGAGCCGCAATTGCGGTATTAAACTTGAGATTTTCAATATCCTCGGAAACCTTTTTAATTGTTTTATGAATCAGGCATTTAAACTCGTCACGGTATTGGTCGCCGTCGATAACGATATCCTGAAGTCCCCAAACTCTATCCAAAAATCTCTTGCAGCCCTTTATGCTTGAAGGACTCCACGGAGCTGTTTTTTCAAAATCTCCGATAAACATTTCATACAGTCTGAGCGTATCCGCTCCGTAATCCCTGATGACATCGTCGGGATTGATAATGTTTCCCCTTGATTTTGACATTTTCTGTCCGTCCTCGCCGAGAATCATTCCGTGAGAAGTTCTTCTCATATACGGCTCATTTGTAGACACTACTCCGAGATCATGCAGGAACTTGTACCAGAAGCGTGAATAAAGCAGATGTAGAGTAGTATGCTCCATTCCGCCGTTATACCAATCTACCGGCAGCCAATAGTCAAGCGCTTCCTTTGACGCAAGCTCATTTTGATTATGAGGATCGCAGTATCTCATAAAATACCACGACGAGCCTGCCCACTGAGGCATTGTATCCGTTTCACGCTTTGCGGGGCCTCCGCAGTGCGGACAGGTTGTATTTATAAAGCTTTCAAGAGTCGAAAGCGGCGATTCTCCGTTATCGGTCGGCATATAGCTTTCTACCTCGGGCAGTTTGAGAGGAAGCTCGCTTTCGGGAAGAGGAACCCAGCCGCACTTTTCACAGTACACCATCGGAATTGGCTCGCCCCAGTATCTCTGACGTGAAAATACCCAGTCACGAAGCTTATAGTTGACCTTTGGGGTTCCCTTGCCCGTTTGCTCAAGCCACTCTTTGATTTTAACTTTTGCGTCCTCGACAGAAAGTCCGTCCAAGAACCCGCTGTTTGTCATAATTCCGGTCGCGCAGTCGGTAAAGGCTTCCTTTGTTACGTCGCCGCCCTTTACGACCTCGACTATCGGAAGATTAAATTTCTGTGCAAACTCAAAGTCTCTTGTATCATGGGCAGGAACAGCCATAATCGCTCCTGTTCCGTATGTCATAAGAACATAGTCAGAAATAAATATCGGTATTTCCTTGCCGTTTACGGGATTGATTGCTCTGACTCCTTTAAGCTCTACTCCTGTTTTTTCCTTGGCGATTTCAGTCCTTTCAAAGTCTGACTTTCTCGCCGCTTTTTCCTGATAAGCCTTAATCTCATCGTTATTTTCAAGCTTGTCCGCCCATTTTTCAATCATCGGATGCTCAGGCGCGATAACCATATATGTCGCTCCGAAAAGTGTGTCGGGACGGGTCGTATATATTTTCAGCTTGTCTCCCGCTGTTGTGTCGAAATTTACTTCCGCTCCCGTTGAGCGTCCTATCCAGTTGACCTGGGTAGCTTTGATTTTGTCAAGATAATTTACGCTGTCAAGGTCGTCGAGAAGCCTTTGCGCGTACTCGGTTATTTTGAGCATCCACTGACTTTTTACTTTTCTTACTACTTCGCCTCCGCAGCGTTCGCATACTCCGCCGACAACCTCTTCGTTCGCGAGTACAACCTTACAGGATGTGCACCAGTTTACAGCCATTTCCTTTTTATAGGCAAGTCCTTTTTTGAACATCTGAATAAATATCCACTGAGTCCATTTAAAGTAGTCAGGGTCGGTGGTATTGATTTCCCTTGACCAGTCAAAAGACAAGCCCAGAGATTTAAGCTGACCTTTAAAGCGCTCTACATTCTTTTTTGTAACTATCGCAGGATGAATTTTGTTTTTTATTGCGAAATTTTCGGTGGGCAGTCCGAATGCGTCCCATCCCATCGGGAAAAGTACGTTATAGCCCTGAAGTCTTCGTTTTCTCGCGACTATGTCCATTGCCGTATACGGGCGCGGGTGACCTATATGTAGTCCCTGTCCCGACGGGTACGGAAACTCGACCAATGCGTAATACTTCGGCTTTGAGTAGTCATTTTCAGCCTTAAATGTATTGTTTTCATCCCATTTTTGCTGCCACTTTTTCTCTATTGCGCTGTAATCATATTTCATAAAATCATTCCTTTAATGAGTCAGTATTAACAAACATCATTTATTTTACTCCAAAAGCTGTGCGATGTCAACCTGTTCGCCGTCAGCCCAAAGTCTTTCAAGAGAATACTGCTTTCTTGTTTCCTCCGTAAATATATGGACAATTATATCTCCGTAGTCAACCGCGAGCCAGCTTGAGCCGCTTCTTTTTTCGCTTTTAAGCGGCTTGATTCCCAGCT
Source organism: uncultured Clostridia bacterium (assembly GCA_944385905.1). Taxonomy (GTDB): domain Bacteria; phylum Bacillota; class Clostridia; order Oscillospirales; family Ruminococcaceae; genus CALWZA01. The sequence goes on from CALWZA010000024.1 coordinate 14,418, forward strand.
CGGCTAATTTTGCATCGACCTCTTCAGCCAATGCTCTTACATGAGTCGTTGAGGTTCCTGTCGCGATAACAAAATAATCCGCCATTATGGTTAAATCCTTAATACCGATAACTTTAATGTCCTCAGCTTTTTTCGCGTCAAGCGCCTTTACTATTGTTTTCAGCGATTTGTTTTCTGTCATTTTCCGCTCTCCCTTTACTGTAAAATTTCATTCATGCCTTGGTTTGTATTATTATACCAATTTCCCGTATTCGCAAGCTCAACTATATTCAGCTCATCTGCCGGAACCTGAATATTTTCTCTGAAATACTCGTTTAAAAGGTCGGCTGTTTCCTGCTTGTGCACAGACCACACCGCCTGACTGCCGTTTTGATATCCCTCACCCGGAAGAAGATGCATTGTAATATTCTCCTCCGTTGTGTCTTTCATAACCGAATAAAGCTCAATTATTCTTGATATAGACAAATCTGTCGAAAGCTCTCCGTAAACCGCCGGAAGCACCTTTACCGCAAGGCTAACTGCTCCGAGAGACTTTACTCTTCTGATTGCGGACGCAAGAAAAATCCTTTGTGCCATCACCCTTCCGATATCTCCGGATTTATATGACGATCGGTGGCGCACAAGCCACTCTGCCTGTTCTCCGCTGAGTATTGACTCCCCTGCCGGAATAATTTTGCTCGGGTCGTAAACTATTTCATACGGCATGTTTACAGGAATACCGCCGACTGCGTCCACTGCGTCCTTGAACGCCGAAAGATTTACTGCGATATAATTATCAATTTCCAAAGCGAACATTTCGTAAATTGTTTTTTCAAGCCTTTCAATCGGCTTTAAGCTCTCGTCTCCGAAGCTGTAAACCGAGTTGATTTTTCCGGTAGGCAAGTCGTCAGACACATAGCTGTCACGTGGGATCTGGAGGATATGCGCTGTTTTAGCCGTCTCGTCAACAGAAACTACCATTATAACGTCGGTCAGGCTCTCGCTTTCATCAAGACCGACTACAAGATAGTTTCTCAGCTTATCAATGTCCGATGATTCCTCGACACTTCTGCTTTCAGGCATAATAATCTCATCGGCTTCGTTTCCATCCGGGCTGTAAGTTTTCCCCTGTGCGCTCTGAGACGACTCAAATCTTTGATACATTCTCACTCCTGCCATTGATAAAGCTATTATCAAAATGACTATTACAGAAAAAATAACATATGGATTTTTAACTCCCTTTGAACCCTTCAACAACTTAAATTACCTCCGAAAAGGGTTCTGCGTCCTTTTATTATTTTAACTGCGTCTTTGCGAAACGGTTATAAGCTTCAAATGTGACTCTCGGTATCAGATAACCTTTTTTTACCGAGTCCTTAATCGAAAACCTTAACGCCTCAAACATTCCCTTATCAAGGCTCTCATACGCATATTGTCTCATAAGTTCGACGTCTTTATACTCTCGCTCGGCGGAAATAAGGTCGGCAAGATAAATTACCTGCTCAAATTCAGACATATCAGGACTTGCGACCGTATGAAACCTTACCGCTCTGAGCATCTCTCGGTCGTCTATTGAAAGCGTGTTTTTCATATAAACTGCGCCTGCTATCCCATGCCAAAGCTTAAAACTAATTTTTTCCTCGGGGCACACGCTCATCTCGGATTTGTCCGCAAGCTCCTTTTGCTCCGATGCCGGAAGCTCTTTGCATATATCGTGCAAAAGTCCTGTCATGTAAGCCTTATTTTCATCAAGCCCGTAGTGTGCGGCAAGGCTTTTCGCGGCGTCTGCTACCCCGAGAGAGTGGATATATCTTTTTTCGGAAAGATTATTTTTTAAAAATGATTTATACTCGCTGATTTTTTCATCAAACGTCATTGTCTTTCACCTGATACAACTTATTTTCAACTATATATTTCCAAACGCTTTCAGGAAGATACCTGCTTATATCCCTGCCGCTTTGAACAAGCTCTCTTACTTGAGTTGAGGACACCTCAAACGGAATTACTCCTATTATTTCAACCTTTCCTCCGAGCTTTCTGAGCTCCTCTGCGGCGGTTTCCATTTGCCCGATTTCGCCGTTTGCTCTCGGATAGCACGCAAGGGCGGCAAGAGATAAAATTTCTTCGTACTTATACCACTTTTTAAAATACAAAAGCATATCACAGCCCATGATAAAACACAGCTCGGCGTCAGGATAAAGCTCTTTAAAATGCCGAAGCGTGATAACGGAATAGCTTACCTCGTCCTTTGAAATCTCATAGTCGCTGACCTCGGCGCCGTCAATATTCATGACCGCGAGCCTGCACATTTCATAACGGTCTTTTTCATCAGCCATTTGGGCGTTTTGTTTATGCGGAGCTACCTTTGCGGGCATTATTATAAGTCTGTCGAGCGAAAGCCTGTCCTTTGCGTTTTTTATTACGTTTAGGTGACCGTTATGTATCGGATTAAAGCTTCCGCCGAAAATCCCGATTCTCATGCTACTTTAAAACTATAACCGGCTTTTCGGGATTTTGCTTATACAAAACCGCCTTTGAGCCTATAACCTGAACTACCTCGGCATTTATTTTTTCGGCGATTTCAGCCGCCGCTTCCTTTGCCGAATAAAGCGAATTGTCCAAAACCTTTATTTTCATAAGCTCATGCACACGGAGATAGTCGTCTATCTGTGCCACCTGCGCGTCGTTTACGCCGCCTTTTCCAACCTGAAAAACAGGCTCGAGCGAATTCGCAAGCCCTTTTAAATACGCTCTTTGCTTTGGTGTTATCATTTGTTACAATCCTTTCTGTTTACTGCTTAAAAATACCTCAAGCTTTTTAAGCGCGTTTCCACGATGGCTGATTTGATTTTTCTCATCTGAAGAAAGCTCTGACATACTTTTTTCCCCGACCATGAATACCGGGTCGTATCCGAACCCGTTTTCGCCTTTTGGCTCAAAGCCGATTTTTCCCTCGCAATTGCCTTTGAAAAACCTTTTTGTTCCGTCGCTTGAAATATAGCACAACACACACACAAATCTCGCTGTTCTGTTTTCAGCGTCAACATCTTTCATGTTGTCTATCAAAAGAGAAACCCTCTGTGAATCGGAAAGCCCCTCGCCGCCGTAGCGAGCGGAATAAACTCCCGGCTGTCCTCCCAAAGCGTCGACCTCAAGTCCGCTGTCGTCGGCAATTACTTCGGCTTTTGTCAGGTCATATATCGCCTGCGCCTTAAGCTCGGCGTTTTGCTCAAAGGTTTCGCCTGTTTCCTCAACCTCGATATTTATTCCCGCTTCGCTTTGTGATATAACCTCATATCCCAGGGGCTCTAAAATCTGTCTTACCTCACGCAGTTTGTTTTTATTGTTTGTCGCTAATATTAACTTCATGTGTGCCACCTATTCAAACAGCGCGTTTACAAAATCGGTTGTTGAAAACGGCTGAATGTCCTCGATTTTTTCACCGACCGTTACAAGCTTTACGGGAATTTTAAGCTCGTCGGTTATTGAGATAATTATACCTCCTTTTGCCGTTCCGTCAAGCTTTGTAAGTATTATTCCCGTGATATCGGCGGCCTCGTTAAACTGTCTTGCCTGATTTACGGCGTTTTGTCCGGTTGTAGCGTCAAGAGCCAAAAGAACCTCGAGAGAACAGCCCTCAGCCTGTGTATGGACGATTCTTGATATCTTTTTAAGCTCCTCCATCAAATTCTTTTTGTTATGAAGTCTGCCTGCTGTATCGCATATAACTACATCGACATTTCTTGATTTCGCCGCCGCAAGTGCGTCGAAAACAACAGCCGCGGGGTCGGAACCCTCCTTATGCTTTATTATATCCACTCCGGCTCTGTTTGTCCAAACCTCAAGCTGGTCTATCGCCGCCGCGCGGAAAGTGTCGGCGGCAGCCACAAGCACGGATTTTCCGCTGTCCTTAAGCTGCTTTGAAAGCTTTCCGATAGTCGTTGTTTTTCCTACTCCGTTTACTCCTATTACAAGAATTACCGAAGGCTTTGTTGACAAATCAAGCGTTTCGCCCTCGCCGAGAATTCCGGCAATTATATCTTTCAGAGCGTTTTTAATATCCTCCGGTTCTTTTATCTTTTCTGATTTTACACGCTCTCTGAGCATATCGCATATTTTCACCGAGGTCTCGACACCCACGTCGCTTGTTATCAGGGTTTCTTCAAGCTCCTCAAAAAAGTCCTCGTCGATAACCGAAAACGACTTGAGCAATGCGTCGATTTTACCCATCAATGAGTCCTTTGTCTTTTTAAGTCCGTTTTTAAGCTTTTCAAAAAAGCCCATTCGGTTTCCTCCCTTTGCTTAATTTGCTCCGTCCAGAGCGTATGTTTCGCTTACGTCCATTTTTAATATTTTTGAAACGCCTTTTTCCTGCATAGTTACTCCGTAAAGCACATCAGCCTCTTCCATTGTTCCCCGTCTGTGCGTAACTACAATAAACTGAGTTGTATCGGTATAGTTTCTTAAATACTGTGCGAATCTTGTCACGTTCACGTCGTCGAGAGCCGCCTCGATTTCGTCAAGTATGCAAAACGGCGACGGTTTTACTTTCAATATGGCAAAATAAATGGCAATCGCCACAAACGCCTGCTCTCCTCCCGAAAGCAATGACAGGCTTTTTATTACCTTTCCCGGCGGCGCAACATTTATTTCTATTCCCGATTCAAGCATGTTTTCAGGCTCTGTCAAAACAAGCTCACCGCGTCCGCCTCCGAAAAGCTCGGTGAATATGCGCTTGAAATTTTCATTTATTTTTTCAAAGCAGCCGGAAAATATTGTTTTCATGTTTTCGGTAAGACTGCTTATGAGCTTTTCAAGCTCGGATTTTGATTTTAAAACATCGGAAAGCTGTCCGGACATAAACTTATATCTATCCGAAACTTCTTTATACTCGTCTAACGCATCTGTGTTTACCGTTCCGAGCGCGCGTATTTTGTTTTTAAGCTCCGAAAGCTTTCTTTGCGCGGAGTTCATATCCTCTATGCTCTCCGCCTGCTCCGATGCCTCGCTCACCGTCAGGCTGTAGCTTTCCCAAAGCTGCGATACAATACTGTCAGCGTCGGCGCTTACGGTTTGTTTTCTCTCTTCCAGTCTTGACAGTTCTCCCGAAACCCTTTCCTTCTCCTCCTGCTTGGTGCGTTCAAGCGCTCTTTGCTCATTTGACTTTATCTCATATCCTGCACTTCTCTCCTGCTCGGATTTAATGCTTTCGTTTATAAGACTTAATGTATCTTTGGTGCTTTCGAGAGCTTGCTTTCTCTCTTCAATATCAATCTTTATGCTGTCAATCTTTACAGCGTATTCTTTAATTTCTTTATCAAAACGCAGACCGTCCGCCGCTGTCTGAATTTTTGCGTCCTCAAGCCTTTTTATATCAGCATTACAGGCTTCGATATCCTTTTGAATTTCAATTGAGGATATCTTAAACTCAGAAAGGCGGTTTGAGATAGCTTCTCTTTGAGATTTACAGCTGTCTCCCTTGCTTTGAGCTTCGCTGACAGCCGACTCGGCTTTTACTATTTCATCTTCAAGCAAAATCAAAGAGTTTCTGCTATTTTGAGCCGATTCAATCGCTGAGCTTAATTTTTCCTTCAAATTCAAAAGAAGCTTATCCGAATCTTTTCTGCGCTCGCAAAGCTGATCTTTCAAAAGGGAAATTCGTTGAAGCTCGCTTTTGCATCTTGTCTTGTCATCGGAAAGCAGAGACTGCTGTTCTTTTTCGCTTTCGATGTCAAGCTCAAGCTTTTTTGTCTCCTCAGAAAGGCTTCTGAGTTTTATTTTGAGTTGTGCATGACTGCTTTCGAGATCTTTAAGCTCTGCCGAAGCGGCGTCGATCTCATTTTTCCTGCTCAAAACTCCTGTGGATTTTGACACGCTTCCGCCCGTAAACGAGCCTCCTGCGTTTATCACCTGACCGTCAAGGGTAACGATTTTAAACTTATATCCGAATTTTTTAGCTATTTTTGCCGCCGAATCTATATCCTCAGCGACTGCGATGCGTCCGAGAAGAGATTTTATTATCCCGGAGAACTTCTCGTCACACCTCACAAGCTCAAAGCCCAGGGCGACATACCCCTCCTGCATATCAAGTCCGCTTTCGGACAAAACACTTCCTTTTACAGAAGTTATCGGAAGGAATGTCGCTCTTCCGGCGTTTTCTTCCTTAAGAAGCCTTATACCTCTTTTTGCTGCTTCCTCATTTTCGACCGCTATGTTCTGAAGCGCTCCTCCGAGAGCCGTTTCGACTGCGACGGTATATTTGTTCTCAACGGTAATAAGCTGCGCTACCGAGCCGTAAACACCGCTTAGACGTCCGTTTTTGCCTGCTTTTACAATCTGCTTTACGCTGTGCGCGAAGCCCTCCATATTGCGCTCAAGGTCAGAAAGCAGCTGAAACCTTTGCTTTAACTCCCTTTCCCTGATTTCTATGGCATTGACCTGCTGCGTAAGGTTTTTCTGCTGTTCGGTTTTTTTGTTGAAAAGAAGCGTATAGCCGTTTATTTTATTTGTATGCTCCGAGATTTTTTCCTCAATTTCATTTAACGCTGAGTTTACTTGGGCATATTCGCTTTCAAGTCTTTGTTCGCTCTCGTTAAAATCAGAAGATGTCTGCTTTATTTCATCAATTGATTTTTTCGACTCTTCGATACTGCTTTCAGCCGACGATATATTATAGACAAGCTCTGATTTTTTTATATAAAGCGCATTTAAAGATTCCCCCGACAAAGCTTTCTGCGAATCAAGCTTTCCCGCCTCGCTTTCAAGCTCGTTAAGCTCATTTTCGAGAGATTTGATGCTGTCGGCTATATCCGCGCTTTTATTTTTAAGCTCTGTTAAAAGTGCCTGATTTGATGCTATTTCCTCACACAGCTTGTCCTCGGAAGCCAAAGCCGCTTTCTTTTCGGCTTCGGTTTTGGAGATAAGGTCGCTTATATGGGCTATATCGTTTTCCATAACAGCTATATCGGAATGCGACTGAGAATTTTCCTGCTCGATTTTTAAAATTCTGTCCCGGTATTCCTCAACCGCAACGGCACACTGCTGACGTTTGAGATAAAGCTCGTTGATTTCGTCCTCAATAGCGTCAATATCCTGCGTAAGACTCTCGTATTCGGAATTTGAAAGCAAAAGCCGGTTATCGATATCAGTAAGCAAGACCCTATACTCGCCGAACTTCTTTATCCAAAACGAAATTTCAAGTCTGCGTCTTTCCGAAGCTAAAGCCAGATATTTTTGCGCCTTTTCCGACTGTATGCGAAGCGGCTCAACCCTGCTTTCAAGCTCGGAAATAATATCTTTAAGCCTTAAAATGTTTTCCTCTGCCGACGAAAGCTTTCTCTCAGCCTCGGCTTTTTTATAGCGGAATTTCGCGATTCCCGCAGCCTCGTCAAATATTTCGCGCCTCTCTCCGCTTTTGCTGCTGACTATATCAGCTATCTTGCCCTGCCCGATTATCGAGTAGCCGTCCTTTCCGAGCCCGGTGTCTAAAAAAAGTTCTATAACGTCCTTGAGTCTAACCTGAGCGCCGTTTATCAAATATTCGCTGTCGCCGCTTCGGTAAAGCTTTCTCGATACACTCACCATATCGCTGTCAACAGGCAGGGCTCTGTCCGAATTTGATATATTCAGCGTTACCTGCGCAAAGCCCACGGATTTTCTGCTTTGAGTTCCGCTGAAAATTACATCCTCCATTTTTCCGCCTCGTAGCGCTTTTGTAGACTGCTCACCCAAGACCCAGCGTACAGCGTCGCCGATATTGCTCTTTCCGCTTCCGTTCGGGCCGACAACAGCTGTCATGCCTCTGCCGAAATCAAGCTTGATTTTATCGGGAAAGGATTTAAATCCGTGCAGCTCAATCGACTGTAAATACATCTGAGTCCTCCTTTATCTTTTTATTTTTTGCTTTCAACGGCAAGTCTTTCTGTTTGCATCTCATTTTCAGACACTTGTATGTCTATTCCTTTTTCCTTAAAATAGATAACATTTGAACGCTTCTGCCCGAGTGCCTTGCTGAGCTGACCTTTCGGCACTGTAAAGCTTATGCTTTTTGGTTTTGTCTCCTCAACAGCCTTAAGCATCAGGCTTCTGTAAATAAAGTTGTCGCAAAGCTCCCGAAATGCCGGATGATACAGCCCTCCGACAAGCTTTTTCTCTACATCATCGGACGCATGAAGCCCGACTTTTATAACTCTTATGCCTTCATTTTCAAACATCATTATAAGCTCAGCGCAAAGTTCAACGGCTTTTTCAAGCTCATATGTTTTATATTCGCCCGATTTATAAAGCTCAGCCAGCCGTGTTCCGTCTATTACCGCTACCGGATATATCCTCACTTCCGACGGGCGCAGCTCAATAAGTCTTTCTGCTGTAAACCTGTCCAGCTGCGGCGTAGACTTATACAGCCCGACCATCATCTGAAGTCCGAGTGTAAAGCCTTTTCGCTTTATAAGCTCGGCGGCTTTTTCAACATCCGAAGCCGTATGGCCTCTGTCGTTTGCGCTCAAAACCCCGTCGTCCATGCTCTGAACTCCAAGCTCTATAGTCGTCACACCATAGCCTTTGAGTAAGTCAAGTATTTCCTCGCTGATGCTGTCTGGTCGTGTTGATATTCTGATTCCTTTAAATCCGCCCTCGCCCAAAAACGGCTTTGCGGCCTCAAGCAGTTCGAGCATATAGTTTCTGCTGATAGCTGTAAAGCTTCCGCCGAAAAACGCTATTTCCGCTTCGCTTTTATTTTTTATCTCCTCAAAGGCTTGTCCGCATATTCGTTCGACATCGGCACGGTGGGGAATTTCGGCTTTTCCTGTTATGCTTCTCTGGTCGCAGAAGCTGCACATATGAGGGCATCCGACATGAGGAACGAAAACAGCGACATTGCCGTGCTTTTTGTTACTGTACGGCATAACCCATCAGCTTCAGCGCTTCGCCGGCGGCATTTTGCTCAGCCTGCTTTTTGCTTTTGCCCTCTCCCTCGCCTATAATGTTTGAATTCAGCTTTACGACTACCTTAAAATGCTTGTCGTGGTCGGGTCCCGACTCTCCGACAAGCTCGTACTCGACCTTTTCCTCAGGATTTTGCTGTATGATTTCCTGCAAAATCGTTTTGTGGTCGTCATGGCTGAGCCTGACATTTTTTATTCTCTCGTCGGTTACAAATCTCATAATGTGCTTTTTCGCGGCGTCCATTCCGCCGTCAAGATATATTGCGGCGATTACCGCTTCAAAGGCGTCGGCAAGTATTGAGGCTCTCTCTCTTCCGCCCATATTTTCCTCGCCCTTGCCAAGCATTATATATTTTCCAAGCTGGATTTCTTTCGCAAAAACATACAGGGATTTTTCGCACACAAGTGAAGCTCTCGTTTTTGTGAGCGCGCCCTCAGGCAAGTTGGTGTAGTTTTCAAACAAATAATCCGAAACAACTATTGACAGCACCGAATCGCCCAGAAACTCAAGCCTTTCGTTTGAACGCCGTTCCTTTTTGTTCTCATTTGCGAACGATGAGTGAGAAAGAGCCTCGAAAACCAGACTCTTGTCTTTGAATTCATAGCCTATTATCTTTTCAAACTCGCCTAAATCCTGCATGTTCGTACCCTCTCTTATAATCACTTCTCAGCCTGCTGTTCCTTTATTGTTTTTAAACCGTCAGCTATTTCATCAATAACTCTGTTTTCCGCAAATGTCTTAGCCTGTCTTATCGCGTTGTAGAAAGCCTTTGCGTCGGAGCTTCCGTGAGCTTTGAATACGGGCTTAGATGTCCCCAAAAGCGGCGCTCCGCCGTATTCGGAATAGTCCATTTTTTTCTTAAAAGCTTTAATTTTTTTAAGCAGAAAGACAGCCCCTATTTTTGAAAGCACTCCGTCTAAAAGCATATTTTTAAGCTCGCTTGCGAAAAATTTGCCCATGCCCTCGTAAAGCTTCAGCATAAGGTTTCCCGAAAATCCGTCGGCGACAACAACGTCGGTTTCACCCAAAGGGATGTTTCTCGCTTCGATATTTCCGATAAAGTTTACCGGCGCGGACTTTAAAAGCTGATAAGCCGAAACCTCGGTTTCTCTTCCCTTTGTTTCCTCCGCTCCTATATTCGCGAGAGCAACGCTCGGATTTGAAACCCCAAGCACCTTGTTCATGTATGCGCTTCCCATTACCGCAAACTGCACAAGCATTTCGGGTCTGCACTCGGCGTTCGCTCCGACGTCAAGCATCAAAACAGGCTTGCCCCTTGTCGGAAGAATTGTCGCGAGTGCGGCTCTTTTTACTCCTCTGAGCCTTTTTACGATAAATGTCGCGCCTACAACCAACGCCCCGGTTGAGCCTGCCGACAAAAAAGCGTCCCCTTCACCGTCGGCAAGCATTTTCAGCCCGACAGCCATAGAGCTGTTTTTCATTTCGTTTAAAATTTTTGTAGGCTCTTCGCAGACCTCCATTATTTCGTCTGCCTGAGCTATGCTGAGCTTTTCAAGAGAAAGGCTGTTTTCTTCTGCGCAGTCTTTTATTTTCTTTTCGTCGCCGACAAGCACAACTTCGACTCCGAGCTCTTCAGCCGCTTTTATACTTCCCTTTATGGTTTCAAGCGGAGCGTTATCTCCTCCGAATGCGTCAACCAAAATTTTCATAGTGCTGTCATTTCCTTTCGTTTTAACAAAGAAGCTCGTCGAGCTTTTCAAGTCCTCTTTTTGCGATTGCCTCATATCTGAGCTTTCTATCCCTTATATGTTCGCTGAGAGGAGGCAGAATTCCCATATTGCAGCCCATCGGCTGAAAGTTTTCAACGCTCTCGTCGCTTATGTATTCACTCAGCGCTCCGAGCATTGTTTCACGCGGCAAATCAAAAACCGGAAGACCTTTTAATTCTCTCGCCAGTGAAAGTCCGGCGTATATTCCGCTTGCCGCCGATTCTATATACCCTTCAACGCCGGTTATCTGTCCGGCAAAGTATATTCTTTCGTTTGTTCTCATGCGAAACTGCTTATTTAAAAGCTTCGGTGAGTTTATAAACGTGTTTCTGTGCATGACTCCGTATCTTACAAAATCGGCGTTTTCAAGTCCGGTTATGAGTGAAAAAACTCTCTTTTGCTCAGGAAATTTCAGGTTTGTCTGAAATCCTACAAGATTATACATTGTTCCTTCGTTGTTTTCTTTTCTAAGCTGAACCACCGCATAAGGGCGCTTTCCGGTTCTCGGGTCTGTAAGTCCGACCGGCTTTAAAGGTCCGAAACGCATGGTATCCTCCCCGCGCTTTGCCAAAACCTCGATAGGCATACACCCTTCGTAGACCTTAAACTTTTCAATATGCTCTTTTTCAAACTCTTTAAGCGGTGCGCTTTCCGCATTGACAAGCTCGTTATAAAACCTGAGATACTCTTCTTTATCCATCGGGCAGTTGATATAATCCGCCTCTCCCTTGCCGTATCTCGAGGCGTAAAACACCAAGTCCTTATTAAGGCTTTCAAAGGTAACTATCGGTGCGGCGGCGTCGTGAAAATACAAATACTCTCCGCATATTTTTCTGATACTTTCGGCAAGCGGTTCGCTTGTAAGAGGTCCCGTAGCTATAATTACATAACCGTCAGACGGTATGTCCGTTATTTCCTCTGAAATCACTTTAATAAGCGGATGAGAATTTATTCTCTTTGTGATAAAATCCGAAAACTCCTCACGGTTTACCGCAAGCGCTCCGCCTGCCGAAACCTTTGTCTCCGCCGCGGCTTTCATTGTCAGCGAACCGAGCTTTCTCATTTCCTCTTTTAGCATTCCCGCAGCAGATTCTATTCTCTCCGCCTTTAATGAGTTTGAACACACAAGCTCAGCGAAACCGTTATATTTATGAGCCGGCGAAAATTTCTTAGGCTTCATCTCAAAAAGCTCAACCTGTATTCCGTTTTCGGCAAGCTGCCATGCCGCTTCGCATCCCGCAAGTCCCGCTCCGATTACCTTAACCTTCATCGCTTAACTGCCTTTCGTATCCGCAGCCCTGCTTATGGCAAATCAGCATTCCTGATTTTCCGCCCTTTTGAAAAAGCGTTGAGCCGCAGTTCGGGCATATTTTGTCGGTCGGCACGTCCCAAGTCATAAACGAACAGTTCGGGTTATCCTCACAGCCGTAATACTTTCTGCCTTTTTTTGACTTTTTAAGCAAAACTCTCTTTCCGCAATATGGGCATTTTCCCCCTGTTTCAGTAACTATTCTCTTAGTGTTTGTACACTCCGGGAACCCTGAACACGCAAGAAATTTCCCGTATCTGCCGATTTTTATTACCATCGGTCTGCCGCATACCTCGCACACCTCATCGGTTGCTTCATCAGGAATTTTAACCCTTTTTCCGCTCATGTTTTCCTCGGCGGTTTCAAGCGTCTGATCAAATTCTTTGTAAAATTCCGACAGTATGTCTACCCAGCTTTTTTTGCCGACCTCTACGTCATCGAGGTCGCTTTCCATTTTCGCTGTGAATTTAATATCCACAATCTTGCTGAAATTGTCCAGCATAAGCTGATTTGTAACTTCTCCCAAGGCTGTCGGCTTAATCTGCTTTCCCTCGCGCTCGACATAGCTTCTTGCAAGAATTGTCGATATTGTCGTTGCATATGTCGACGGACGAGCTATTCCGTTTTCTTCAAAAGCTTTGATAAGCGTAGCTTCGGTATATCTTGCCGGCGGCTGAGTGAAATGCTGATTTCCTGCAAGCGATTTTGCTTTCAAAACATCGTTCTTTTTTATTTCAGGCAGCACATTGGCGTCCTCCGACTCCTCGTCCTTCGACTCCTCATAAAGCACGGTAAAGCCGTCGAACTTTACGGAATATCCCGATGTTTTGAATCCGCATCCGTTTGCGTTGATATCCACAGAAACTGTATCCAACAGCGACACCGCCATCTGGCTTGCTATAAACCGCTCCCAGATAAGCTTATACATTTTATACTGGTCGGTCGTCAGGCTGTTCTTAACCTTATCCGGAGTCTGGTCAATCATTGTCGGACGGATTGCCTCGTGCGCGTCCTGAGCGTTTTTCTTCGTCACGTAGTTTCTCGGCTTATCAGGCAGATATTCTTTTCCGTATCTGTTCTCTATATAAGTCTTTGCCGCCGCCTTTGCCTCGTCTGATATTCTCAGTGAGTCTGTACGCATATATGTTATCAGACCTACCGCTCCGAGCTCGCCGACCTCGATACCCTCATATAGCTCCTGGGCGGCTTTCATGGTGCGCCTTGACTGAAATCCCAGTCTGCGTGAAGCCTCCTGTTGGAGAGTTGAGGTTGTAAATGGCGCTGACGGAGATTTTCTATGAACGCTTTTTTTAACTCCGGTTACCTTAAATTCCGCTCCCTCGAGCCTTTGGAGTATTTTGTCGGCAGACTCCTTATCTGGTATCTCAACCTTTTCTCCGTCAACTGTGGTTAGCTTTGCCGCAAACTGTTTCTTTGAAGACGGAGCCGTAAGCTTTGCGTCCACTGACCAGTATTCCTTTGAAACGAACTTCCTGATTTCTTCCTCTCTGTCGCAAACCATTCTTACTGCGACCGACTGAACTCTTCCCGCCGAAAGTCCCCTTCTGACCTTTTTCCATAAAAACGGTGAAAGCTTATATCCGACAATTCTGTCAAGTATTCGTCTTGCCTGCTGGGCGTTTACAAGGTCTATATCTATTGTTCTCGGCGATTTTATTCCCTCTGTTACGCCTGTTTTGGTGATTTCATTAAATGTTACACGGTTTTTCTCGTTCATATCAAGCCCGAGGAGCTGTGCAAGGTGCCATGAAATTGCCTCTCCCTCACGGTCGGGGTCGGTCGCGAGATATACCTTATCGCTTTTTTTTACAAGCTTTTTTATATCCTTGATTACAGCTTCTTTTCCTTTGATATCTATATACTGAGGAGCAAACCCGTGCTCTATGTCTACTCCGAGCTTCGATTTCGGAAGGTCCCTTACATGACCGACAGAGGCAACCACATCATATCCGCTTCCGAGAGCTTTTTTTATTGTTGGTATTTTAAAAGGAGACTCGATTATTATCAAGTTTGACATTTAAAAATTTCCTTTCACTGTTCTGTATTTTTATGTATAATTATTCTATGCTGGTATAAGCCCCGTTAGGCAAGCTTTTACTATAAAATCTCATATCTGTTTCCCGGAAGCTTTCTTACTATTCCCTCAAGCTCAAGCTCAGTCATTTCGTAAAGTATTTCGTCCGTATCCATCGACAGATTTTCGGCAAGCTCATCTACAAGGCATGAGCCGTTTTCGCACAAATATTCGCATAATTGCCGCTGCGATTTAGAAAGCCCGCTCAAATTCCTCTCGGCTTTCGCTTTATCTTTTTCCGGCTCCTTAGCCATAACTTCGTTATTCTTTGATTTTACCGGTTTCTTTGCGTCTTTCTTGGGCTCGCTTTCGGACAGCAAAGTTATATTTTCAGTTCTGTTCAAATGCTTTTTAGGCAGCTTTAGCTTATGCGAATAAGCAGTGTAGTATTCCGCTATGATATCCTCTGCCGAAAATACGGGAATAGCTCCGTCACGGAGCAGACTGATTACGCCGCCGTAAGCTTCATCCCTGATGTCATGCGGAGGAACGCAGAAAATATCTCTCCCCTGCGAAACCGCGTGCGAGGCAGTATTAAGCGCACCGCTTCGCACTCCTGCCTGTGTGATGATAATACCGTCGCAAAGTCCCGAAAGAATTCTGTTTCTTGCGGGAAATGTATATGTTGTCGGCTTGTCGTCGGGAAAATATTCAGAAATAACAGCCCCGTGCCTAGCGATAAGAGCTTTTGCCTTTACATTCGGAGCCGGATAGCCATACAGAAGTCCGCATCCCAAAACGGCTATTGTTCTTCCGCCGCGCAAAAGTGCAGCTCGGTGCGCCGCTGAGTCTACTCCGAGAGCAAAACCGCTGACTATTACGCTTCCGTAATCAACAAGCTCGGAGCAAAGCCATTCGGTGACCGAAACCGTATAATCGCTTGGTTTTCTTGTTCCGACAACGCCTATACATACTCGGCTGTCAACATAATCGGGATTTCCCAAACAAAAAAGCACAGTCGGCGGATTATATATCTCACGCAGTCTTTGCGGATAGCCCTCGCTTTCATAGCTCAATACGGTTATCCCTTTTGACGCGCAGTACTCAAGCATTTTCTGCGCCGAATCCAAGTCTGTGCCGTTTGCTTTTTTAGACTCAGATGAAGTAAGCGCTCCGCCTCCGTTTGAGATATCCTCATATGCGCTGACAATGCTGTCATAAGGCTTTATTATTTCCCATTTTCTCGGATTCGCGGGTCCGAGCGCCATTGTCAGCCACATCCAATATATAAGGTTGTCGTCAGCTCTGTTTGTCATGCTCAAAGCATACTCCTATCTAAACATTTCCCAAAGAATTATTCCCGAAGCCATTGCCGCATTCAGAGAATTTATATTTCCGTTCATTTTTATAGTTATTTTTTTATCGCACATCGAAGCGTCACGCTCAGACAGGCCGTTGCCCTCGTTGCCTATCACTGCCGCGCACCCGCCTGCAAATCCGCACTCCTTTATATCCTGAGCGTCCTTATCAATTACGGCGGCAAAGGTTTTTATTCCGCGGCTTTTTAAAGTGCATATAAGTTCGTAATAATCACAGTTATCATATGTTTCAAGGCGAAAAAGGCTTCCCATTGTCGAGCGGATTGTTTTCGGATTATACAAGTCCACCGACCCTTTTGTTATAAAAACGCCGTCTGTTCCTACAGCGTCGGCTGTTCTTAAAATTGTTCCGACATTGCCGGGGTCCTGAAGTCCGTTTAAAACCAAATACTTGCCATTCTTTTTTATTTTATCAGCTGTAAAAATTTTGTCAAGCCTTTTTACAACCGCGAATATTCCCTGAGGTGTTTTGGTATCCGACAGCTTTTCAGATGTTTCCCTGCTTATAATAAGAACTCTGTCTTTCAGCTTTTCTTCAAGAAAGCTCACAGCTTTGCTATACTTCATAGCCGCCTCTTCCGTGACGAGCGCACAGCAAAGCTCTGCGTTTTCGTTTATTGCGTCAAGTATTATCTTTTCGCCCTCAACCGCAAACATTCCCTCCTCGAGCCGAAACTTTTTTTCAGCCGACAGCTTTGAATAAAGTTTTACATATCTATTTTCCTTTCCTGCTGAAATCACGGCTTTCACCACTCTTTCTTTAAAATAGAATAAAACACGCCCAGTTTTTACATGAGCGTGTTATTGTTCGTTAGTTAAGCGCTGCCTTTGCCTTTTCAACAATTGCTGTAAAGCCGGCAGGATCGTTGATTGCGATTTCAGAAAGCATCTTTCTGTTGAGTGTGATATTAGCCTTCTTAAGACCGTTCATAAGTGTTGAATAGTTCATTCCGTTGAGCTTTGCAGCTGCCGAAATTCTTGTAATCCAAAGGCTTCTGAAGTCACGCTTCTTCTGCTTTCGTCCGATATACGCATAGTTGCCGGATTTCATAACGGCTTCTTTAGCCATCTTAAAATGCTTGCTCTTCGCTCCCCAGTAGCCCTTTGCGAGCTTGAGTGTCTTATTTCTTCTCTTTCGAGTCATCATTGCTCCCTTAACACGAGCCATAACTATTTACCTCCGTTAATATTATTTTTTGGATTCCTTACAACCCGTGGTTTATTTGTAAGGGATGAGTGTTCTGAGTGAAGAATTTGCTTCGCTGAGATATGCGTTTGTTCTCGCCAGTCTCTTGCGCTTGTGATCCTTCTGTGTAAGTCTGTGTCTCTTGTTTGTGCGCATATACTTGATTTTTCCCGATCCTGTTACGGAAAAACGCTTCTTTGCGCCTGAATGAGTCTTTACCTTTGGCATTGATATTTCCTCCTTAATTTTTACTTTGTTGATTTCGGAGAGATGAACATTACAAGCGCTCTGCCCTCCATTTTGCTTGGCTTATCAACTGCGCCGAATTCCGCAACTGCTTCCTTAAACTTTTCAAGCAGCTCCTCACCGAGCTGCGGATGAGCAATCGCTCTTTTTCGGAAGCGAACCGAAACCTTGAGCTTATCGCCGCCCTTGAGGAACTTCGCCGCCTGATTTACCTTTGTATTAAAATCATTGGTGTCTATTGTTGAAAACATTCTGATTTCTTTAATTTCAACAACCTTCTGATTCTTTCTCGCCTCTTTTTCCCTCTTTGTCTGTTCAAAGCAGTACTTTCCGTAGTCCATTATCTTACAAACTGCGGGAGTGGCGTTAGGCGCGATTTTTACTAAATCGAGATCCTTGCTGATTGCAATCTCAAGCGCTTCCTTTGCGGACATCAGACCAAGCTGTGCTCCGTTAACGTCGATGACACGAATCTGCGCGTCACGGATTTCCTCATTGATTTCAAGTTCTTTGTTGCTTATGGCGCAACACCTCCAAGTTTAAAATTATAAAAACAAGCGCGGACGAATCGCCCACGCTCATAATACAAATCATACAGCTTTAATGCTGTTTATACTCTTGTATTGACCTTTTCGCCTTAAGCTTAAGGTGAGAACGGAACGGTTCTGCTTTGTTTACCTAAGTATTATACAGCCTTACACGTTCCTTGTCAATACATTCACAGAAAGTTTACAAATCGTCATTGCCTATAACAGCACCTGACAAGTTCACACTTGCTCCCTTACTAATCTTTTCGAGCAATTTATACAATGATTGCTGACTAATTACCGCACCTGACAAATCAATTTCCTGAGGGCCATTGTTACTTGTGACATAGTCCTGACCGTCAGAGCCATCACGCAACACTTTAAGATTCGCTGTTGAATACCAAGTGTTTGTGGGATAACCATCCGAAAAAAATATATTGTGCCTTTGAGGTCTTTTATCCGCAAACTCATCGGGTGTATCATCAACAAGCTCCGCATATGCCGAGGCTTCCTTTGCCTGCATTATCGCCATCGGAGCGCGCATTGCCACAAAGCTCAATGTTGTAAGCTCGTTGTTCTCGGTATTAAACGGTATTTCATACAGCTCCCAGCCCTTATACTTCTTGACCGGCATGATATAGTTTCTGTTGAGCTTATATACAAATCTGTTTTCAATATCGTCGTCAAAGCGAATTTCAAGCTGACAGGTTTCGTTGCCAATATCATTTTCGCCGCCGTTGAGCCAGAAAGTGAAGACATAAGTCTCATTCTTTTTCAGGTGCATCGGCTTTGTTTCAATCTGAGACCAATTCCAGTTCCAGTCGCCGAAACACCAAACGTTAACAAGTCCGCCATGGATATTATCAGTGATAAATGTCCTTTGTCCCACAGCGTTATCTCCGCCGCTCATGCTCCATTCACGGGCATCAAAGAACAGCTTATTGCCGTCATGCTTAATAATATACCCCTGCGGGGCTTGCTGAGCATTTACAGTCTCGACTGCTTCTCCTGTGTTTGCGTCTACGATAATATTTTCATTGTTATTCATATATACATCCTCCGTCATTTCATTTTCAGACGTCGGACGCAGGGCATTATGCAAACGGATTTCACTGTCGTTCACATACTGCGCCCGACCTTTTTTCAGCAGACCTTTCGCCCGTTTCGGGTATGTCATGCCGATTAGTTTTCCGTTTTCATCTTTAACCTGCACGCTCAAGCCGTTTTTTATCATGGGTGTCCTCCCCTCATGCAGTTATCATTATGCAGCTGTTTTTTATTATGGGTGCCGTCCCCTTGCGTTAAAATTATACATGAAATCTAATTATTTGTCAACAAAAATTAAAAAATTATATATTTTATCCGAGTTTTGCCGATTTTTCGGCGCAGGCTTTAATTGCCGACATTACGGCGCTTCGCATTCCTTTCTCTTCAAGCACCGAAACCGCCTCGATTGTTGTTCCTCCGGGCGAGCACACCATATCCTTAAGCTCTCCCGGATGTTTTCCCGAATCAAGCACCATTTTCGCCGAGCCGAGCACCGTCTGAGCTGCGAAAACATAAGCCTGAGAGCGAGGCATTCCTCCTCTTACAGCAGCGTCCGCCATCGCCTCAATAAACATAAACACATATGCCGGGCCTGAGCCGCTTACTCCCGTGACGATATCCATCAGGCTTTCAGGCACAGCTTCCGCCTTTCCGAAACTGCGGTACATTGAAAGCACCTCTTCGGTTTCGCTTTCGCTTACGTTTTTATTTACGCTTATTCCTGCCATTCCGGCGCCGTAAAGCGCAGGAGTATTCGGCATTACACGCACTATTTTCTTATCGCCGCCGATTGCTTTTTCGATAAACTCAATATTTTTTCCTGCGGCGTTTGAAATAACTATTGTATCTTTGAAAATCTTATCGGATATTTCCTCTAAAACGCTTTTAAGTATATTCGGCTTTACCGCCAAAATCACATAGTCGGCATTTTGTACCGCTTCTGTATTGGTCTGTGCGGCTTTTATTCCGTATTTATTCGCAATACTTTCTGCGCTTTCGGTGTTCTTATCTGTCACAACCAAGTTTTCAAGCCTTACCAAGCCCGATTTTACGATGCCGCCGACTATTGCTCCGCCCATATTTCCGGTTCCGATAACCGCTGTTTTTTTATTGCTGATATTTGTTATTACGGACATATTTTCAAATCCCTTCGCTCATATTATTAATAAGTTTTATTTCGTGTTTTATTGTAGCATTTTGAGAGGTTTTGTGCAAGGTGTATTGTAAAATATCTCTAAATTGCAATAAAATATTTGTTAACATCTACAAAATTATATAAAAGCCTCTGTACAAATTCATTCAAATATGATAATATAATATTGATAAAAATAACTGAAAGGACTGACTTATATGAAAACTATTATTACTATAGAAAGACAATACGGCAGCGGAGGCGCGGCGATAGGAAAACTTCTTTCGGAAAGACTCGGAATACCGTATTATAACGATGAGCTTTTAAAGCTTGCTTCGCAGGAAAGCGGCATAAGCGAAGAACTTTTCCACAAGCACGACGAAACTCCTACGGGAAGCGTTATTTACTCGCTTTTTATGGGGACGTATCCTGTCGGAGACGACGGAAGAGTTTATCCTGACCTTCCTCTCAACCACAAGCTCTTTTTAGCTCAGTTTGAGACAATTAAAAAGCTTGCCGAAAAAGGTCCCTGCGTTCTTATCGGAAGATGCAGCAACTATGTTTTGAAAGACAACCCAAACACTATAAACGTTTTCTTCTTTGCGGATTTTGAGGATAGAAAAAAGCGCATTAAAGACATCTACGACTATGATGAAAAGAAAATTGAGGACATTATAAAGCGCACCGACAAGCGCAGAGCAAGCTATAACAGCTACTACACCGACCAAAAATGGGGCGACGCTAAAAACTATGACCTTTGCATTAACACATCAAAATTGACTCATGACGGCGCCGTTGATGTTATTTTAAAATTTATTGAAGCAAACGGTTTAAAAAATTCATAATATATATACAGTCCCTGATTTTCCGGTATTAACGGTCAGGGACTTAATTAATGCGTAATTGGAGTTTTTTCATTTGATTATTGTGTTGACAAAAGGTATCAGCTATTATATACTGACCATATACTTAATATGATAACAGCCTTATTTTATATATTTTTCGGAGGTTTTACATATGTGCGGAATAGTAGGGTACGTAGGAAAAAGAGATTGCACAAAAGTTCTTATTGACGCACTTTCAAAGCTCGAATACAGAGGATATGACTCCGCAGGTATAGCGGTTTTTGAAAACGGCGGTATTTCAGTCGCAAAAACGAAAGGAAGACTTAGGGACTTGTGTGAGAAAATGAAAAAGACTCATATTCCTTCAGGTCATTCCGGAATAGGCCATACCAGATGGGCTACTCACGGCGAGCCTAACGACGTGAATTCCCATCCTCACGCGGGAGGAAAGGTTACTATCGTTCACAACGGCATAATTGAAAACTACAAGGCATTAAAAGATTTTCTTGTTTCAAAGGGAAGACATTTTCAAAGCGAAACCGACACAGAAGTTGTGGCACAGCTTTTGGACTATTACTACTGCGGAAATCCTATCGAATGCATACAAAAAACATTGTCAGAAATTCAGGGAAGCTTTGCTTTGGGCATTATTTTTGCCGACCGCCCCGATGTTGTCTATGCAGTCCGCCGCGAAAGCCCTTTGATTGTTGGGCTTGGCAAGGACGAAAACTTTATTGCGTCCGACGTAACGGCGATTTTGCAGTACACACGCGATTATTATCTGCTTGAGCATGACGAGATTGCCGTTTTAGGCATGGACGGCGTCAAGGTTTTTGACTCTCACGGCTCTGAAATCAAAAAGGAGAGAAAAACCGCCGACTGGGATGTTGACGCCGCTGAAAAACAGGGATACGAGCATTTTATGCTTAAAGAAATTCATGAACAGCCGACCGCGGTTAAGACAACTATTACACCGAGGATATCAGACGGACTTCCTGATTTGTCAGAATGCGGAATTACCGTTGAAAAGCTAAGAAGCTTTAATCAGATTTTTATTGTTGCGTGCGGAACTGCCATGCACGCCGGACTCGTCGGAAAATACATCATTGAGGAGCTTGCGCGAGTACCTGTTGTTGTTGACATAGCATCTGAATTCAGATACAGAAATCCTCTCGTCGGTGTCGGAGATCTTGTTATCATCATTTCTCAGTCGGGCGAAACCGCCGACAGTCTTGCCGCTTTAAGGCTTGCGAAAAGTTTAGGCGCTTCGACTCTCGGAATTGTCAACGCCAAGGGCAGCTCTATCGCAAGAGAATCCGATATGCTGATTTACACTCACGCGGGCCCGGAAATAGCTGTTGCTTCCACAAAAGCATATATGGTTCAGCTTTCGGTTATGTATTTGTTCGCTTTTGAGCTTGCTTTAGCTAAGGAAAAAATAGATGAGGCAGAATGCAGAAGACTTATCGGACTTCTGAGGCAAACCCCGGACCTTATAGCTTCTATTCTCGAAAGCGCCGACGCCTGCCAGAAAATTTCCTCTCAGCTTATAAACGCCGACCACCTGCTCTATATCGGCAGAGGTCTTGACTATGCGCTTTCCATGGAGGGCAGCCTTAAGCTCAAGGAAATAAGCTACATTCACAGCGAATCGTATGCCGCCGGAGAGCTTAAGCACGGCACAATCTCGCTTATTACAAACGGAATGCCTGTTATCGCTGTCGCAACGCAGACAAAACTTCTTGAAAAGACTGTAAGCAACATAAAAGAGGTAAAGGCAAGAGGCGCGAAAACAATTGTAGTTTGTCAGCAGGGCATGGAAATTGACCCGTCGGCTGTGGATTTCAAAATTGAGATTCCGAAATTTGAAGACATTATTATGCCGATGCCTGCGGTTGTTCCTCTCCAGCTTATCGCGTACTACACTTCGGTTTTAAGAGGAAACGACGTTGACAAGCCGAGAAACTTAGCCAAGTCGGTAACGGTCGAATAATCTTTCAAGCACAAAAAAAGCAGCAGTTAAACACAAACTGCTGCTTTGCTTTTTATGCGAATAAGATCCCGAAAAATTATTTCTTTTCTGCTTCCTTTAATGCCGCTCTTGTTCCTCTGACTTCGCTGAGGTTCTTTACAAGGAGCTTTTCGGTTTCATCCAAAAGCTTATCCATTCTAGCTGACATTGCCGCACGGATTTCGCTGTCCATTTTTTTCGCCTGAGTAAGCATTTCTTCCGCTGTTTCCCTCGATTTTTTAACAATTTCCTCGTTTGAAACGATTACTTTTGCTCTTTCCTCGGCCCTCTTGATAATTTCCTCCGCTTTAGCGTTCGCCTCGGTGATTATCGAGCTTCTGTCGGCAACCATCTGCTTTGCTTTCTTGATTTCGGAAGGCAGGTTGTATCTGATGCTGTCAATGTACTCTCTCATCTTTTCAGTATCAACCATGCTCTTTTTCTTTGACAGAGGTACCGACACCGCCTTGTCAAGCAAATCATCCATCAGCTCCAAAATTTCGTCGATAGTCATAAATTTCCGTCCTTTCTCAAAAACCGCTGTGCGGCCGATTATTAATAATTCTTAATTAGCCTTTTTTTGATCACACCGAGTATCTGAGGCGGCACAAAATGGCTTATATCGCCGCCGAAGCTCGCAATTTGCTTGACCACACTTGAGCTTAGATACATATTTTCGGCTTTTGTTGTTAAAAACACCGTCTCAGCGTCGGGATAAAGCTTTTTATTGGTCAGCGCCATCTGAAACTCATACTCAAAGTCGCTTACCGCTCTAAGCCCCTTAACAATAGCTATTGCTCCTGTTTTTTTTACATAATCAGCAAGCAATCCGTCGAAAACATCAGTTTCGACATTCGGTATGTCAGACGTCACTGCCCTTATCATTTCAACACGCTCTTCCGAAGTGAAGCTCGCTGTCTTTCCCGGATTTACGGACACCAGAATTATCACCTTGTCAAAAAGCTTTGAAGCTCTGAGTATTATATCCAAATGCCCGAGTGTGACCGGATCAAAGCTTCCCGGGCAAACCGCTATCCTCATAAATCTATTCCACCTTGCTTATTTGCTTATTCTTCGCTGCCATCTTTAATATTGTATATCGTGACCGCAGTTTTTCCGTATCTGTATCGCTTTTTAAGCTTAAATCTTCCGATTTCCTCCGGAAGTTCAAGACCTGCCTCATGCTCGCACACAGCAATTCCGGCGCCGCTCATTTTTTTATCGAGAAGCGGAAGAGCTTTTTGAATTATATCATTATTATACGGAGGGTCAAGAAAAGCTATATCTATTCCCGGTTTCGCGACCTGAAGATATTCAATAGAATCCATATTCAGAAGTCTCGACTTTGACAAAAAACCGCAGCTGTTTACATTTTCTTTTATAACATTAAAAGCCTCTCTGTTTTTCTCAACAAAAACACAGTGCCTTGCTCCTCTGCTTAAAGCCTCGATTCCGAGCTGACCTGAGCCGCCGAAAAGATCCAGCGCCGAAGCACCCTCTATTTCAAACTGAATAGCTGAAAATACAGCCTCCTTGACCATATCTGTGGTCGGTCTGACATCGACTCCTTCAAGAGTTTTCAGCTTTTTGCCCCTTGCAGTTCCTGTTATTACTCTCATGATTTCTCAGCGCATACTTTTTCAAGCACACGTTTCTCCTTTCAACTGCATATATCTTATTTATTATACAACACATATGTCAAAATGTCTACACAAAAAACAATTCTTAAGAGATTTTTATCGTTTTTATTCTCTTTTTGTCATGTTATCAGCTCATCAATTACTTTTTCTTTAAGCTCCGCCGCCGTTTCAAAGCTTATTCCCGCTTCTTTAGCGATTTCATCCACTGTTGCGGATTTCAGCGCCTCTTTTGTTTTAAAAGCAGCAATAAGCTTTGCGGCTTTCTTTTCGCCTATTCCTTTTACTCTGGTAAGCTCAAGCGCAAAACCTGATTTTTTATGCTTTTGCGCCTGATATGACACTGAAAATCTGTGAACCTCGTCCTGAATCCTTGTAATCAGCGCAAAAGCCGCTCTTGTCTTGGAAACGCTTATTTCCCCTCCGTTTGTAGCGATAGCTCTCGTTCTGTGTTTTGAATCCTTAACAAGTCCGAAAACAGGAACGCTTATTCCCATTTCTCTGAGCATCGGCTCAACCGCTCCGACGTGTCCTTTTCCTCCGTCAAGAAAAATCAAGTCGGGAAGCTTTGAAAAGCCCTCGTCGGTCTCCTCCTGAGAATTCTGAGACTCGAAATAGCGGTTAAATCGCCGTTTCAGCACCTCACGCATACAGGCGTAATCGTTTTGACCGAAAACAGTCTTTATCGAAAACTTTTTATAATACTTCTTCTGTGGCCGTCCGTTCTCAAAAACAACCATTCCCGCAACCATATCAGCAGACGACAGGTTCGATATGTCATAGCACTCGATATACTTAGGCGGCGACTGCATTCCCAAAACTTTCGCAAGCTCGTCGAGAGCCGCTATTTCTTTTCCCGAACGTCCGACCTTTATGGAAAGATACTCGCTTGCGTTGCTTTTGGCAAGCATTGTGAGCTTGAGCATCTCCCCTCTCTGCGGAGAGATTATTGAAACTGCGTGACCGCATTTTTCCCTCAAAAATCGTTCGAGAAGCTCTTTGTTTTCAATAGGCTCGTCTATATATATTTCCTTTGGTATGTCGGTTTTATTCTGATAGTACTGTGACAGAAAATCCTCCCGAAGTTCTGAGTTGTCCTCATTTTCGCCGAGGAAAAAGTCTGACTTGTCAAACAGCCTGCCGCCGCGGTACATCAGCACGGATATACACGCCTGCGATGAGCTTCTGGCTACTCCGATTATGTCGGTGTCCTTTACGGATTTTTCAAATATCTTCTGCTTTTCCGCCGCCCCTTTTATAGCGTTTATCCTGTCACGAAGACGTGCCGCCAATTCAAAGTTCATTTCCTCTGCAGCTGCGTTCATCTCTTTTGTGAGCCTTTCGACTGATATTCCGCTTCCGTTTTTAATGTACTCGACCGCTTCCATTACAATCTTTTGATAGTCCTCTGAAGATATGTCCCCTCTGCACACGCCCATACACTGCTTTATTGAATAATTAAGGCACGGGCGCTGTTTTTTAAAATCTCTCGGAAACTTTCTTGTGCATGTCGGAAGGGCAAACACCTTGTTTACCTCCTCGACAGCCTGTTTTGACACAAAGCCGCTCGTGAAAGGACCTATATACTCTCCTGTTCCCTTTTTCTGAAGCTCTCTTGTTATTCTCGGATATTCCTCATCGGAAATTTTTATATAGCTGTAACCCTTATCGTCTTTTAAAAGTATATTATAATGAGGCTGGTTTTGCTTTATAAGTGAAGCTTCCAAAACAAGCGCCTCATATTCGCTGTCTGTTACTATAAAATCATAGTCGTAGACGTGCTGAACCATTTTCGCTACTTTAGGAAGATGGTCTGCTGACTCTCGAAAATAACTCGTAACTCTCTTTTTTAAGCTCTTCGCCTTGCCTATATATATTATATTCCCTGTTTTGTCCTTCATCAGGTAACACCCGGGACTAAGGGTCAGCTTTGATGTTTTTTCTCTTAAATAAGGGAGTCTTGGATTCTGTTCATTTGTAATCTTCACTGTAAGCCTCCTCTCTCGCTTTATTTTAACACAATGTTTTATCATATTCAACAGCAAAGACACATTTCACTTGAATTTTGTATAAAACTGCGCTACAATAATATCAATCAAACATAATGAAAGGATGATATTTATGAACAAAGTGTTTAATGAAATTAACGTCTCAGAAATTGAATTTTCCCCTTTTAAACTCATCGGCAAGGACTGGTGCTTGGTCGGCGCAGGCAATGAAAACGGATTTAACATGATGACGGCTTCATGGGGCGGGGTCGGAGTGCTCTGGAACAAAAACGTCGCAACAATTTACATAAGACCTCAAAGATACACAAAGAAGTTTATCGATTCCTGCGATTACTTTACACTCTCGTTTTTCAGCGAAGAATACAAAAATGCCCTGAAGCTTTGCGGAACGGTCTCGGGCAAAGATGTTGACAAAGCAAAAGAAACCGGTCTGACTCCTGTTTTCAAAGACGGTTCGGTTATGTTTGAGCAGGCTAAACTCACGCTTGTCTGCAAAAAGCTTTATGTTCAGCAAATGACTCCGGAAAGCTTCTTGGACAAGTCCGCGCTAGAGAACTTTTATCAGCAAAATGACTTTCACTGGGTTTATGTGGGAGAAATTTTAAAGGCATACGAAAAATAATAAAACATCGCAAAATTCAGAATGCAAACAAAAGTGGCTGGGAAACTTTCAGAAGAAAGATTTCCAGCCGCTTTTTTATTTTTAAGCTTTAAGTTTATAAATTCAATGCCGCGTAATCAGCATTAAACTGTTTTAAAATCTCTTTGAGAACATCTGCATATGATGACTTGATTTCCGCCCAAGTAGTTGAGTACATTGAATTGCGGGTGACCGGGTCAGCAGCCGCTAAGTACTCGGCATTTATGCCGCTGGTGAAATCAAAAATATAGTTTGTGTTTGCAATCTGATAAATAGCCTCCTGCATCTCAAGCTGCTCGTCTGTCCAGCCGTTCTGCTTAGCCTGATTTATGCTGATCTGCTTAACCTCATCACTCATTGAAGCAAGTCTCTTGCAGGACATATAAACCGCAACGCCCTCCGGGTTCGGCGCGCCTACGCAAATATGCACACCGTCATCAACGCCGCTTGCGCCCGCATTGATATAATATGTATCACCGTCAGGATCCTTAGGCATAGGAACAAACATAGCTCCGTCAACCTTTGGGTCAAATCCGTAAGGCCCTACAGGCCAGAACAGCGTCTGTCCGGACTCAATGCCAGCCATTTCCAAAACTACCCATCCGTAAGCTTCTCTCGGATAGTATACTGAATGTTTTGAAAGATCATACATAAAGTTTGCGACTTTTTCGAGTCTTGGGTCATCGATGTTGCAGACGACCTGACCGTCCTTAATTTCTGTAAGAGGAACGCCGGCGGTCATCATTATAGCTCCCTCGAAAAACCAGCCGTCAAGAGCCCACCTTTCTTCATCGGGATTCGTAAATTCGACGCACATTTCCTCGAAAACATCCCAATCCCAATCGCCCGCATAGAAAAGTTCTGCAGGATCATCAAAGCCGTATTCCTCAATTGTATTTCTATTATATACGCATACGCAGCCTATTGGAGAGATGTTTGTAATGATAGCATATCTCTCATCACCGAGTCTGAACATATTATTTGCATCGGCCAGATCTTTCCAAAGGTCATCCTCAAGATCAATATAGTCGTTTACAGGAGCACACATTCCCGTCATCGCTCCGGTCGGAAACGTATCGCTGTCTACAGGATAGAAGTCAGGCGAATTTCCTCCGAGAATCAGGTTCGCCATAGCTGTGAAGCGCTCGTCCCAAGCAGCCTGCATATACTCTATTGTTCCGCCAAACTTTTCTGTAAACATAACATAGTCCGGATCAATCGTCTCAGCGTCTGCAGAAGGATTAATATCATAAAAAGAAAACCACTTAATCGTTTTATTTTCAAGCGTTAAATCATCAAGAGCCGTTGCGACATTTGCTACTGTGCTTGCGTCTTCAGACGACAAAGTAGCTGTTACTTTCTGCGAATCATTTCCTCCTCCGCACGCTGCAAGGGAGGCAACCATAACAAAAGCTAATACACCGGTAAAAAATTTTTTTAATTTCATCACACACTTTCCTTTCGTTTGTAAAATCCACATGAATAAAATAATCATATTCACAATAATATTTTATCACCATATTTATTGTGATTCTTCTGATATATTGACTACTAAAGAAATCGTGATATTTCTTTTTGTGCAAATAATATTTGCGCGGCTATAGCTAATCGATTTAATTACCTACAAGTGATTATAATCTCTATATATTTTTATGCTGGATTTATTTTAACCAATAATATTATCAATTTATTCGCCTATAATTATTCAATTAAAGCCGTGTATTATTTTGATGTGAATAATAAGGAAAAATTTGAATAAAAAGTAATTTTAAATTTCCTTGTGTATTAATAGGCATGCCTATGACAGCGCCGCTAAATCAGCATTAACTTGCTTCAGAATTTCTTTCATTGCATCTCCGTATGTAGCTTTTATTTCAGCCCATGTAGACGGCGGCTCTCCCATTGACGCTCTCTTTACAGGATCCATCAGATCGTAATATTCGCCGCTGATGCCTTCTGAGAAATCAATTACATTGTTTTCAAGAGCAATTTGTTTGAGAGACTCAATCATTTCGAGCTGCTCATCTGTCCAGCCTTTCTGTTTCGCCTGCTTTATATTTATTTGCTTTACTTCATCACTCATTGAAGCAAGTCTCTTGCAGGACATATAAACCGCTACGCCTTCAGGGTTCGGAGCGCCTGCGCAGATATGAACTCCGTCATTTATATCTACTACGCCTGCGTTTATGTAATATCTGTCGCTGTCAGGATCCTTTGGCATCGGAACTATCATTGTATTTTCAAAGCTCGGGTCAAAGCCGCCTGTATCATTTGTTCCGACAGGCCAGAAAAGCGTTTGTCCTGATGAGATTCCGCTCATATTCAGAACTACCCAGCCGTATGACCACCTCGGATATACAACGCCGTTTTTAGCCAGATCATACATGAAGTTCGCTGTTTTCTCAAATCTCGGGTCGTCGATATTGCACACAAACTGACCGTCTTTGAGCTCAGTCAGCGGAACTCCTGCAGTCTGCATAAGTGCAGCCTCAAAAAACCAACCGTCGATTGCATATTTCTCTTCTTCGGGGTTGGTAAACGTAACGCACATGTCCTTGAACACATCCCATGTCCACTTTCCTTCATAGAAAAGCTCGGCAGGATCATCAAAGCCGTATTCTTCCATTGTGTCTCTGCTGTAAACGCAAAGATATCCGGCAGGAGACAAATTGATAACTATCGCATAGCGATTATCTCCGATAGAATACATCTCATTTGCTTCCTTCAAATCTACCCAGAGGTCGTCGTCAAGATCTATATAATCATTGACAGGCATACACATTCCGGACATAGCTCCGCTTGGAAACGTATCAACGTTTGCAGGATAAAAGTCAGGTGAGTTCCCGCCTAAAATCTGGTTTGCGAGCGCAGTAAAGCGTTCTCCCCACACAACCTGTGTATACTCTATTTTGCCTCCGAATTTTTCGGTAAACATTACGTAATCTGCCGGAATCGTCTCATCGTCCGGAGAAGGATTGATATCGTAAAAAGAAAACCACCTTATCGTTTTGTTCTCAAGAGTCAGGTCATCAAGAGCTGTTGCTACGTCCGCTACGGTGTTTGCGTCTTCGGAAGACAATGTGGCTGTTACTTTTGCCGTTTCACTTCCTCCGCACGATGCGAGGGACGACATAATCGCAAAGGCAAGGACCACGCTAAAAATTTTTTTGATTTTCATTATACGCTCTCCTTTTAAACTATAATTTTCTCGTATACGCGCAAAAAAATTGTATATTTGTATATCATATTTTATCATTTCATAATATTATCTTCTTCTGATATATTGACTTTTCATACAGCGAACTATATGTCAGTTTATGCAATTTAATTATTGCGATTACAGCTATAACACCGCTATAAAATGTAAGTAGTTTATGATTCTTGTGACATTTTATGCTTTATTTAAAGATTACTTCGCTTACAAATCATTAACATCAGCAAAAATCGCGCCTAATAATTATTCTATATTGAGCATGCTGAGTGTATATAATCGATAAACAAATTGCACATTTTGCGTATTTTATATGCATATTATTGAGATGCCGGTTTACACGAGCCTTTCACTTTCTGTCAGTTTAAATATAAAATTAGTACAGTGTAATAAAATTATCAAAAACTATTGACATTTAAAAATAGATATGATAAACTGTATAAGTCGCTATTGAGCGACACATGCGGAGAGGTGTCCGAGTGGTTTAAGGAGCTGGTCTTGAAAACCAGTGATACGGCGACGTACCGTGGGTTCGAATCCCACCCTCTCCGCCAAATTTATATTTTTATAAGTCACACGGAGATGTACTCAAGTGGTGACGAGGCGCCCCTGCTAAGGGCGTAGGTCGGGAAACCGGCGCGAGAGTTCAAGTCTCTCCATCTCCGCCAAGAAAAAAGCCGCAGAAATGCGGCTTTTTTCTTTTGCCTACTGGGATTAGCCCGTTTTTAAGAGTTCAAGAAAAATCATGAATAATCATATTTTTTCACTAAGTTTTTAGTCAAAACTTAGTCATCAGATTTATTAGTAAAATAACCTATCCCCCGCCCGGCGGTCTTCCGTCAGGCGGGGGAATTTAATTATATCTCTTTAATTGTCACGCTTAAATTCAGCGCTTTAAGCTTATCGCTCAGCTCGTTTGCCTTTTCTTCTCCCGTCACGGTAGCCGATGCCGTGACGGTGTATTTTTTATCGCCTGTCAGGCAGTTTAATCCTGCGTTTCTGATTATCGCCGCAAAGTCCTTGTAGGCAAAATCCACATCGCACGGGACAGAGATTCCGGGAACAGACCCGACATGTGTCGCCCAGCCCTTTTTTACTTCCTCGGCCGTTCCGATGGCGGCGTACTGCCATATTCCGTGAGCGTATGAGCTCGGTCTCGGTGTGCCGAGCTGCTTCTGCCAGCTCGCGAGCCAAATGTCATATGCCGTAAGCCTGCTGTAACTCATACAAACCCTGATAAAATCCTCACTGACCCTGATAAGACCGCAAAGGATCACCTTTTGTTCGGCTGTTCATTCATAGGCCACGGCTGCGGCTTTAACGGTTTTTCCTCTCCTGAGGATTTTCAGAAAGAGATAAATTTGATTCGAGCCTGTTGTGAAACTTTCAGAAAAAACGGATGCAAAATCATGTATCACAACCATGGCTTTGAATTCAAAAAGGACAAAGTATCAAAAAAGGATTTTATTACGCGCCTTGCCGAAACATTCACCGCCGACGAGCTTTCTTTCATTCCTGACACATACTGGATTCAGTTTTCCGGAAACAACCCCATAAGCCTGATTAAAAAGTTTTCGGAAAGAATACAGTGCGTTCATCTTAAAGATATGTACTGCGAGGGCTGGGAAAACCGCATGGCTCCCGTTTATGAGGGAAATATCGATTTCGACGCTGTTTATGAGGCTCTGTCTGACACAAACTGCGAATACGCTCTCGTCGAGCAGGATAACTGCTATGGCGAAAACCCGTTTGACTGCCTCAAAAAAAGCTTTGAAAACCTTAAAAGCCATGGCTGGTAATATTAGTTTTGCTGTGTAATTAAATGCACATATAATAAACTTGAAAGGAACGACGTTTGTATGGAAAAAGTGAGAATGGGAATTATCGGTATCGGAAACATGGGTACCTGCCACGCATGCAATATCAAAGACGGAAGATGTCCTGAAATTGAGCTTGCCGCAGTAGCAGACATAAATCCAAAGAGACTTGATTGGGCAAAGGAAAATCTGCCTGACACTGTCGCAAGATTTGATGATGCAATTAAAATGCTTGACAGCGGGCTTATCGACGCTTTTATTATCGCTGTTCCGCACTATCTGCATCCTCAGTTCGCAATTGAAGGATTCAAAAGAGGCCTTCATGTCATGTGCGAAAAGCCTGCCGGCGTTTACACAAAGCAGGTTCGTGAAATGAACAAGGCTGCGGCAGAGTCAAACGTCAAGTTCGGAATGATGTTCAATCAGCGCACCGACCACATTTACAGAAAAATGAAGGAAATCATGGCAAGCGGCGAGCTCGGTGAATTGAAGAGAACAAGCTGGATCATCACCGACTGGTACCGCACTCAGAGCTATTATGACAGCGGATCATGGAGAGCGACTTGGAGCGGTGAGGGCGGAGGAGTTTTGCTTAATCAATGCCCTCACAACCTCGATTTGTGGCAGTGGATATGCGGAATGCCGGTCAAAGTTCAGTCAAATATGCATTTCGGAAAATGGCACAATATTGAAGTCGAGGACGACGTCACAACATATGTAGAATACGCAAACGGAGCAACAGGCACATTTATCACCTCGACAGGAGACGCTCCCGGCACAAACCGTTTTGAGATTCTCTGCGACAAAGGCAAGCTTGTTTCGGAAAACGGAAAGCTTTTGCTTTGGAAAAACAAGGTGAGCGAAAGAGAATTCTGCTTCAGCTGCAAAGAGGGATTCGCTCTTCCGGAGAATGAATTTTCACAGGTTGAAACCGACGGTCAGTCTCCTCAGCACTGCGGAGTGCTTAACGCTTTCGCCTCTGCAATTCTTCACGGCACACCGCTCGTTGCCGACGGCACTGAGGGTATAAACGGTCTTACTCTTTCAAATGCCGCTTATCTTTCTTCGTGGAAAAACAACTGCCGCGTTGACCTTCCTTTTGACTGCGACGAGTTTGAAAGCCATCTCAACGCTTTAAGGAAAAATGAGATTTCCTCTTCAGAAAATAACGGATTTAAAAATCCCGAAGGCAAGTATTCCTCTCGCTGGAAGGTGAACTGGTAAGCGAAAAAGAGACTATCAGGCGGATAACATCAGTCTGCATTGTTAAATGAAATTAAAACACGGGCAGCGCTGAAATATTTCAGGCTTGTACAGCTTTCACTGTACAAGCCTTTTTATATGAAGCCTTTTATGCTGTCAGCTTATAACCACTCTCATGCCGTCGGCAAGAGGGCGGTCAGACTTTGACACAATAACCTCGCCTCGTGATATTCCCTCTGTAACCAGCAGTCTGTTGTCGGTTTCACTCGGCTTAGTTGCGACTTCCCTTTTTTCTATTGTCGAAATGTCAATGCTGAACCCTTTCTGTGTTGTGACAACATAAACGTAGTTTTCATCAAACAAGCATGAACTCGGTATTAGCACAAACGTCTCGTCATTTATCACCTGCATTGTATTTGCGGCTGTCACCGTTACGTTCGGATTAGTTGACATATAAAGCTTTTCTCCGAAAAATGTAAAGAAAATTATCACTGCCCAGAAAAGGGAGATTAAAGCGATATAGATTTTTTTCATGTCATAACCTCCCTACAGCTTGTAATTTTCCATTGACGACTGGAGGGTTTCTTTAAACATGAAGAAAAGCACTATTATCGGGAACATATACACCGTTCCGCCTGCATAGGACACGTTGTCGGGAAGCGAATTCAAAACTACCGACAGCGGCATGATTTCTTCGTTTTCCATTGAAAAAATCAGCGCCTGCTCAACCATATTCCAGCTCTCGCAGAAAATCAGTATGGCAAGCGACAGTATCGCGGGCTTTATTCTCGGCAAAACCGCATACCACATTACTTTTACCGCTGACGATGTTTCAAGCAGAGCATACTCAATAGAGTCATTCTCTATAGACCTGATAAACTGTCTGAAAAGGAATACCGCAAACGGTGAAAAAAACATTGGGACTGTTAATGCCATCGGAGTGTTTAGCCACCCTAAATCACGAAGCTGGATATAGTTTGGAAGCAGTGTCGCCTGAAACGGCAGCATCATTACTACTATGTATATAAAGAAAAGCGTATCCCTTCCCTTAAATCTGATTTTCGCAAACACAAATCCGAGCGGCAGAGAAATTGTTATGCACACAAGCGTTATTACCGCCGCATAAAGTACCGAATTCCAGAAGTAATCGAAGTACGTGAAGTTGGTAACAAACAGCTCCCAATACTGCTTTAAGGTAAGTACCCTGTTTTCAAACTGAAACGACTTAATTATCGTTATCAGCACGGGAACCAGAAAAACAAGCGCCATAACCGAAAGCATAATTAGCCGCACATATTTCTTAACTGATTTTTTCATATTAATGTCCCCCGCTTATCAGAACGTGCTTTCCGAGAACTTGTTTTCAAACTTATACAGAACAAAAACCAGCACGGCAATTGTCAGAGTAAAAATAACCACAGCGGTTGATAAGTTTTGATAGTTGAGCTTATAAAAGTGATTATTCATATAGTACTGTATGCTGTAAACCGAGTCGGGGGGATAATTTGTACCGTAATAGAGGTAGCTTTCCTTAAAGATTTTAAGCGAGTTTACAAAAGAGAGCATAACCACAAAAAACAGCGTCGGAATGATAAGCGGAAAAGTGATTTTTGTGCTTAACTTCCAGTTTGAAGCGCCGTCAAGTCTTGCCGCCTCATAAACTGACTGAGGAATTTTGCCGAGAGCCGCTGTAATCAATATTATATTAATCCCTATATTTTTCCACACAAACAGCAGATAAATCGGCAATACCTCAAAAAACTGACCTACACTTTGAATTTTAGTAAATGCGCTGTAGCTGTCGCTGTCAAACAAAAGCTGCCAGAAGAAAATTACGCTTGCTGTCGGGAGAACCATCGGTAGGACAAAGGCGCTTTTAAGTATTGAAAATTTTTCCGATAACTTTGAAAGGCTTATTGACAATATAAGCGACAAAAGAACAATTACGGTTACGCCGACCAATGAGAATATCACCGTGTTTGTAAAAGCGAGTCTAAAATACTTGTTTTGAAAAACAGTTTTATAATTTTCAAAGTATACGAATTTCTCGCTGAAAGTATTTTCTATGAATGAATATCCAACGCTTTTCACAAACGGAATTATGTAAAAAATCACAAATCCCAAAAACGCCGGCAGTCCCATCAGGCAAAATTTCAGCCTTATTCTTTTCTGCGTCATACTGTCCTCCCCCTTACTTTTTTACTCGTTCAGCCACATCTCACGCTGTCTGTAACGCTCCTGAGCAAATTCCTCAAATGTTGTTTTTCCCATCTGATAGTCCTGAATGTCGCTTGAATACAGCAACGTAGAGTATTCATATAACATTCCGTTTTCATAAATGTTATATATGTCGTTAAACAAATCGGAATTGATATCGAATTTTTCTGCATATTCGTTCTTGTCTTTTCTGAAAAAACCGTAACCGTTTGTTGTTTCGTTATAATTTTGAGCTATTGTCTCCAAAACCTTTATAGCCGCCTCTTTGTTCTTGCTGTACGGGTTTATCATCAAATATGTGCAGCTGGTCTTGTTTTTGTCAACCTCTTGCGAAATCCAAGGCTCATGAACCGCTCCCCAGTTAGCAATATCGTCGTCAGCAACCGAATTTAACAAATCCATAGTAAGCCATGTCATTACAGATTTATCGCTCTCATAGCATCCTAAATGGTTCATATTGTTTTCATCGCTGTAACTGCTGTTAAGCCATAAATCAAAATATCGATGACAAGGATTATCTTCAGAGTCACAGAAAAATCCGTCGAGCAAAGTCGTAAACCAGTGCTCAAAAAGCTCTGTATTATAATCTACGCTCTGAGTCTCGGGGTCGGAATAAAACGCTTCATATTGAAACAGGAACGAACCAAAAGGTCCGAGCGGAGTAACATATATTTTTTCTGAAGCATTTTCCTCATAAAGCCTTTCCGCAACCTCCATAAAGCCGTCGAGATACTCAACATCTTCGGGCGTAATTCCGTGCTTTTCAAAGCTCGGCTTTGAATAGAAAACTACACTTCCGCTTGTGTTAACCGGCAAAAACATGATGTCGCCGTTGCTGTTTAGTACTGAATCGGCAACATAATCAAAACAGCTGTTATTAATATAGTCTGTTAATATTTCCGACTCATTCAAGGCGGAATACGCTCCCATACGCCTTATATCACAGGTCAGATTTCCGGTCGTAACAGTATAAATGTCGATATCCGAGTCCTTTGCCATAAGCTTCAGAAGCATTTCATCAGTGTATATCGGCGCAGCATTGATATTGCAGGCGGTTCCTGAAATTTCAACGATTTTTTCAATATTTAAAAACGAATTAGGCAAAGCGCTCATGTTGATTACTACACTTGTTTGGTTGAGAAGCACGCTTGCCATTTTTGTATTAAACTCTTCCGAGCCTAATTCAGCCGACAGACTTTCCAGATAAACAATATTGCCCATATGATACTGCATATTGCTTCCGCCGGATATAAATCCTTCTGCCTCTACTCTTGACTCCCTCGATTTAATTTTTAAATTTATAATTTGCTGACTTGGTGTTGCGTAAATAAAATCACCGTTTTCATACACAAATGAAAACAAATATCCGACGTCGTTCATTTCCGAAACTTGCTTCAGCTTGTTCTTTGAATCAAGCTCGTATAGCTCATAAGTTTTATCCTGATATGTATAAACATACATTTTTCCGTCCTGAGAGCAGTATATCGCTATAGGATTTGAAATGTCCAGGGCTTCGGTTTCACCTGTTGATATATCAGTTTTATATATAACCTCGTTAAAATTCATATATCCGTTTTCGTCCATGGAAGCACTGTGGTCATGCTCACAATTTTCACCGTTACAGGCGGGAACGGCTACTGTATAAACATTTTCCCCGTCGCTAACAAGGTTATTAAGTGATGAAACATCGCTTAGCTTCGCAATTTCTTTTATCTCTTTTGTTTCCGAATTAACAGATACAACGGCTGATTTTGAATAATCAAACGCATACACTGTCCCGTCACGATAATATAAGTTTGAAAGGCTTTTTGCGTTTTCAAATTCTTCCTTTACTCTGCCGCGGGAGGTATATAAAATCATGTTTCCGTCCTGATTTATGGCGTAAATCAAGCCCTTGTCGTCAACCGCAAACGATATCAAATCGCTGTTTTCCATTTCTACTTCATAGTAATCTTTAATGTTTGTATCTGAGTTTGAATCAGTTTCGGCACTTGTATTTGTAACCGTGTTGCCGGAGCTGTTTTTTTCTGTCTCAGTATTGCCGTCACTCTGCGTTCCGCATCCGGCAAGCATTAAAGCAGCGAGAAAAAATGATATCGTTTTTTTCATATTTCCTTCCCCCGTAAGCTCAATTTATTTTCAAAGATTCCGAGTGATGCAACTGTTACTCATAACATCCTTTGATGTATATATTATACATTATCTTCCCACACAGTGTCAAGCATTATATTGACAATTTGGATATTTAAACAAATTATTTTGTCGATTTTGT
The DNA here is from genome assembly GCA_944385905.1 of uncultured Clostridia bacterium. GTDB lineage: Bacteria > Bacillota > Clostridia > Oscillospirales > Ruminococcaceae > CALWZA01. The sequence goes on from CALWZA010000024.1 coordinate 51,793, forward strand.
ACAAACTATTGCAACGCACACGGAATATAAAATACAGCCGCATACAGCAATACGAAAAAAACAACCGAATACACTCATCTCCGATTGTTCAAATGATATAGATTTATTCTAGAGTTTTCTGAATTCAGCCTTGGCAAACAAAAAACGCACAGAAACATCGCGGGGTCTTGACATACATATGAGGATAAAAGCGAAGAAAAAAGAAAGAACCGGAAGAGAGTTCTTCCGGTTCATTAAATGTCTATTCAAGACGGAAAGACTATTGCCGAAAAAGCCTTATTTTACAAGGGTTTTGGGCATTTTTGCTGTTGTAAATTCCGTTTTGCCCTGCTCGTTTTCGAACCACCGACCCCTATGTAATTTATCAAGATTTTCCGTAACATTAACATTTGATGTTGATATATAAAGAAATCACCTCCCATTTGAACACTATTGGTTCAGAATCGAAAGGTGATTCTTTTTCTCCCCTGCTATTTTTCGAACCAACGACCTATTCGGCAATTTGTTCTTCTATGGTTATTCCGCCCTTCAAAACTATCACAAGTTTTCTATCGGGCATTACCCGAATACACTCAATGAGCTTGCGTACAACGATCTCATTATACTCCAAGAAATTGATCTCCGTATCAGCGAGAAATGCCTTGATACTATCAATCTCTTGGTTGACCTTTTCACTTGCCTGTGTTTGGGAACGTGCTACTTCAAGCTGACTTCTCATCGCACATAGTTGATCTGATATTTTGCGAATTTCCACTTCAAACTTTTCGGTATCTCCCTCAGTTCTCATGCTCATCGTAATCATATCTTCCATATCCTGCTTCAGATCCTTAATCTTCTGCTCAATAACGTAGGCATCAAGAATGTTATCGTCGCCCGTTACAGCATAAGACAACCCGGACAAAATGAGTTCTGAAACTTCATCTTGGTATTCAAAAGCATTGCGTAACCCACGGCAAATAGCTTCCTGTAATTTTTCTTCATCAATAGATACTGAATGCTTGCAATATTGAGTGCCGTGTTCGACTCGGTTAAGGCATCTCCAAACTCTTTTCTTTTCGCCCTTGATTACCCAAGTTTTTCTGCGATAAGGACTTCCGCACTCTCCGCACACAAGGATTTCAGTAAGAGCGAATTTCCCACTATACTTTCCCTGCTCGGTAATGCTCAAATCCGACGTCTTTCTCTTGGTACTTCTTCGGGCGATTTCCGCTTGAACCAACTTAAAGGTTTCTTTGGAAATAATGGCAGGATGGTTATTGGTAATAAGATATTTAGCCATCTCACCTAGATTTTTCTTTACCTTTTTATTTATACAGTTCTCAATATACGTCTTTTGCAACAGCATATCACCCGCGAATCTCTCGTTACAAAGCATATCTTGAATGATCTGCTTGCTCCAGACGGATTTGCCTTTTTTTGTTTTTATACCGTTTGTTTCAATATAAGATTTGATTTGATCGAGGCTTGCACCCTCAAGATACATATTGAATATCTTCCTAACGACTTCAGCTTCTTCCGGGATTATTTCGGGTTCCCCATTTTCACCTCTCCTATACCCTAAAATGGTATATCGAAACGCGAAGGTACCTGACTTCATTCTCTGTTGAATACCCCAACGCACGTTCGCGCTGATATTTTCACTTTCTGCCTGCGCCATAACGCTATACAAACCGAGAAACATTTCGTTTTCTGATTTCATCGAGTCAAGTGCTTGTTCTTCAAAGAAAACGCCTATGCCCATAGCCTTTAGCTTACGAACATATTTCAAACTGTCAACGGTATTTCTTGCGAAACGAGCAACCGATTTGGTAAGGATAAAATCAATCTTTCCCTTTTCGCAATCACGAATCATTTTTTGAAAATTGGGGCGCTTATTTGCTTGAGTTCCGGTAATACCCTCATCAGCGTATATCCCTGCAAAACGCCATTTAGGATTTTTTGCAATGGCATCGGTGTAATAAGCCAACTGTGCTTCATAACTGTCAAGCTGCTCATCACTATCGGTAGAGACTCGGCAATATGCAGCGACACGGAGCTGTCTATATTCATTTTCCCTGCTTACAAGCAGAGGATTTGCTTCAATTTTTGTTACTATCTTAGTCGATGGTATAGCTACTTGCATTTTTATCTCCTCCCGATTATCTTTCCTTGATTTATTAAAGTGATCGTGATACTTCCATCTTTTTCTAAAGAAATGGTATCTACTATCTTTTCCATAAGCGGAAGAACCGCTTCATCCGTGTTCCATCTCTCCAAGCTTTCCTTAATATATACAGTGTGCGATTCGGATTTGTTTTCACTACAACATTCAAACTTCATTTCAACACACTGCAATATAAGTTTCTTTACCGCTTGGAACTGAACTTTGCTTTGATCCATAAGGCGGTTAATTTCATTGTTTTGGCGAACAATCGCCAAACTTGGATTATAGGTATCGACTTTACCTTCGTTTTCAACACTTTTCGGATTACTCTTGGCTTTAACTAAGGCATCTGTTATTGCATCGAATATTTCTTGATCCCCAATATAAATATCATTCTTACAGCCATTGGTACAAAACCACTTTTCTCTTTTGCTCCACGTTGCGTGTCGATATAACTTCTTTCCGCACTGAGAACATACGATTGTATCCTTGAGATATTCCACCTCCGGACTGTATTCAACCTTCTTTACTCCTTTTTGAGATTTAAGGTTATAGGCTCGTTCATAATCCTCATCGCTGACAATAGCGGGATAGCCGTCCTCGCCTATGTATTTTTTGTTTTCAATAATACGGGCAATCATATTTTTGTTCCAAACGTTTTTCTCTTGATAAAAAATGACTCCACGCTCAGTAAGGTCATCCGCGATGGCTTTAAGGATTTCTCCCGCTCCGTAACGCCGAAAGATCTCAACCACTACTCTCGCTTCTTCATCGTTGACAGTAAGAATACCGTTGACCATTTTATACCCATAGCTAATCATACGAAGTGCCATCACTTCACCTCCATTCTTAATTGAAGCTCACCAAGCAAGCAGAATGTTATATCGCCATTTTGTTCTGCGTAAATATTTGTCACAATAGAAGTAAAAAGTTCTTTGTCTATCTCCGATAACGTTTTCGGAGAATCATTCAGTATGCGCTTTACTCAAGATGATCTTCGTGCTGAGGCAATCAATATGAAAGCAAAACTGCTTCACGCGGCAGGTGATACCGATGCGGCTCTTGAAATATTGTCAAAACTCCCTGCGTGGCACGCTCCGATTATTAAGGAACAACTTTTCGGGAAAGATACTGCCGAATACCATTATTGGAACAAAAAGAATTGCTACGGTCTTATGGATGTGATGTCCATAAAACTCGCACGTATCATTCGTTTCGATCCTACCCTTACGGTCATGGAAAAGATTGATCGTCTTGAGGCTATGGCAATTGCCTTTGCTGAAATGAGTCAAAAGAATGATCTTGAGTTTTGTTGTATCGGTGAAGAATCCATCTACGCCATTTTGGCAGGTATGCTTACAGCGGATAATTCCTCCATTGATGATGTGATTCGTATAAGAGAAAAGCAATTTGCGTCGATAGAAAGAATTATGGAACTTGCTAAAAACGATGAAGTTCTTGCAGAGCAGATTAAAATCACCTATAAAACCGATGATATGCTCTCTTGGATCTTGAACCGTCTTTCGAACTCTCCACACCCTCAATTTACTAAACTTCGAGCGAACCCGAAATATATGGAAATGCTTAACAAGTGGGTAAAATAAAAAAACACCGCCGAGAGTCATCTTTATAGTGACTCTCGGCAGTACATTTTATGCGTTTGCAAAATATGGCTTGGTTCTGTTACAAGTGAAATCGTAATAGCATTGTCTTGCATTGATAAATTGGTAAGCCATCATCAATAGCGGACGGATTTCGGGATTACTCCACTTATGATATACCTTGATTATGCTATCATCCAATGTTAAGCTATCTTCATTCAAAAGACCGTATTTAACAAGTAACGGTTCAATTTCAAGGAATCTTTCAAGTGTGATGCCAATTTTTTTAGCCATCATATCCGCTGTATATTGACTTGTTTCTGTTGTGCTTTGCGTGAAAACAATTGCCTTCATTCCATCTTCCGAAGCAAGTAATGAGAAGAACTCTCCAAAGTTCTTTTCAGACAATAGCTTTTTTGATATTTCGGGAGTATCGCAGACAGCACAAAAGAATGGAAAGTTTTCTACAAGCGACAAATATGTTGTTCCTTCGTCGTTGATGATTTGTGATGTTATTTGCTGATTGCCGCGATTCTTGTCAATAACATCTTTTAATAGCGGTCGGCTTTCATTCCCGAAGTATGCGCTTTGCACAGTCCATATAGTATCAAACAAAAACTTGAACAAATCTATTCTTTCATCTTTGCAGTGTGTCTTTTGAAGGCAAAATTTAAACAAATCATCAAGGATTTCATCTTGAGTGTAATCAGATATTTTCTTTTCTACTCCAAACAAGGCATCGATTGACACCCCTAAAACCTTAGAAATGGTCGGCAATAAATACGTGTCCGGAACACCGCCATTTTCCCATTTCGATACAGCTTGTCCCGAGACACCTACTAATTCTCCAAGCTGTTCCTGTGTATAGCCTTTGAGTTTTCTATATTTTGCAATCTTTTCTCCGATTTTGAGTTCCATAATAACCTCCACAGCTTCATTATCACTGGTGTGACCTTATTATATCACAAATCTCGGTTTGATACAATAGAGACGATGTTACGTTTCACAACTGCGAGTTGAGAACTTTATATTTGTTAAAGATACCGCCGAGAGCAATAAACTCTCGGCGGTATTCATCTTACTTTTCAACACTCATCCAACAACCTTCCGCACCAATACCATCCTCGGGAGGTGTTAATACACCTTTTTCGATAAGACATTCAACAACTGCGTCAAGAATCGGCATACTCGCAAGATTATTCGCCAATCTCCATTCTCCGAGAAGATAATCGGGAACAGACTTTTTGATAAGTTCTGCAACCTTCGCTGCAACAATTTCAGCATCGGCATCGAAATATCCATTCTGCAAAGCATTACTGATATCAAATAGTCTATCTCTATCTGAAAGCGCATTTACAAGAATCTTGGTATAAAGCATATCTCCGTCGCGATACAAATAGCCGCACTCAATAGCTTTTGCAGCGTGCTCTTTTTCTTTTTCGGAAAGCAACGTAATATCAAGACCTTCAATGGCACGGAGTGCAAGTTGAATCTGAGGGTCTTTAGACACATTGAGTCCGCAACTAAAGTGTTTCTTAATACGTGTGATGTAGATATTATCAAGATGAACATTTGAGAAGCCGCACACATTTTGAGCGTCAACACCATCCCAACCGCCGCCATAATACTTGCCGTTATCTACATATCCAAACACGCTAAACGGACGGTCTGTTTTCTCAACGTCAGAAAAATGATTTTTCTTCAAAGCACACTCAACACAATATGAGAAAGCATCGGAAATATGGAATACCTGCTGCCAAAGGATAAGATTCATGTCAACTTTCTTGTTCAGATACGGGAAAGCAAGATATTCGGCTTTATGCGCTTCAATATAGTTTGATATGGTTTAACAAATCTTCGGTAACTGCTCTGTATAAATTGCATTTGCTTTTTCAAATACATCCTTATCAAGCAAAATGAAATTAAGCGCATATTTGCCGTTTTCCAAGCGACGAAGAAAACCGTACTTACCATTTTCGCCTTTGCGGAGAATTTCAAGTTCTTCTTCAACGTAAACGGTGGGAACGTTCAGTTCCTCTGCAATTTCAGAAGCACTCATTGGCTTCTTGTGGCAAAGCCACACGATATGATTTGAGAACATTCTCGTGCACACGTTACGCGGATCTCCCCATGCAGGACTACCCGTTCCCCAAATCACGTAAGCAATTTTATCAAGCGCCACGGGCTTATTATAAGTTTCTGTCATTTCTTCTACCTCACTTTTGATCTTTTGTCTTG